>NZ_JAZEUN010000032.1:0-42589 GCF_037029175.1 Galbibacter sp. PAP.153 | reverse complement strand
GCAAAAGCGTGGTTTTTTTGTTTTTGAACAGGGTTGTTGCCCATATTGCAGAACATCAGGTTTTTTCGGGTTTTTAAAACTTATACTATTTCGTACTTTTGCCTATCGATAAAAGACAAACATGATACAATCAATGACCGGTTTTGGGAAGAACGTTATTCAGCTTCCTTCAAAAAAAATCACCGTAGAGTTAAAATCGCTTAACAGTAAAAATCTGGACCTTAATGCAAGAATCCCTTCGTCATATAGGGAAAAAGAGTTAGAACTTAGAAACATTATTGCCAATAGCCTTGTGCGTGGCAAGATTGATTTTAGCCTGTATGTTGAAATAACGGGAGAGTCGTCCAATTCTCAAGTAAACATAAATGTTGTAAAAGAATACATAGCACAATTGAGAAACGTAAACCCAGCGTCTTTTACCGAAAAAGATGAAATTGAATTGTTGAAAATGGCCGTTAGAATGCCGGATGCCCTAAAAGCAGACCGCGATGAAATTGACCAAGAAGAATATGACGAAATAAAAAAAGCACTTCTGGAGGCCTTAAAAGAAATTAACACATTTCGTTCTCATGAAGGTGCCGTGCTGGAAAAGGACTTTATCGTCCGTGTGGAAAGTATCTTGTCACTGCTTAAAAAAGTAGAAGAAATAGACCCCGAACGTTTGGTACATGTTAGGGAGCGCCTGGAAAAAGCAGTTGCCGATTTAAAAGAGAACGTGGATGAGAACCGTTTTGAGCAGGAATTGATTTATTATCTTGAAAAATTTGATATTACCGAAGAAAAAGTACGCTTGGCAAACCACTTGGACTACTTTTTGCAGACCATAGACTCAAAAGATTCCAATGGTAAAAAATTGGGCTTTATAAGCCAGGAAATAGGCAGGGAGATTAACACCATTGGGTCCAAGGCCAATTATGCCCCCATGCAACAATTGGTAGTACAAATGAAGGATGAGTTGGAAAAAATAAAAGAGCAAATGCTCAATGTGTTGTGAAAAACAGTTAACAGGTATTTTTTCATTAAAAAACAAAAAACATTCTATGCAAGATAAAACCGGCAACGAAGGGAAACTTATTATTTTTTCAGCTCCTTCCGGAAGTGGAAAAACCACTATTGTTAGGCATTTACTTAATTACCCAGAGCTGAATTTGAAATTTTCTATTTCGGCCACGTCAAGAGCGCCAAGGGGCGAAGAGAAAGAGGGGGAAAATTATTATTTTTTATCGGCCAGAGAATTTAAAGACCATATAAAAAACGACGATTTTCTGGAATGGGAAGAAGTCTACAGGGATAATTTTTACGGAACACTTAAAAGTGAAGTAGAACGTATCTGGGCCGAAGGAAAGAATGTGATTTTTGATATTGACGTAGCGGGTGGCTTACGCATAAAAAGGAAATTTCCAGCACAAACCCTGGCGGTATTTGTAAAACCACCAAGCGTGGACGAACTGAAAATAAGGCTTAAAAAGCGAAAAACCGAAAGCGACGATAAAATAAATATGCGTATTGCAAAAGCATCGGTAGAATTGGCCACGGCACCACAATTTGATGAAATTATCAAGAATTACGACCTGGATACCGCAAAACAAGAGGCTTACAACCTAGTTGCTAATTTTATAGGACTAAATAAAAAAGATTAATGCAAAAAAAGGTGGGGCTTTATTTTGGAACTTTTAACCCAATTCACATTGGGCACTTGGCCATTGCCAACCATATGGCAGAGTTTAGTGACCTGGACGAAGTATGGTTGGTGGTAACGCCCCATAACCCGTTGAAAAAGAAAAATACCCTGCTCGACAATCACCATAGGTTTGAACTGGTATACCGGGCAACCGAAACTTACGATAAGTTAAAACCATCTGATATAGAATTTGGTTTGCCGCAACCCAATTATACGGTAAACACACTTGCTTATTTAGACGAAAAATATCCCGATTATGCCTTTTGCTTGATTATGGGCGAAGATAATTTGAGGACCTTTCATAAATGGAAAAATTACGATGTAATTCTTGAGCGCTACCAAATGTATGTTTATCCCAGAATTAATAAGGTTGGCGAGCCAGAAAGCAAGTTTGATAACCATTCTAAAATAAAAAAAGTGGAAGCCCCGATCATGGAGATATCATCCACTTTTATTCGTAATGCCATTGCCAATGGAAAGAACATTAGGCCTCTTTTAAACACCAAAGTTTGGGAATATATAGACCAAATGAACTTTTACAGATAGGCTATTTTTATCCTTCTATATGGGGAATTCTTAATACTTGACCGGGATAAATTTTATCTGGGTCTGTAAGCATTGGTTTGTTTGCTTCAAAAATAACGGGATATTTCATGGCGTTCCCGTAAAACTTCTTGGCAATCTTACTCAATGAATCCCCGCTTTCAACGGTATGGAATTGTGCTTCGGGCTCTGTGTTTTCAACTTCCATCTGGTCGTCCACAACGGCAATTCCCGCGCTGTTCCCTACAACAAGGATTACTTTTTCTTTTGTGCTTTGGTCATAGGCCCTTCCCGTTACGGTTGCGGTATCTCCGGTAATGGAAATATTAAGGTTTTCAACCTTTAAATCTAGGTCGTTTATGGTTTCTGAAAGGCCCGCTGCTGCTTTTGCATTTGCAGCCTTAATGGCAGCTTCTTTATTTGCGGCGGCTTCCGCAGCTTCTTCAGCAGAAGTTTTACCCCCAAAGATTTTTGCACCTGCATCTTTAATAAATGAAAATAATCCCATAGTTTTTATTTTTTATAATGTGAAAGTTAATAACTATGAATTTACGAAAATTTTCATATTCAAACAAGATGCATGCGTTAATTAAACTATAAGAAAATACTTTTGGGCATTTCTTTGCCGAAGAAAAATAAAAAACCGCTTTTTCATTTTTGGAAAAAGCGGTTTTTTCAAAATAACCAACCAAAAAAATCAACTAACCTAACTTAATTTTTATACCAATATAACGGGAAGTTCCCGTGCTTCATTGTATTTTAAATCATAATCTATTGTTAAAGCAGGATTTATGCATATGCTTGGTAAACAAGATCAAAAAATAAAACAGTAACTTATTGATAATCAAATAATAATATCTTGTTTTAAAAATTAGTTACATTTGGCGTCAAATTGAATGCAAAAAGTATGGACAATACTATAAAAGTGGCTGTTTTGGGTGGTGGTAGTTGGGCTACGGCACTCGTTAAAATGTTGTGTGAAAATCTGGATGAAGTTGGTTGGTACATGCGGAGTTCGTATGTTAAAGACCATATTTTAAAACAACAGCACAACCCTAATTATTTAAGTTCTGTCGAGTTTGACACTAAAAAGCTCAAACTTAGCAATACCATAAATGCCACGGTTGAATATGCAGATTATTTAATCTTTGCCATTCCTTCTGCTTTTTTAAATGAAGAGCTTAGCAAATTGTCGGTCTCATTGGAGGGAAAAGTTATATTTTCGGCAATTAAAGGGATTGTTCCCGAAAGCGGATTGATAGTCGGCGAATATTTTCACGACCTGTACAATGTGCCATTTAATAATATTGGTATTATTACGGGGCCGTGCCATGCCGAAGAGGTTGCCCTGGAAAGGCTTTCGTACTTAACCGTAGCTTCTTCTGATGAGAAAGTGGCCAAGGAAATGGCCAATAGGCTTTCCGGGCCCTACATAAAAACAAAGATCAGCGATGATATTATAGGGACCGAATATGCCGCGGTACTTAAAAATATCTATGCCATTGCTGCGGGAATTGCCCATGGGTTGGGTTATGGCGATAATTTTCAAGCACTTTTAATGAGCAATGCCATACGGGAAATGAAACGGTTTATTAAACGTATCCATAAAATGAAGCGTAACATAAACAATTCGGCTTATTTAGGGGATCTTTTGGTAACTGGATATTCGGTTTTTAGCAGAAATAGAATGTTTGGCAACATGATAGGCAAAGGCTATACCGTAAAAAGTGCCATGATGGAAATGAATATGGTTGCAGAAGGTTATTATGCTACCAAAAGTGCACATATTATTACATCTAAACAAAAGCGAAAATCTAAAACGCCCATAATCGATGCCGTTCATGCTGTTTTATACGAAGGAAAAGACCCAAAAAAGACTTTTTTGAAACTTACCGAAAAGCTGGATTAATATGCTAATCTTTATAGGGGGGCTGTACATTACAGAAAAGTGAATCCGATTTTTCGGTTCAATCCCTGTTCAAAAATTCGGATTAATGTTGAAAGCTGGATGTTCCCTTTTCCATTTTCAAGTTTGGAAATGTAACTTTTTTTTGTTCCAGCTCTTTCTGCCAATTGTTCTTGTGTAAGTTTCGCTTCTTTGCGTGCGGCTTTCAGCATTTCGCTCACAATAAACATTTGCGCACCTTCTTCGTATTTGTTTCGGCTTTCTGTTCCGATTTTTCCGTGCTCAAGCTCAATTAGTTCGTTAAATGTTCTTATCTTTTTATATTTTTGCATAGCCATTATTTTTTGTTATAGAAGTAATCTTTCATTAATTGTCTTGCTTTGTCAATTTCTTTTTGCGGTGTCTTTTGGGTCTTTTTTTGAAACCCGTTGAAAAGAACTACAAGTTGTCCTTCGTCAAAACAGCAGAAAATACGATAGATGTTCGATTGGTATTCAATTCGGATTTCATAGAGTCCGTTAGTTCCTGTCAAATGTTTTAAAAACTTCTCTGGAACTCGGTCAACTTGTTTAATCAACTCAAAAACGTATTGAATTTTCCCTTTTACTTTTTGATCTTGCTTTTGGTAAAACTCAATAAAGTAGTTTTTGTAGAAGATTATATTTCTATTCATTTTAACAAAGTTATCTCAGAAGATAACATTTTACAAGTTTTGGAGCAATTATTTCTCTCTGGTTTAGAGAAAAGTTGGTTCAATCCCTGTTCAAAAATTCCGCTTATCTCTCGCAGTACTTTTTAAAGATATTCAAAATATAATCCCAACCTTGTTTCCCACCCATCATTTTCCGGTAATTTTCAGCACCGTTCCCGTGATTTTCAAAATTCCGATGTACAAATTTCATTATTGTCACGTCATCAATTTCTTTAAATAATATTTTAAGCTCGCTTGCCTTTTCTGGGTCTGGAATTGGTTCGCGTTTGGGACCTATTTGCCATTTCAACCTTATTTCTTTGTTTTCGGTTAATTTTATAACTCGTCCCCAATCAGAACGAAACCCATGAGGGCCAATTTCAGTACAAAGTCCGTCCACTTTATCGTCGATCGTAATTTCTTTTAACTTGTCCCGAGACCATGTATATTCCCTTGGCCACCATTCGTTAAAATCGTTCAAAAATTTTTGGAAGGCTTTATCTTTTGTAATTTGAATTTTTAATTCTTTGATTATTTTTTCCATTTCAATCGATTCATTTTTGAAGGAGTTAATATGCTATTTTAGCTTGTTGCGGTATTTTTTTATTCATCTATGTCGTATCTGTCTCCACGAGTTGTCGGTTCAGAAATTACTATAAACGCTAAATTTTCTGATTGATCATTCCGTATACGGTGTTTTGTTTTCGGGGGGATGTATATTCCTTCTCCATTTTGTACTTCTATTGTTTCATTTTCTATTTCGAAAGTTGCCTTTCCGCTTAAAATTCTAAAAAATTGCTGGGAATTATTATGATAATGTTTTTTCTCCTGAGTGTTCGGTGGCATGGATTCCTCAATTACACTTAGACTTTGGGACTTTACCAAATGCCATCCGCTACAATTTTCTCCCCAAAAATAATGTTCGCTATTTTCTTTAGTTTTTTTCATTTGGAAGTTTTTAAAATGCACCACAACCACCGTATATATAATTAATTGCTCACAATAGAATGTTTTTTTATGAGGTTATTAATTTCAATTCTATAATTGTTTATGGTTTCATCAGTTGCGTTAAAAAGCCGCTGATATTCTTCGAGAATTACCGGCAAATAGGTTTTTACGCTTTCTATGTTAAAATACAAACGGCCGGTCCTGCGGATAAAAAAATCCAGCGGATTTTGTAAAAGCTCATATTTTGCGGTAAAGGTAAATTCGGCTTTTATCATTTTTGACCAAGGGTCATTATCTAAAAAAGTACGATAATATTCCAAAATTTCACCGCATTGTTTTCCGTATATGGAAACCAGGTAATTTATATCGCTTTTTGTAAACCCATCGCTGGCAAGTTGCTTTTCAAGTATTTTTTTGTATTGCGTTACTTCGGTATAATTTTTCCAGGGGCCACCGCAGAGGGAAATACTGTCGGTAGTACATTTTTTAATTTTTTGTTTGCTGTCTTCTTCAATTCTTTTGGCAATTTTATCAACGGCCCTTTCTGCCATTTTTCGGTATCCGGTAAGTTTTCCGCCGGCAATACTGACCAAACCTGTTGAGGATACAAATATTTCGTCTTTTCTGGACAGTTCAGAAGGCGATTTTCCATCCTCATGGATAAGTGGCCGCAACCCCGCCCAAGACGATTCTATATCGTTTAGGGTTAAATTAATTTCTGGAAACATATGGTTTACAGCTTCGATAAGGTATAATGCATCGGCAATATCTGGAAACACTTCGTTTTTGTCTTCGGTATAATTGGTATCTGTTGTTCCCACATAGGTAATTTTTCCACGGGGAATGGCAAAAATCATTCGTCCGTCGGGGACATCGAAATAAATGGATTGCTTTACGGGGAGTTTTTCGTGTGGAAATACCAAATGGATGCCCTTGGTAAGATGCAAGCTATCTCCTTTTTTCGAGTTATTCATTAATCGTACATCATCTACCCAAGGGCCTGTTGCATTGATGACATATTTTGAACGGATGTTATATTTTTTGCCATTAATGGCATCGGTTACGCAAACGCCTTTTACAAGCTTATCTTCATACAAAAAATCATCCACTTTAGTATAATTAATAGCCGTTGCGTTATATTGAAGCGCTGTTTTAATGTTTTCCAGTGTAAGCCGTGCATCATCTGTTCTATATTCGGCATAATAACCGGCGCCTTTAAGTATTTTTTTGGGAAGTAAGGGTTCTAGTGCCAGTGCTTCTTTTTTATCGAGCATTTTTCTTTGGTCGTCGTCCTCTACTTGGGCGAGGATGTCGTAAACTTTCAATCCGATGGAAGTGAGCCATTTTCCGTAAGACCCCTTTTCTACTAGCGGAAGCAGCATTTTTTCGGGAATTACCAAATGGGGCGCCAAATTATGCACAACGGCACGTTCGGTACCTACTTCCCTTACCAGCCAAAAGTCGAATTGTTTTAAATAGCGTAACCCGCCATGAATAAGTTTGGTAGATTTACTGCTGGTTCCAGAGGCAAAATCATCTTTTTCTACCAATGCAGTTTTAAGTCCGCGGGAAGCAGCGTCCAACAATATGCCTGCTCCGGTTATCCCGCCTCCAATAACGATGAGGTCGAAAGTGGTGTTTTGTATGGTAGAAACAATTTTATCTCTATCGAGATTGGAGAAGCTTTTAGCTTTCATTTACAGTTTTTTACGGTATGAAAGTTACAAATTTTTGCGCACTATACGTGTTTCAATAAGTGGTGGAAAAGAAAGTTTTTATGTTCTATCGACTTCAATAGAAATGCTTTTTTCGTTCCCAAAAGAGTCTATAACGGTTATTGTATGTTTTCCGGGGGCAGGGAGTATTGCCACTTCGTGAAATGTTTTTGTTTCCCCAATATAGGTTTCGTCTAAATACCAAAATACAATGGCATTGCTTTTTGGGTGCGCAATCCTGCAAATAAGTTCGTTTGTCTTTCCTTTAAAATTTTTGGTAAGTACAATTTTGCTATGGTTTTTTGGGTATATAAAATCCAATAAATTTTCGTCGTTGTTTTGGCAACCAAATTTTACGGGCGGCAGGCTTTTATAATTGGCGTTGGTGTTTTTGTAATAATATTCCATTAACGGCGGAAGTTTAAACCATGGCTCTGTAATCATTTTTTCCATGGGATAGCAAGAAGCATTCACGCGAAATTGCCTTTGTTTGTCCAAATGTACCAGTTGGTGATAGGGGCAAACCTTAAACCTTGTGCCAAAATTGGGCACTTGTAGTTGTTTGGCCGGGCAGATGGGCGAGGCCAAAAAGCCGCTGTTCTGGCAAACGGTTACTTCTGTTAAGGCATCAAAAGGGGTTGTAAACCATGCGGTTTGTGGTAAAATGTCAAAAACGTCAAAAAGAATAGGGGCTGCGCTGTTGATGCCGGTTAATAATGGCCTGCCCTCACCATCGGCATTGCCAACCCAAATACCAACCGCATATTTTTTTGTAACTCCTATTGCCCATGCATCGCGGTTTCCGTAGCTGGTGCCTGTTTTCCATGCAATTTCTTTAGAAGAATCGAAAAACTCCCAGGCTTCATCGCCTTCGGGACGGTTTACCTCTTTTAGGGCATTTAAGGTTAAAAAGAAGCTGCCGGCATCAAAAACTGGTTTTTCCATTTGAAGCGTACCAAAATCTGCTTTTCCTTGCTGAAGGAATACTGGCTCTATAAATTCATTTGAATAATATTCACTGGATGTTCCGGTATAATGGTTTACCGTTGAAGCAATCCCGGCATAGGCCTTGCACAAATCCCACAAATTGCTTTCGGCCCCGCCCAGAATGAGGGATAGGCCATAATAATCGGCAGGTTTGTCAATGTCTTTTTGTTTAAAGGCATATAGTTGCTCCCTAAACTTATCCAATCCGTATTCCTGTAAAAGGCGAACCGCAGGGACGTTGAGCGATTTTGCCAATGCTTTTTTTGCTTGCACTGCCCCCGAATACTGCTCGTTATAATTTTTTGGGCTGTAACCTGCAATTTGTGTAGGTACGTCGGCAACCAAGGTGTTTGGCAACAATTCGCCGCTATCAAGCATGGCTGCATATAAAAAGGGTTTTAAAATGCTTCCCGTACTACGGGGTGCCTGAATTACATCTACATCTTTTTGATGCCTTTTGGTAGTGGGGGCATTGCCAACATAGGCAAGGACTTTTCGTGTTTCTATATCAAGGATTAAAACGCCAATATTGTATACCTGGTTTTGTTTGAGCACCTCGTAATGCCTTTTTACAATGTTATTTACCTGTTTTTGAAGCGTATAATTGATGCTTGACCTTAATTTTTTTCCTTTATATCTAGAGGAGGCGAATTGTAAAAAATGGGGGGCTTCTTGGGGCAAAGGATAAGGTTTTTGCGGAAGTACTTCGGTAATAGCTAAGCGGAATGTTAACGAGTCTATAATATTTTCTTGGTATAGTTTTTCTAATAACCGGTTTCTTTTTTTAAGCAACCGCTTTTTGTTTTTTCCGGGATAAATTAATGAAGGGGCATTTGGCAATACGGCCAATGTTGCACTTTCTGCCCAGGAAAGCCTACTTGGAGCCACCCCAAAATAACGCCAAGAAGCAACTTCCAGCCCTACCACATTTCCCCCAAATGGGGCATGTGCCGCATAGAGGTTTAAAATTTCATCTTTGGTATACTTTATTTCAAGGCGCGTAGCTTGTATCAACTCAATGAATTTTTCAAAATAGGTGCGCTGTTTTCCTTCCCGGGAAAGCCTAATAACTTGTTGGGTAAGGGTACTTCCGCCACGTACAATTTTTCCCGACTTTATATTGGCATACAGGGCTTTTGCAATAGATACCGGATTAAACCCGGGATGGCTGTAAAAATACCCGTCTTCAAACTGTATAATGCATTGTTTGAATTTTTCAGGTAGAGTGTCGCTTATCGGGAAGCGCCATTGCTCGTCATCGGCAATTCTGGCACCTAATAATTGACCATCTTCACTTTCTATAACCGTAGATGTGGAATCGGTAAAAAGTACTTTTGGAAGGCAAAAATAATAGCATACAAGCAAAACTATAACGGCAATACTTTTTATGCGATGCTTTACAAATAAAAATTTGCCAATATCGCTAAGAAGTTGTTTTATAAATGCCATCATTTTTTTAAGTTCAATTTCTTATTGCCAGCTGAATTTTATTGAACTACTTCTACCCATTTACCTTGTGTTCTTACCATAAAATCATTGTCGTACATAGCTTCGCATTGTATCCCCGGTAAATAGTACTTGCCTAAATATGATGCATTTAACAAAATACGGAATGTTTTACTTTCGTTCCCTTTGAGGTCAAAATAGAAATTGGAACGGTCGTCTCTTATATCGGTATAATTTGCATCGTTGTCGGCAAAAGAACCAAAGTCGGTAAAACGGGTGTTTACAATTTCCCATCCGCTAGGAAATATTTCTGTAAGGGCAACATCCTTTATGGCATCGCCCTTGGTATTGGTAATGGTTACCTCGGCAATAAAATTTGTGCCTTGTGTAAGTTTATCTATAGCAATGTTTTTACCATCGCGTCCTTTATATGCTACAATTGCTTTAAGGTTGCGTTGTTCTGTTTTTTCTTCCCCAACAGGGAGTTTTCCGGTAGAGATTACACGTACAAACAGGGTTCCGTCTTTTTTGTTTTCTATGTTGATGGGATTGCTTCCTTTATGGATTTCAAGTGCTCTGTTTGCCAATGCCTTTTCGGTTTCTACCTTATCGTTACTACCATTTACCGTAAATGATGCCGAAATGCCTTTTCCTCCTATATATTCGGCAAACTTAGCCATGGAAAGCAAACAATATGCTGTGGTTTGGGTGCTCATCCATTTTTGAGATGCCAGGTTCTTGGCCACGGTCTTGGCTATTTGCTGTGCTTCGTTTTTATTTTTAAGGAGCACAAGGGTTTCTAGTGCCATGGCTTCATTTCTTTCGGTAGAACCATATGTGTAATAATCGTATTTAACAGGCTCGAAGCTAATATTTGCCTCTTTAAAAATAGCTGTAGCTGCCTGTTGTTGGCCAATAAGGGCATATGCAGCTGCCAATCTATGCTTGGCTTCATTAGAGATGCTAGGTGTTTCCCGTAAGCGGTTCATGGAAGAAACGTCGGGGTTTCCTGCCAGGGCCAACGTATAAAGCCGGTATGCTTGGTTAAGGCTCGAGCTGTAATCGGAGTTTCGCCATTGTTTTGCCAGTTGTTGTTGGTATTGTGTCCATTTCGATTTAAAACCAATGGGAAGCACATATCCTTTTTGCTCGGCTTCCAACAAAAAATGTCCGGCATACGATGTTCCCCATTCATTGGCTTGGTTTTGTCCCATCCAATACGAGAAACCGCCATTTGGCAACTGGAAATTGCTCAACCTATTGATTGCTTTTTCAATATTTTGCTGAACTTTCTTTTTCTTATCAAAGGTCAAATCAAAAATATCGTTCAAATATAGTTGTGGAAAAACAGAAGACGTTGTCTGCTCGACACATCCGTGCGGGTATTGAATGAGGTATTGCAAACGGCCCGTGAAATTCATGGGCGGAAGCGTAGAAAATTCTATTTGTGCACTATTACTGCCATCAATCCCGAAAGTTTCTAGGTTAAATTCTTGTTTGGCACCTGCTTCTAAAGTGAGATCCTTTACGGAAGTTGTAAACGGATTTGGATTTACCACATCCAGTTCTAATTTATACGATGCCTTTTCTCCGTTGGAAGTGGCTTGGACCTCTACTTCGCCAATACCTGCAATTTGATTTACCTGTACATCAAAATAAACCATTTGTTCATCGGGCTGGCTAAAAGAAATGGTTTTACTGCTTTCGCCAATAATCTCATAAGCCTTATTCTTTTTAATGCTCACGGTTACATTTTTAATGTTTTTTTCCATGGCAAAAACCGTTACCGGTAAAGTAACTGTTTCTTTGGGCGTAATTTTTCTTGGTGCCGAAGCCAATACCATTAACGGTTTTTTTACAGGTGTTGTTTTTTCGGCAATTCCGTAGGCATTTTCACTAATATTTCCAGCAATTACCATTGTCCTTACCGAACCAATATATTTTGGAACGCTAATGGTATGTGTATTTGTTTCGCCTTCTTTTAACTGATAGGGGCCTAAATACACCACCATGGGTTTGAACCGGTTGGCTTTTTTGTTTTTTGCCCCAGCAGCCATGCCATCTCCACCAATACTGAAAATTTGATCGATACGGCCACCAAATGCACCAATAATATCATCGTATACATCCCAGGTTTTTACACCTAAAGCTTCCCGGGCAAAAAAGGTATCCCACGGATTTGGAGTTTTAAAACGGGTTAGGTCCAGCAGACCTTCGTCTACAACGGCAACGGTATATGTCATTGCCTTGTTGTTACTTTCGCCGACCTTAATTTTAAAACGTTCTTCCGGTTTCAAACTATTGGGCATGGTAATGGTAGGCTTTAAAATTGTTTCCGGGTTGTTAACCGTTATCGGGATTACACCATACATACGAATGGGGGCATCGTTTACCGTAGAAGCATGGGGTTGGATTAACGAAATGTGTATATAAATATTCGGGGTATATAATTCTTCAATCGGCAATTCAAATTTAGTTTCGTCTTTTTCAGGGATTACCCACATGGATTTAAGCACTTCGCTTCCGTTTTCTACGGTTACCAAAGCTCTACCGCCTTCACTTGAAGGAAAAGTAACCGTTGCTTTTTCCCCAACGTTGTAGGTATCTTTATCAGAAGAAAAAACAAGCATGGTTGCTGCTTCTGGGTCTTGGTTTTTAGATTTTCCCGCCCATCCCGGCCAATCAAAATAAACTGTTTCTCCAGTGGCATGACCACTTTCGGGGTCTTCTATGCGTACCAAATAGCGCCCCCATTCAGGATATTTTAATTCGAATTTAAAATTGGCTTTTCCATTGGCATCCGTATTTAATGTTGAGGTAAAAACTTCATCTTGGTAATTGCTTCCGTTGAAACTGGAGAGGTTATCTTCTGAAGTATCCCACCACCAGCGCCAGTCTATTTTATAGATGGACACTTTAATATTTTTTACTGCTTTTGGTTTTCCGTCTTTGTCAACGGTTGCCACTTCAAAAGTGTGTTTTTCATCTGTTAGGAGCATATTTCTTCTGGCATCGCCATCGGGAACCCTAAGGCCAACGTATGTGCTGTACGGAGAATAGGTTTTAGAAAATACGTCGGTACTAAAATCGCCTCCATCTTCATAAACTTTGGTAATAAAAGTGGTTTTAAGCATTCCGGGGGCTTTTCCTTTTAATTGTGGCACAAGGTTAAAGCTGGCTTTACCTTCGGCATTTATTTTGCTGTCAAAAACGGTCTGGTCTTCTGTATTGAACTTGCGCGTGGGGTCGTCAAAAACATAATTCGGGTACCCGTCAAAAGTAGTTTTTGTAGCGGTAAACCTTATTTGGATGTCACTTTTTAAATTTTTGGCAATGGCACCGTGCAACCATGTTATCGCCATGTTGCCGTTAATGGGTTTTTGCGGACTTAAAATTTCATCTTCAAAATCGACCTTTATTTTTAAGCGGTTTGGCTTGATGGTTTCAATTTTTAGGCTTTTAGAGAACGAGGCGCCTCCAACTTGTATTTTGGCCAGCCAATTTCCGGTTGGGGCATTGGGGCTGGTTACCACTTTGAAATTATAGAACCCGCCAATGCTACTGTTTTTTATTTCTTTATGGACAATTTTTCCATAAGGGTCGGTAAGCTCGAATTTTACCGGATGTGATGCTGGAATGGGGCTGTTTTTATCGTTCAGGATAAAATTAAGGAACAAGGTATCGCCAGGGCGCCATACACCACGCTCGCCATACATAAAACCTTTAAGCCCTTTTTGAAGCTCGGCACCCGAAACATCAAATTTACTTACCGATAAGGCGTTCCCGTCGTTTAGCTTAATGTATGTTTTTTGTTTGTTTCGTTCTGCAATTGCAAAATAGGCAGGAGTTTCGGAATCAAAAATAGAAGTTCCCGATGTTTCGGTAATTACGTACCCAATAGGCTGTTGCTGGTAATTGTAAAAGGTAACTTTGGTGCCTGGCAACGGATTTGTAGTTACAATATCATTGGCACTTACAAAATAACTTTCGTTTTTCCCCTTTTTCACGGTAAGGCCAATATCGCTGGCAATTACATTTGTTTTTATCGTTTTGTCGTAATAATAAGAATTGCTGCACGGATCTTCTCTTTCGTCCCAGTTATAATCGTAGTAATAATCATCGTAATAATAAGAATCGTCTGTGGGGTTCCATTGATTGGTGGAGGCCATTTCTTCATCAAAATCTTCAAAATCATTCAGTTCAAAAGATTCTTTGTCTTCGGGGTCTGTACATGAATAAGCGCTATATTTTCTTCCGAAGGAAAATTCTACGCGGTAAATGGCTCCTGGATCGGGGTTAATAAGCTCTCTTAAATCGATGGCATAAGCCCGCCAATTTCCGGTATTTTTGGTAAGGTTGCTCTGTAGCTGAAGGGCCTTTCTTGCAATTGGTCTTGCTACGCTCCTCAGATTTCCCGTACCGTTTAAGTCGTTATTCTGAAGAAACTGCAAGATATTGTTTTTGTATATTTTAATAACCGTAACATCTACCGCTTTTAGGTTTACGGCCTCAAAATTTATTTTTAAGTTATTTGAAGAAGGCAATATATTGCCACTGCTAAGAAGTCTTACTTGAGGTTTTAGCTGCTCGAAGGCAACTTTTTCGCTAAAAATGTTTTTTAGCTTGTAACCATCGGTACTTTCAATTCCTTGAAAT
Organism: Galbibacter sp. PAP.153; assembly: GCF_037029175.1. NCBI lineage: Bacteria > Pseudomonadati > Bacteroidota > Flavobacteriia > Flavobacteriales > Flavobacteriaceae > Galbibacter > Galbibacter sp. PAP.153. The sequence goes on along the minus strand of NZ_JAZEUN010000032.1, from coordinate 28,016 downwards.
ACACTTAGGTTTACACTGCCTTTTATTTGCTGTTGTGGATATACCTTTAAAATATTGCCGTCGATAATAAATTTTAAATCGCCTGCATTTTCAAGCGTTACAAGCCCTTTTATATTTTGAGATTTTTTAAGCGGATCGGAAAAGTTTATTTCCAGATATTGGTTTTCGCCTTCATATGTATTTATGTCTATAATGGTGAAATTGTTTTTCCCGGGAATTTTAATTACTGCATCTCCTTTGTCATGGATTTTTACATTGTTGCCATCCCAATGGATATCGATTTCAGAATCTTCTTCGTAGCGTTGAATGCTGTCTACTTTAAAAGGGATTTGCGTTCCTTCTTTTACGGTTTCATCAAATTTAATGGTGAGTTCTTTGCCGTTTTGATAGGCCGTTACCAGGCTTTTGGCCGTTTTAAGGTCCATTACATCGCTACTGCGGAGGGTCCCGTTGAGGTATTGCCAATCTTTGTTGTACGACTGAAGATTGTCTGTGGTGATGTTAAATTGCTGTTTAAAGGTTTTTACCTTGAAAGTAAACGTTTCAAGGTCTGAAGGAATGTCGTCTATAAGCGATTCAAGGTCCAACGAAAAAGTATATTCGGTGTCTTGTTTAAAACCTTTTTCAGGAATAAAAGCAATGGTCTGGTTATTTAGGGCCATTACTTTTCCTTTGGTTTGTGGAGATACCTTTAAAATATCATCATCCAAGACCATATTGTCGTTTAGGCTGCTTACCGGATTTTTTAAAACTACGCGGACATCGCTTTTTGCCGAAATAATCCCCGGGGAAACGTCAGAGATATAGGCCCTGTACTTAAACAGGTTTTCTTTTTGTGCTTGGATGTCCTCTTTTTTGTTTTTACAGCCAATAAGTAAGATGGCCAATAGGAAGAAAAGTACTTTTTTGGTTGACATAAAAAATGCTTTGTATGAGGTAAAAGTACATCAGAATAAATAGTTTTACCCTCTAATTAATCGATTTTTTTATAAATGTTCTGTATGTTTTGCTTTATTCGCCATAAACCCCGATGTATAGTTCGCCTTTGGCATTCATAGTGGCGCGGTACATTCCGGCAGTATTAAACTCCATGGCCACATTTCCTTCATGGTCTATGGCAATAATGCCGCCATCGCCACCTAGTTCCGGCAATTTTTGCTGAATAACGGTTTGGGCGGCTTCCTGTAAACTTTTCCCGCCATATTCCATCATGGCAGAAATATCGTAAGCTACAACCCCACGAATAAAGTATTCGCCCCATCCGGTAGAAGAAATAGCGCATGTTTTATTGTTTGCATAGGTTCCCGCACCAATAATTGGTGAATCGCCCACGCGTCCCCAGCGCTTATTGGTCATTCCTCCAGTCGAAGTTCCAGCGGCAAGATTCCCATTTTTGTCCAATGCGGCACAGCCAACAGTCCCAAATTTTTCATCTTTAACATATGGGTCGTAAAAAGCAGTTTTGTCATCATGGTCAAGCGCTACTTTTTCTCTTTCCTGTGCCCGTTTTAAGGCTTTCATTCTGTTTTCGGTATAAAAATAAGAGGGGTCAACCAGCTCGATTCCCTGTTCTTTTGCAAATTGTTCGGCACCTTCCCTTGCAAACATTACATGGTCTGAATTTTCCATAACGGCCCTGGCCAGGTCGATAGGGTTTTTTACCGTGGTTACCCCGGCAACAGCTCCGGCGTTTAGGGTCTTGCCGTCCATAATGGAAGCGTCGAGCTCGTTTTTTCCATCATTGGTAAAGACAGCTCCTTTCCCGGCATTAAAAAGGGGTGAGTTTTCCAGAACATTGATGGTTTTTTGAACTGCATCAAGGCTGCTCCCGCCTTTTTCCAAAATAGCATAACCGGTTTTTATGGCTTCTTCCAATTTTGCTTTGTAGGCCGTTTCCATCGAATCGGTCATGTTTTTTTTCAAAATAGTACCGGCACCGCCGTGAATAACAATTCCGAAGTTACTTTTATTGCTTTCTTCGGTTGGGGCTGGGCTAGGTTTTTGAGTATTTGAAGGTGTTTTTTGGTTGCAGGACGAAAAAAACAATATCAGAAGAAAAAGAGTAGCAATATTTTTCATGAAACTTCGTTATATTTACGGTATTACGATACTAAAATAGTTTATTCCCAATTCTTTTCCCAACTTCATTACTTTTTCTTTTATAAGAATAATTTTAATTCTTTAAAGGAAATATGAGATTTTACGGCCCCTTTTCTGATACATGACCGTTTAAAACGTATCAGGTATGAAAAAATATTTTTTTGCAATATGCATTGTAATGTTGTCGTGCTCTAATGAAGAAGTAGGGGAATTGGAGCAGGAATATGTTACGGCCAACACCAATCCCGAGCATGAAGCCGCCGTTATCGATGAGGTAAACAAGTATAGAAACAAAGAAGGGTTGAACAGTTTGGAATACGATGCCAGTATTTATAAATATGCTGCCGAGCAAACCCAATATATGGTAAGTACCGGAAATATAAACCATAATAATTTTGAAGGTCGGGCAACACTTTTGTCAAAATCTACCCAAGCTGAAGCAGTCTCAGAGAATGTGGCCAAAAATTATCCGGATGCCCAATCGGTTGTGTTAGGTTGGATTTCCAGTGAAGGCCATCATAAAAATATAATTGGCAACTATACACATACGGCAGTTTCGGTTGCAAAAGATGCCAAAGGGACATTGTATTACACGCAGATTTTTTACAAATCGCCGTCCAAATAAAATCAATATCAAAAAAAGCAGGCGTTATTTTCTTTCTTAACGGGGAGTTGATTAATTTTAAATAAAATTCTTGTTGTTTAAATAATCAATGTTCAAAAAAATGGCTATCAAAAAACCTTTCAATTTAAATAAATGGGTAGAAGAAAACAGGGATTTGCTGAAACCGCCCGTGGGAAACAAAAACCTGTACAAAGAAGCCGATGACTATATCGTTATGGTGGTTGCCGGGCCAAATGCCCGTAAGGATTACCATTATAACGAAACCGAAGAGCTTTTCTATCAAATCGAGGGGAATATAGAAGTTCATGTACAGGACGGGGGTAAAAAGCACATAATGAAGCTTGGCCCGGGAGATATGTATCTGCACCCCGCTAAAGTACCGCATTCTCCCATACGCAAAGAAGGTTCCATTGGCCTTGTGGTAGAACGGAAACGAAAAGACCTCCATATTAAAGATGGGTTATTGTGGTATTGCGATAATTGCAACCATAAACTTTATGAGGTTTATTTTCCTTTAAACGACATTGAAAAAGATTTTTTAAAACATTTTAAGCATTTCTATAACGACAAATCTCTTAGGACCTGTGATAACTGTGGAACCGTAATGCCTGTTGACGAACGGTATGTGGTAGGAGAAGATTAGGTTTTTATACTTGCATCCAGACAGTTTATTGTTTTCTCCTGATATACCAAATAAAGTACCCTGTTATAGATAGAAAAGGGCCCGATAAACCAATAAAAGCATATAGTATTTTACCAAAAATCCCGGCATACTGACCAAAGTGTAAGGGTAAAATCATGCTGTTGAGCTTATATACTAATGGCTGTTCTTTGGTTTTTACAATTTGTTCAATGGCCCCGGTTGCATAATCTAATTGGATTTTGTTGTAGTACTGGCTATAAAAAAAAGGATCGTTGGCAAATGTTCCGTTTACGGTTATGGTCCCTTCTTTGGTCGATGGAAGCCGGATATAGGTGGCGTTAAAATCGGGAGTATTGTCTTGAATGTTTTTCAGTGATTTTTCTAAAGAAGCTGTTACTAAAGGCGGTGCTGGGGTTTTGGCCTTAACCATGCCAGACTGGACTACTTTATAGGCCAAAAATATTCCTGTTATCACTAAAATTAAATTCAATATTAGTGCCCAGACCCCAACGTACCTATGCATGGCAGAATAAAAAGAACGTTTGTTGGCAGTTTTGACCTTTGTTTTAAACAGCAATGTTTTTATAATTACTTTTCGGTACAATACAATGCCCGTGAGTATGGACAATAAAAAACATATGCCTGCAAACAAGACCAAAAACCTACCAATTAATCCAGAATGCAAGGAGTAATGGAGCTTTAAAAGCCATTTGGTAAAAAGGGCATTTTCGTCGATATTGCCTATTATGTTGCCTGTTTCCGGATGTACAAATACCAATCTTCTGGCGTCTGGGCGCCTTATATTAAAAACAATGGTTTCTCCTTTTTTAAAATGAATAATACGCGTATTCCATTTGGGAAATTCCTGTTGGATATTGGCAATGGCCAAATCGAGATGTAAAACATCTGATGAAGCATCAACTTTGTACTCTTTAAATGTTTTGGAATCGAAATCTTCGTTAAAAATTAAAATAGAACCGGTAATTCCTAGAATGCATAAGAAAATACCGGCTATAATTCCGAAAACAGAATGATATTTTAAAAGTACTCTGTTGTTCACAAAAGACGTTTTACATTAAAGGTTTACAGTTAAAGAAAGATTGAACTGCGTTCCGTTGGCTTTTATGTAATCTCCGTCCCTCGCGGCCCATTGAGCTATTAAATTGTAATAATCTTCGTTGAATAAATTTCTTATACCCAGCCCTATTTTGGTTGAAGGAGTTAGCTGGTAATGCGAGGTTAGGTTTACAATATTAAAACTTTCCACTGAACCTTTTCCGTAGGTATAATCTCCGTTATCGTTTGGGTCAAATTTATTTCTATCACCGCTGTAGATATAAGATAGTCTTACATCAAATTTGTTTTGCCAATTGTAAGCCAGATAAGTTACGGTCTTTATGGGTGGTATTCTGTCGCCGCCCATGTATGTGTTGTAATTTCCATTGTCTTGGCTGTCAATTTTACCTTCGGTATACGATACGGAAGTACCAAAATCCAGATTTCGTAGCAATTCGGTGTCCAAGGCAAGTTCAAACCCATAAACTTTTTCGGGCTGACGTAAAATTTCAAAAGCACCGCTTTCGGTTTCGCTGTATGTTGAGCCTAAATCGGAGGTGCTTATAAAATATGCACCGCTTAAGCGGGTTTTCCCTAACCGGCTATTAAAGCCAACTTCGTAATTGTTGGCAATAACGGCTTCAGAATTAATCTGACTAACCGTATTTTCGGTGGCAGAGCGCAAAGTTCTGCCCAGGTCGGCTATAGAAAAACTCTGCGAAAAGCTAACAAACGGTTTAAAAACAGACCATTTGTTGTATTTTAATCCAACATTAAATGTTGTTGCGTTATAATCCAGTTCACCGCCTTCAATAGCCACGCCGCCACTGTTTGGCGTTGTCTCCCCAAGATTGTACCTTTCAAGGGTTATATAGCTCGGAATGTCTATTTTAATGTTTTCGAAACGGATTCCCGCCTTAAACACAAAGTTGCCATATAGGGTTTTTAATTGTGCATAAGGGGCAAGGTTTTTCATGTCCATTTCCGGAACCCATGCACGGCCATCGACCAGCAGTTGAGAAGTATTGTCGTTTAGTGCATCCAAGCCATACAATAAATCGCCAGTTACGCTTCCGAAGGCATAAGAGGTTTTAAAATTAAAACGGGCCCCTTTTTTAGTTGAAACAATACTGGATTGTCCGCCGTCGTACCCAAGATTGGGGTCGTAAAAACTATCGGTATACCCATAAACGGTTTTAAAATCCTGAAGATAAAGATTCAGCCTAAAATCAGTGTTCTTAAAAATCTGTTCATAATCATAGGTAAGTTGTACATTGTGGTTGTAACGATTTCCTTGGTCTTCGCCCGGGTCTTCGCCAAGTACACCAATTGTGGGGGTTACCCCATATTCTCCCAATTGGGCAATATATTGCGTGTCTTGATTGCTGCTGAAATAATTATACATCAACTCAATAGACTGTTTGTCTGTAATAGAATAATCTATCTTTCCAAACAAACTGTATTGGCTGGTTTCCCCCAAGCCGTAATAAGGAGACATAACTACTCCGTCCGAATCTTTGTAGACACCGGTCTGCCTAAAACTTCCGCTGGCAACATATTTTATTTTGTTGAGGTGGCCAGCAAAAGTTTGAGTAATGTTTGAGCCTACGGTATTGTCGATGTCTACCAACGAACCTTCTGCGCCAATGGTTGTCGTACTTTCAATTTTTTTCCCGGTTTTAGGTTTTTTCGTGATGTAATTTAAAATTCCGCCATCGGCACCATTCCCATAAATGGCGGTAGCTCCTTTTATAACCTCTATGCGTTCTATGGTGCTTGGGTCAATAGTATTAATGTCCCTGCCGCCCCTTCTTAAAGGCGTAGATTGCGGAATCCCATCTATTAGCACAAGCATGTTTCTACCCCTAAGCGTTTGGCCTACGTTACTGGTTTGGTTTGTGCTGAGTGCTATTCCTGGAATTTCGGTCAAAACATCGGCTACGCTATTACTGGTCTGGGCGAGGGTTTGTACTTGTCTGGAAGATAAAACTGAAACCGATGAAGGCACTTCGTCAAGTGTTTCGCGCGTCCTGTTGGAAGTAATTACAACTTCATTTAATTCTTCTAATGTTTCATTCAGTATTATGTTAAGTTCGAGTTTTGAAGAAGAAACAACATTTATTTTTTTACTGATGGTTTCATAACCTATGGCCGAAAACTGTAACGTATAACTTCCATCTTTGGGCAAAGCTATTTCGTAATCCCCATTATTACCTGTGGTTGTTCCCTTTTGTGTTTCCTTTACCAAAACAGATACATACGGAACGGAAATGTTATGTTCATCGGTTACATTTCCATTTACTATTGGCTGTTGGGCATAGCCTAAGCTAGCCATTAACAGACAAAGCAGGGCAAGATGTTTCATTGTTGTTTTTATTTAGATTGTTTTAAAATAAGGAGCAAAAATACTATCATTTATTAACCCGCCAAACCATTTATAAGTATTTTTGAAGGACAAGAAGAATTTTTTTACGGGCAAGTATAAACTCAAAATGAAGGTTTATAGATAGATATGAATGCTTTCCATAAAGAATTCATATATTTAGTGAAATTTGAAACAAAAACAACATAAAAAGTTATAAAAATAATGATTGAAATGACTTCAAAAATTTCTGAAACATTACAACAACTCGGTCTGGAAACCATTAACAACGGAACTTCAACGGGAAGCAACTGGTTTTCTGGCGGTAGCGCAATTGCTTCTGTTTCTCCGGTTGATGGGGAAACCATTGCTCAAGTAAAGGCTACTACCAAAGAAGATTATGAAAAAGTAATAGGCACGGCCGAAAAGGCCTTTAAGGAATGGCGTAAAGTTACGGCACCACAAAGAGGGGAGGTCGTTAGGCAATTTGGAGACAAGCTCCGGGCAAATAAAGAGGCACTTGGTAAACTGGTTTCCTATGAAATGGGAAAATCTTATCAAGAAGGTTTGGGAGAAGTACAGGAAATGATAGATATCTGCGACTTTGCAGTTGGGCTTTCACGTCAACTTCATGGTTTAACCATGCATTCGGAGCGTCCAGGGCACCGCATGTACGAGCAGTGGCATCCCATGGGGGTTGTAGGCATTATTTCGGCATTTAACTTCCCTGTGGCCGTATGGTCATGGAATACTGCCCTTGCATGGGTTTGTGGCGATGTGTGCATTTGGAAACCATCAGAAAAAACTCCGGTTGTCTCAGTTGCTTGCCAGAAATTAATTGCAGAAGTGCTTAATGAAAACAACCTTCCGGAAGGAATATCGTGTTTAATTACAGGAGATTATAAAGTAGGCAAGTGGCTTGCCAACGATAAAAGAGTACCATTGGTTTCGGCTACGGGATCTATACGTATGGGGAAAATAGTAGCGCAGGCAGTAGCGGCCAGATTGGGGAAATCGTTGTTGGAACTTGGCGGAAACAACGCCATTATTGTTACCCCCGATGCCGATATTAAAATGACGGTTATCGGTGCAGTATTTGGTGCGGTTGGAACTTGCGGGCAACGTTGTACTTCCACCAGAAGATTGATTGTACATGAAGCTGTTTACGAAGAAGTAAAAAATGCCATTGTAGATGCCTATAAACAGCTAAGGATAGGAGACCCGTTGGACGAAAATAACCATGTTGGCCCATTGATCGATAAAGATGCCGTAAACAATTATTTAAACGCCCTTAAAAAAGTACAGGAAGAAGGTGGGACTATTTTGGTTGAAGGTGGCCAGCTTGAAGGAAATGGTTACGAAAGCGGTTGTTATGTCAAGCCCGCAATTGCCGAGGCAAAAAACGATTTTAAAATTGTACAGCACGAAACTTTTGCACCCATTTTATACTTAATGAAATACAACGGAAGCATAGAAAATGCCATTGAATTGCAAAACGGGGTTGTTCAAGGACTTTCTTCGGCTATTATGACCAATAATTTACGGGAAGCCGAATACTTCTTATCGCATCAAGGCTCGGATTGTGGAATAGCAAATGTAAACATAGGTACCAGTGGAGCAGAAATTGGTGGCGCATTTGGCGGTGAAAAAGAAACCGGCGGCGGCCGCGAAAGTGGTTCCGATGCATGGAAAGTTTATATGAGGCGCCAGACCAACACTATTAATTATACAACAGAGCTTCCTTTGGCACAAGGAATTAAATTCGATCTGTAGGAAACCTCACAGAATAATTAGATAAAAGTCAAAAAAAAGCCCGCCACAATTTTTTATTTGTGGCGGGCTATATATTTTTATAATACCCCGTTTGCCTCGACCCACTTAAAAATATGGGGATCTTGTGGAACTGCCATTCTTTCGGAAATCCTTTTTAATCGATTGGGTAAAGCAATTAGGTAATCCCTGGCTTTTTCGGCCTTATCGTTTAATTCATTTATTTTGTCGATTTCCCAATATTGGTTAAGTCGCTGTAGAATATCTATATAATCAAAAGTGGTGTAAACGCCCAGTCTTTGTGCGGCATTCGAGAAATTTTCGAAGGCACTCCCAATTTGGTCGCCAGATTCGCGAACAAACTGTGCAGGCATAACAATTTTTCTTTTCATCATATCTGCAAAGGCAATCATTATTTCGCTGGGGTCGTAATCAAAAATAATTTTTACAAATTCACGATAGGCCAAATGGTGCCTCATTTCATCGCCTGCAATAACGTTGCACATTTTTGCCAGCATTTTATTGCCTCTTTTTTTGGCCAATTGCCCCACTCTTTTATGCGAAATATTGGTTGCCAGTTCTTGAAAAGACGTATAAACAAAGTTTTTATAGGGGTCTCTTCCAGTTCCAATATCAAAACCATCGGCAATCATGTGCTGCGTGGTTTTTTCAATTTCTTTCATGTCAACACGGCCAGACAGGTATAGATACTTGTTTAAAACATCCCCGTGCCTGTTCTCTTCGGCAGTCCAGTGGCGTACCCATTTAGACCAGCCGTTACGGGCATGTTGGTCTACGCCTTCAACATCCATTAACCAAGATTCGTATGTGGGAAGTGCTTCTTCGGTAATGGTGTCGCCAACCAAAACTACCCAAAAGTCGTACCCAAGTTCTTGGGCTTCGCCTCTTATCTGCCTTACTTCTTCATAAAAGTTTTCACTTTGTGAGTCTGGAAGGAAATCGGTAGGTTGCCATATTTGGTCTACAGGTATAAGGTACTGTTCCAGAAAAGAGTCTACCCTCTTTTCTATGGTTTGCATTACCTCAAGTCTTATGTTGTGCAGTGACATACTTCTTTATTTTAAAGGTGGTAAATATCGTATTTCTTTATTCTAAACACGAATACTTTTAAAAATTTCTACAATTAATCCTTTAATATCAATTATTTGATTGTTTTTAGTTGTTGATATTCAGTTTTTTAGGTTGGTGTGTTAAATATTTGGTAAGCTAAATAAAATACTCTTAAGAAGTGTGAAAATTTCTATGGAGCCTTAATTAAAGATACAAAATTTTACGCAATCTCATGTTATTTTATAATTATCATAACTGTTTGATATAAAGTTTTTTAACAAAATATGCCATTTATACAATAAAATAGTTAAATTTGAGTGTAAGAAACTATTAATCAACCATCTGTAATATGAAGTCTCTGTACATAATCGGGATCTTGCTCACTATAATCATTGGTTCTTTTTTTAATTGGGTTTTATGTTGTGACGTAGTCACCGAGGAAGTGGAAATCGACGAAGTAATAGTTGTTGAAGAGAAAGCCCCGGTTATAAATCCGCTTATTATTATAGACAGCACCGGGAGCTTTAATTATGAGGCCAACGATAATTTTAATTTTAACGCTTCCGATTTTATTATTTTAAGGCCGCTCGAACAAGGGGTTGAAGATGGGGTAATGCAATTAAAGGAGTATGTAGGCAACGATGCTTCAAAATTTGTAAATGTTACCGGGTATTACGAAAATTCCGAAACCAACAATTCAGCATTTCCAAACTTAGGTTTGGCCCGTGCAAATGCCGTAAAAAATCATTTAATAGCACAAGGGATATCATCTAAAAAAATCAATACGTTTGGAGAATTGCAAGACGGGCTTCCAAAACAGGATAGTATATATGTTGGCCCAGTTTCATTTTTAATAACAAACGACGCCAATGTAAAAGATGCCGAACTCATTGTAAAAAATATTAAAGAAAATCCAATCGTGCTGTATTTCGATACCGGCAAGAGTACTATTTCCTTATCGGAAGAGCAACGCTTGAAATATCAGGATATCGTTAGGGCAATGGATAAAGTAGACGATGTTTCTGTTTTAATTGTCGGGCATACAGATAATACCGGAAATGCCGAACAAAACATGGTTTTAGGAAAAAACAGAGCCGAATTTATAAAGGCGTATTTAGTTAAAAACGGAATCCCATCCGAAGAAATAGTTACGGTATCCAAAGGACAAGAGCAACCCATTGCTACCAATGATACGGAAGAAGGCCGTGCCGAAAACAGAAGAACCGTAATAACAATAAAATAGTAACACTAACCATCCAAAATTTAAATAGATTATGAACTGGTGTTTGATTATCCCGTTAATTGTAGGCGTTATTTGTGCCATATTAGGTTATTTGTTAGGAAGGCTATCTTCCGGAAACAATAATGCCGAAATAGATGCCTGGAAGAAAAAATATGCAAAACTGGAAGCCGATCTGGTAGATTGCAGGTCTAAATTATCAACGCAGCCCGCAATTGCCGTTATTCCTTTTGATGCCGGCCTGGCAAAATCGGTTTTTGGAAAAGCGATTAAACAAGACGATCTAAAAATTATTGAAGGCATAGGCCCTAAAATTGAAAAATTATTTCAAAAGCACGGTATTGTTACCTGGAAGGCCCTAGCTGAATGTAGTGTGGAAAAATGTCAGGAAATCTTAGATTCGGGAGGAAAAGCCTTTGAGATACACCGGCCCGGGACATGGCCAAAACAGGCTCAACTTGCGTATGAAGGTAAATGGGCGGAGCTGTTAAAATGGCAAGACGAACTTAAAGGAGGAAAATAAAACGATAAACTAACCAACCAAAGTAAAAGAAGGCATTGTTGAAAAGCAATGCCTTTTTTTAGTTTCTCCCTTTTTCATTTGGGTACAGCTCGTTAACATTGTCGCTCTGCCAATATTCTTTGGTATCTACATCCAGAATGGTAAGCGGACTTTTATAAGCGGCCCCGGTGTCTATGTTCCAAACTTTGTTGATATTTACGGGAACGGTCTCCCCAATACGGATGGTGGGTGTATGCCCAATATAAATTTCGCTGTAATGACGCAGCCGTTGCGGATAAAACATGTTGTCTTCTGTTAGGTTTTTATCCATGGCCAGTACCATTTCCCATAAAGAGCGGTCCCAATAAGCCATTTTTGGAAAATATTCGTTCGCAACTCCATGCGCATTGGTAAATCCCGCATGTACAAACAACCTGTTTTGCCCATCGATATGATAATTTTCCAACGATTCCAAAAAATTTAAATGAATGCGTAACGTTGCTTTGTCCAGTTTATCGTAGGCATCAACAGTTGCCTGCCCTCCATGAAACAGCCAAGCTTCATTTTTTTTATGCGTTTGAAGCCAATCCAGAAAAAGGGCATCGTGGTTTCCTTTAATAAAAATGCATTTATTGGTATCCCGTAACTCAATTAGCATATTAATTACCGCTGGCGATTCGCTCCAGCCATCCACATAATCGCCCAAAAAAACGAGGCGGTCTTTTGGAGAGACCCCAGCTCTTTCCATAACTTGTTTCAATGCCTTGTAAGCACCATGTATATCGCCAACGACCAACGTTCTTCCGTTCATTTATAATTTTTTAAAATCAGTTAAACCATATTTAGTGTGAAATTACAATTTAAGATTGGGAATGGGGCCCGGACAATAAAAAAATCTTTTGAAGGATCAATGGCGTTATAGAATAAAGCTCATGTGAAAATATAAGCAAAAGTACATGGCATCAGAAGGAAATTGGGTTCCGTTGAGACTTGGCCGGCTATGAATAATCTACTTTTCTTAAAATACGCAAAGCCTCTTTTAACGAAGCATACACATCTTTGTTGTGTTCTTTTACGTACCAGCGGTAATCTTCCAACATTTGTTTGGCACCGTTAAACCCGTTTAAATAGCAAATTAAGTGCGTGGCAGGAATGTTTTTTAAATCTTTTTCGTCCTGATTGTTTAATGGAAGCCCTTTTTTTAGTTTTTCTAAAATAGTGTTGTTGGTATTAAAAATATGATAAAGCATTTTTCTATCGTATTGCGGGGGCTCGAATATCAACGTGCTGTCTATTTTGTATGAACCATTGTCATGGAAACAAATTTCAACCTTTTCCAATGGATAGAATTTTTTATGGTTGTTCAGGCCAAGTTGTACGTATTCTGTGGTAGAAAAAGTATTGTCGTCATAATTTATTTCAACTTCATCCAAAGCCGAATAAAATAATTTTACCTGTTCGTTTATAAGTTCAATATCAACCCGGGAATAATATGTTGTGTCTTTCACTTTTTTTTCTATGCCCGCCCAACATACTACAAACTGCTCCTTAAAAACCTTGTAGCTAGAGCTTAAATCGGCGTGTTTGTTGTTCAAAAAATCAACAACCCCGTCCAGGGTAAGCTCGATGTTGTTTTTGGCATGTTGTTCTATTTCGGCAACAATGGCAGAATTGGTATCTTTTATTTCAATATCAAATACTTTGGGCATGCTCATGCTTCCGTCCCTAAAAAAAACAGAACCGCCCCAATATTTCCAGATATTTTTTTTAAGTGCCGCAAGTTTGCCCGAAGACCGAATGGTAACCAATCCAACCACTTTTCCTTCTGGAAGCTGGGGAAAATAAATGTTTTCATAAGAAACAATGGGGGCATTGTCAATATAGGCATTTACCAAATTCTGGATTTTACTATCGTCAAAAAAATCGACCCCAACAATTTTGTTGTCTTCATCCTCAACGCCCACAACGATAAAAGAATTGTTTTTGGGGTTGGAATTTGCCAAAGCACATAAATGTTTTATAAACTTTGCCTTGCCTTCCTTATCCCCGATATTTATAAAACGCTTTTTATCGTAAAAACTATTCTCATCGTTGTGAGCCAATAGGTTTTTTACTAAGAGACGTTTATTAATCATAATAGCAATGTATGCATAAAGAGTTCCCTCTAAAGATATAAAGTTGAAGTGTAAAGCAAAAGAACTATGGCATTTTACTTTCTTTTTTCATTATAAATAGGGTCCGGACCTTAAAAAAACAGTTGCTAATTTTTGTTTACAATCGTACTGGTGGCCTGGTCGGTAGGCATTACAATAAGGTCGGCAATATTAACATGTGGCGGGCGTGAAATGGTAAAGTAGATTATGTCGGCAATATCTTCAGGAGTTAAAGGCGTAAAGCCTTGATATACGGCATTGGCCCGGTCTGTGTCGCCTTTAAAGCGGACTTTGCTAAATTCGGTTTCCACCAAACCAGGGTTTACGGCGCCAACACGTATCCCGTGGGCATGTAAGTCTATGCGCATTCCTTGGTTAATGGCATCTACCGCGTGTTTGCTGGCACAATACACATTGCCGCCGGGATATACCTCTTTTCCGGCCGTAGACCCAATATTGATTATATGTCCCGATTTTTGTTGTACCATTCCGGGTATTACCGCCTTAGATACATACAACAATCCTTTTACGTTTATATCCATCATAGCATCCCAGTCGTCTATATCGCCTTTGTCAATAGGCGACAGTCCATGGGCGTTCCCGGCATTGTTAATTAAAATATTTATTTTTTTAAATTCTTCGGGAAGGGTTTTTATGGCCTCTAAAACGGTATCTTTATCCCTTACGTCAAATTGCAGGATATGCACTTTTACAAAAGTTGAAAGTTCCAGTCTTAAATTCTCAAGTCGGTCGGTCCTTCTTCCGCAAAGAATTAAATCAATGTTATTGTTGGCAAATACTTTGGCCGTGGCCCTGCCAATACCACTTGTGGCACCGGTAATAAGTGCAATTTTATTTTTCATGCTCATTTTTTTTGCTGAAGGTGTTCATCTTTCTTCTCAAATAAGGTCATCCCGAAATCTGTAAACAGTATTGTTTGCAGTAAGTTAAGGGGGATTTTAAAAATGAAGCCCCATTAATCTAAATTACGGAAAAATATAAAGCATCATTATTTAACAAGCAATCTTAACATTCGTTAACATCTATAAAATGTTAAGCTCCCGTAGATAATAGCAGACCGCTTGCGCAAGGTGTTCTTAAAACTTAAATATTAATTAAATAAACCTATTTATGAAAAATCTTAGAAGATTGTCGAGCAGCCTACTTATGTTATTAGCAATATTATTTGTTGCAACCAGTTGTAGTGATGATGATGATACCAACACAGATATCCCTTCTGATGAAATGTCTAACGTAACCGTGAAGTTAGTAGACGCACCGGGAGATTATGAAAAAGTAAATGTAGATATTCAAGATGTATTGATAAACCGTACCGATGACGACGAAAGTGGTTGGGAAAGTATCGGGGAAATTAATGCAGGAGTATACGATTTGTTGGAACTTACCGGTGGGGCCAGTGTAATTTTGGCCGAAAATGAAATCGCCGCAGGCGAAATTGAACAACTACGTTTGGTATTGGGGGACAATAATACCGTAGTAGTTGATGGAGAAGAACTTCCATTGGATACGCCAAGTGCCGAGCAGTCAGGGTTAAAGATCAAATTCGACGATGTTGAACTGGACGGCGGATATTCGTATGAAATTATTTTAGACTTTGATGCCGAAAAATCTGTGGTAGAAGCAGGAGAATCAGGGAAATATATTTTAAAACCTGTTATCAATGCAAGTACCGAAGTAAATTCGGGTAGAATTGCCGGTGCTGTTGTTCCAACAGATTACCAAGTATTGGCTTCGGTAGTAACCGAAGAACAAGATACCATTACAACCTACACGGACGATAGCGGTATTTTTGTGTTGAACGGCGTGCCTGCCGGAACTTACGAAGTGGTTTTAACCCCCGATGAAGCATCTGGTTATGCTGAGGTAACGGTTCCAGATGTAGCCGTAGAAAACGGTGAAGTGGCCGATATAGGTTCTATCGAGCTGGAAGCAGTAACCGGAGGAAGCATTACAGGAACGGTAATAAATGCCGATACAACCGTAACAGCCTCTGTAATTGTAGATGATGAAGTTGTATCTGCCGATACCAACGCAGATGGGGCATTTACCTTAGAAGGTGTTCCAGCAGGAACATATATTTTAACGTTAACCCCGGCCGAAGGATCAGCCTTTGGGGAAATGAGCATTGAAGCCGTAGAAGTTGTAGACGGAGAAGCAACCGCCATAGGCGATATTACCCTTCAATAGTTAATAAACTACAAAAAAAATACTAAGAGTAGCCTAATCTTTAGGCTGCTCTTTATTTTTTAACCAATTGTTAACAGCGTCAGTCTAAATAAATTTTCAATTTGCGTCATATTATTGTTGGTGTTATCTTAACGCCTTAAAAAAATTAACATAAATGGAGCAAAATACTACATTAGACATTAATGCTATTAATGAAAAAATAGAAAAAGAAAGTGCTTTTATAGATGTTTTAACCTTAGAAATGAACAAGGTCATTGTGGGGCAAAAGCACATGGTAGAACGATTGTTAATTGGTTTATTGGGGCAGGGGCATATTTTACTGGAAGGTGTTCCCGGGCTTGCCAAGACACTGGCTATTAACACTTTGTCCAAGGCAGTCCATGGTACTTTTAGCAGGATACAATTTACGCCAGACCTCTTGCCTGCCGATGTGGTAGGAACTTTGATATACAATATTAAGGAAAACGATTTCTCCATAAAAAAGGGCCCTATTTTTGCAAATTTTGTTTTGGCAGATGAGATTAACCGTGCCCCCGCTAAAGTACAGTCGGCTCTTTTGGAAGCGATGCAGGAAAAACAGGTAACCATTGGCGACGAAACCTTTATCCTGGATAAGCCATTCTTGGTAATGGCCACGCAAAACCCGGTAGAACAAGAAGGTACATACCCGCTTCCCGAAGCTCAGGTAGACCGTTTTATGCTGAAAACAGTAATAAATTACCCTAAGTTAAACGAAGAGCAATTAATTATCCGTGCCAATTTAAAAGGCGAGTTCGACAAGGTAGACCAAGTGGTTACCATTGAACAGATAATAAGGGCACAAGAATCGGTTAGGGAAGTATATATGGATGAAAAGATAGAAAAATATATCTTAGACATCATCTTCGCAACACGTTATCCCGAAAAATATAATTTACCCGAATTGAAGCCGCTCATCAGTTTTGGTGCATCTCCAAGGGGGAGCATCAACTTAGCTACGGCGGCCAAATGTTATGCCTTTATTAAAAGAAGGGGGTACGTAATCCCAGAAGATGTCCGTGCCGTAGTTCACGATGTACTGCGACACAGGGTGGGGATTACCTATGAAGCCGAAGCCGAAAACATAACTTCTGAAGAGATTATAAATAAAATTGTAAACGAAATAGAAGTACCATAAGATTTTGGAACAGTGCACAATGATTTATGGTTTGGGAAATCGCTGGTCGTTAAAATCATAAATCGTAGGTTTAAATCTTAAATCGAAAAATGGATACTAAAGAACTACTAAAAAAGGTTAGGAAAATTGAAATAAAAACCCGCCGGTTGAGCGATCATATTTTTGGCGGCGAGTACCATTCTACCTTTAAAGGTCGCGGAATGACATTTAGCGAGGTGCGCAATTACCAATTTGGGGACGATGTGCGCAATATAGACTGGAACGTTACCGCACGTTACAACGAACCTTTTGTAAAAGTTTTTGAAGAAGAACGGGAGCTTACCATGATGCTGATGGTAGATGTAAGTGGATCTGAGCTTTTTGGAACTACCAATCAATTTAAAAAAGAAATCATCACAGAAATATCGGCTACATTGGCTTTCTCTGCTATGCAGAACAATGACAAAATTGGGTTGATATTGTTTTCGGATAAAATAGAATTATACATACCGCCAAAAAAAGGAAGGTTTCACGTGCTTAGGATTATCAGGGAATTAATTGAGTTCGAGCCCGAAAACCACAACACAGATATCAACCAAGCACTTCGGTTTATGTCGAGTGTCAGTAAAAAAAAGGTAATATGCTTTTTGCTTTCAGATTTTATGGCCAACGACTATGAACAGGCTTTAAAAATAGCCGCCAATAAACACGATATTACGGGCATTAGAATTTACGACGAAAAAGAAGAAAACATCCCAAATATCGGGTTTGTCCAAATGGAAGATGCAGAAACCGGAGAATTAATGCTTGTAAACACCAAATCTAAAAAAGTGAGAAACCAGTACGGGCAACATTATAAAGACCGTGTAAGCTATTTTCAAAACATATTTACCAAAAGCGGTGCCGGGGCACTGAGCAGCCGTGTAGACGAAAGTTATGTGAAAAAATTATTGGGATATTTTAAACGAAGAGGATAAAAACGATTTTTTATAATAAGAATGACAGATTTGTTTTTTAATAAAAAGGGTGTTGAAATATCATTGCAGGCAAAAGTAAAGGCATTTTTGTTTGTTATGCTTTTTTGTGCCATGACAATAAGTGCTTTTGCCCAGTCTACGCCCCGGGTAAAATCTTCGGTAGATTCAACAACTATTAAAATTGGTGAGCAGGTTCATTTTAAGGTAGAAGTTGAAACCGATACTACTGCACAGGTTGTTTTTCCAGAAGGGCAGACCTTTATGCCGTTGGAAGTAGTTGAAGCACTTCCTACAGATACGCTTATCAATCAGGATAAATTCAATTTAATAAAAGAATATGCCCTCACTCAATTCGATTCCGGGCATTATACGTTGCCACGCCAGCAAATAATGATCAACAATAAACCCTACTTTACCGATTCATTAAAAATTGAAGTAAATACAGTTGCTGTAGATACTACCAAACAAAAAATGTACGATATAAAAGGGCTGGCGCAAGTAGATAAACCAATGGGCAATTGGTGGAAATGGCTTTTGTTGGGAATTGTTGCGGCGGCCATTGTAGGCGGATTGCTATATTGGTTTGTTTTTAGAAAAAAACCATTGACCGAAGAAGAAAAAATTGCGCTCTTGCCCCCGTACGACCGTGCTTTGGCCGAACTTAAAAAACTGGACGAGTCCAAATACCTTATTCAATCAGAATACAAAGAATATTATACAGAGTTAACCAACATTGTCCGTTCGTACCTGGAAGACGATGTCCATATTTCGGCCATGGAAAGCACGACGGATGAATTGATAACAAAAATGGAGCTTCTGCGCGATTCTGGAAGTTTAAAGATCGACGACGATACCATTAAACAATTTAAAAACGTTTTACAAACCGCCGATTTGGTGAAATTTGCAAAATCCACTCCCGAAAATACCATTATTGACAGGGACCGGAAAACCATCGAACATATTGTTGTAAAAACAAAAGAAGCCTTGCCCGAGCCAACCGAAGAAGAATTGATGGAGCAAGAAGAATACGTAGAAGCCTTTAAGCAGAAAAAGAAAAAACAACAGATTAAATATGCCATTGCATCGGGAGCAGTTGTGCTGGTGTTGGTTTTAGGGGTTTTTATATACAAATATGGCTTTTCCAGTGTGAAAGACTCCGTTTTTGGCCATCCTACCAAATCGTTGCTTGAAAGTGAATGGGTGGGCAGTTCTTATGGTTTTCCCGCTATTTATGTAGAAACGCCCAAGGTGTTAAAAAGAGAAACGGGAACACCAAAAGAAGAAGCCCTGGGAACCAATAGTCACCAAGTATTCTCATCGGGGAGCATGCATAGCGGTTTCTTTGTTCAAGTGAGTGTGTCGACTTATAAAAAAGAGGCCGATTTTGATGCAAAGAAAGCAATTGATGCCGCTATAGCCCAAGTAGAAAAAGCTGGGGCAAAAAATATGGTTGTAAAGCAAGAAGGGCTTACCACCCCTACCGGGAAAGAAGGAAATAAGGTTTTTGGTACATTGGAAATTGAAAACCCCGAAACCAGGAAAAACAGAGAGGCGGCCTATATAATTTTAAGTTTTGTGCAAAACGGTGGTTTCGAACAGGTAATTATGGTCTATGATAAGGCCGATTTGTACGCCAATGAAATAGTAAACAAAATTACCAATTCAATAGATTTTAAAACGGAAAGCTAGATGTTTGAGAATGTTCAATTTGTAAATCCACAGTTCTTTTGGTTGTTTTTATTGCTTCCACTGGCTATTGTATGGTATATTTTTAAACGTAAAAAAGAAACAGCTTCCTTAAAAATATCCAGCGTAAAAGGGTTTAAGGGAGCGCCGTCTATCCTTGCCAAATTAAAGCCGGGCCTGTTTATTTTAAGGTTGTTGGCCTTGGCAGCATTAATTACGGCAATGGCAAGACCGCAAACCGAAGATGTTTCTACCCGTACCAAAACAACAAGGGGGATCGATATTGTTATGGCAATCGATGTTTCTTCGAGTATGTTGGCACGCGATTTGAAGCCTAATAGGCTGGCAGCATTAAAAAAAGTGGCGGCAGAATTTATAAAAGAACGTGTAAACGATCGTATTGGGCTGGTGGTGTATTCTGGCGAAAGCTTTACCAAAACACCCATAACAAGTGACAAGGCCATTGTGTTGAGGTCGCTTAACGATATAAAATACGGGCAGCTTGAAGATGGTACGGCCATTGGGATGGGGCTGGCAACATCGGTAAACCGCTTAAAGGATAGTAAGGCCAAAAGCAAAGTAATAATATTGTTGACAGACGGCGTAAATAATTCGGGCTTTATAGAGCCCCAGACCGCCGCAAGCTTAGCAATAGAATATGGTATAAAAACCTATACCATTGGTCTGGGGAGCAACGGCATGGCGCTTTCGCCAATTGCCTACAATCCCGACGGAAGCTATAGATACGGAATGAGCAAAGTGGAGATTGATGAAAAGCTGCTTAAAAGCATAGCCGACGAAACTGGGGGCAGGTATTTTAGGGCGACCGACAATGAAAAGCTATCGGAAATTTATGAGGAAATCAATAAATTGGAAAAAACAGATATAGAAGAATTTAAATATTACAATTACCAAGAGAAATTTAGAATGTTTGCTTTATTGGCATGCGGGCTCTTAATGTTTGAGTATTTATTGCGGTATACCGTTTTTAGAAGTTTTGTATAGATTATGTATCAATTGGATGAAAAAATATATTTCTATGTGCTGGTATTAATACCGGTACTTTTGTTGCTGTATTTAGGATTTAAATTCTGGCAAAAAAGGACGCAGAAAAAATTTGCAAACTCTATATTGCTGGATAAATTGAGCCCAAACAAGTCAACTTTTAAATCGGTTGTTAAATTAGTGCTTGTATTGTTGGCCATAGCATGTTTGGCAATTGCGCTGGTAAACCCTAAAATAGGGACCAAGCTGGAAACTGTTAAGCGGGAAGGGGTAGATATTGTTTTTGCCATAGATGTATCTAAAAGTATGGCTGCCGAAGACATAGCACCCAACAGGTTGGAAAAAGCCAAGCGTATTGTTTCGGAAATTATAAACCATTTGGCGAGCGACCGTATCGGCATTATTGCTTACGCTGGTCAGGCACACCCGCAATTGCCCATTACTACCGATTATTCTGCGGCAAAAATGTTTCTACAGAGCATGAATACAGATATGATGTCTTCACAGGGAACTGCAATTAATGAAGCCATCGATTTGGCAACAACCTATTACGATGATCAAGACCAGACAAACCGTGTCCTTTTTTTGGTTTCAGATGGAGAAGATCATTCAGACATGGCGGTAGAATCAGTGGAAAAGGCAACCAAGGCAGGCATAAAAATATATACCATTGGCGTAGGGACCACAAAAGGTGGGCCTATTCCCATCAGAATAAACGGTATCATCGATTCGTACAAAAAGGACAATTCCGGAGAAGTGGTGGTTACCAGGTTGAACGAGGGAATTTTAACCGATATTGCCCAAGAAGGAAATGGCGAGTACATTAACGGGTCGAATACAGAAAAGGTGGTCGATTTTGTTACGGAAACATTGACCAAAATGGATAAAACAGAATTTGAGTCAAAACAGTATGCCGATTTTAAAGACCAATTTCAATGGTTTATTGCCGGGGCCATCCTGTTCCTGTTTATAGATGTTTTTATGTTGGAAAGAAAAACAGTTTGGATTCAAAAACTTAATTTATTTAATGAGAAGAAGGAAGATGAAAATTAAGAAATACATAGCTGTATCAATTTTAAATGAAGCCGCAATTGATCCAAAAACAGTTTTTTTAACTATTTTGGCACTTTTTGCCTTGCTTGGTTTAAAAGCTCAAGATGCAACTGAAGAAAAATTGAAGAAAAAAGCGCTCGAAGAATCCATAGGATATACCTATGAAGGAAACGAAGCCCTTGCTGGCAAGGACGATGCGGTTGAAGCAGAAATGGAATACAGAAAAGCAATATCTAAAAGTATAGACAATGCCAAGGCAAAATACAATTTGGGTAATGTATATTATAAAGACGATAGCATGGGAGAGGCTTTTATGCGTTATAAAGAAGCTGGAACCACCGCAAAGAGCAAAGAAGAAAAACACAATGCCTACCACAATCTAGGAAATGTGCTTATGAAGAACAAAGAATATCAAAAGGCGGTAGAAGCATACAAAGAAGCACTTAGGAATGATTCCACAGATGAAGAGACCCGTTATAACCTGGCATTGGCAAAAGAATTGCTAAAAAAGCAGCAAGACGAGCAAAAAAACAATCAGGATAATAATCAAGATAACAAAGACCAGGACGAAAATAAAGACAAACAGGACCAGAACAACAAAGACCAACAAGACAAAGATAAAAAAGACGATAAGAACGGAGAGGATAAAAAGGATGATGAAGGCGATAAAAAAGATGAAAACAACCAAGGCGACAATAAAGACGAAAAAGGCGACAATCCGGAAGATAAAAAGCAAGATGAAGGAAAAAACGATAAAAACGAGCAACAGAAGAAAAACCCCGAAGACAAGCCTCAACAACAGCAGCAACAGCCAAGGCCAAATCAGTTATCTCCTCAACAGGTAAAAAATATTCTTGAAGCCATGAACAACGAAGAGAAAAAGGTTCAAGAAAAAATAAATGCCGAAAAGATAAAAGGGGCACCGGTAAAATCTGAAAAAGATTGGTAAAAATGAACGTTAAACTATTTATACTTACTTTTTTTATGTGCTTTTCCGGAGCTGTGCAGGCTCAGGAAGAAGGCGTGAAATTCGAGGCCAAGGTTAGTAAGGATAATCTTGGTGTAAACGAACGTTTGCGTATAGAATTTACAATGAACAAAGATGGCGACAATTTTGTTCCGCCAGATTTTAATGGGTTCAGGGTTTTAATGGGCCCCAACCAATCGGTAAGCAATTCCTGGATTAATGGCAAGCGTTCCTTTTCAAAATCGTATTCCTACATACTTTCGCCTTTGGCAAAGGGAAATTTTACCATCAAGCAGGCAAAAGTCGAAATAGCGGGGGACACCTATAAAACCACGCCCATAAACATTGATGTTACCGAGGCGGTTAACAACCCAAATGCACCGCCGTCCGTAGATGATATTGCCGATGACAACCTGCATTTGGTTGCCGAAGTTTCTAAGGCCAACCCATACCTTAATGAAGCGGTAAGCGTGGTTTATAAATTGTATGTGAGCCCCAGCATTAACGTTTCCAATTTTATACCGAATTCCAACCCGACATACAATAATTTCTGGTCTCAAGATATTAAAGTGAGCAGGTTTCAGGTTGAAAATGGTTTGTATAAAGGAAAACAATATCGTTACGTCGTTTTAAAAAGGGTGGTTTTGTACCCTCAAAAAACCGGAAGGCTTGAAATAGAGCCACTTTCGTTGGATGTAACCGTAGATGTGCCAACCAACAGAAGGGATATTTTTGGGGGAAGACTTTACACACAAACCCATAAAACAGTAACGGCAGGACAGCGTACCATTCGCGTGCAACCCTTGCCAGAAGAAGGGAAGCCCGCAGGGTTTACGGGAGCCGTGGGTCAGTTTAATTTTGACGTCATTGTTACCAAAACCGATTTAAAGGCTAGCGAATCGTTAACGGCTAAAATACAGGTAACCGGCAACGGAAATTTAAAACTGTTCGATTTGCCAAAACTCACGCTTCCCAGTTCTTTGGAAGTTTACGAGCCTGAATTTGAGGAGAAGGTGTCAACCTCTCTGGCAGGGATGAACGGAAAAGTTTCCGATAATTATACCATCGTGCCACAATACAAAGGAAAATACCCGATTCCCGGCGTAGCTTTTTCGTATTTCGACCCTAAAGAAGAAAAATATAAAACGGTAACCTCACAACAAACACTTATAAATGTATACGAAGGACCTTCTGCCGCACAAGCCGATAATGCTGTGGCTTCAAATGGACCGGGAGTAACAAAGCAACCCATTTCAGCAGCGGCAAATCAATTTAGGTTCATCAAATTAAATACAACCTTAACACCCAAGGACGCCAAAGTGTTCTTTGGTTCAACTTTATTTTATGTCATTCTGTTTGGGCCACTGCTTTTAATTCCCATAGCAATAACAATTGGCAGGAAACGTGCCGAAATGGCTAGCGATGTAGTGGGTAACCGTGTGAGAAAAGCAAACAGGCTTGCCAAGAAATACCTTTCGGAAGCCAAAAAGAACCTAGGGAACAAAGAAGCCTTTTATGAATCGTTGGAGCGGGCCCTGCATAATTACCTTAAGGCAAAGCTAAAAATTGTAACATCAGAGTTCAGCAAGGAAAAAATAAGTGAGCTACTCTTATCCAAAGGAGTTGAAGATGATGTTGTGGACAATTTTATAGCGTTGTTAAAAAGTTGTGAGCTGGCCAGGTATTCCCCAAGTACAATTGCAGAAATGCAAAAGGATTATGAAAAGGCCGCCGAAGTTATATCGTTAATAGACAAACAATTTAGGTCATGATAAGAAATGGTAATAAAATACAAATAGGTATTGCCATGGTATTGTTTTTCATGGTTATTGCTCCTGTTTTTGCCCAAAACGAGGATTTGTTTATGGCCGGGAACGATTTTTATAAAAACGGAAAATACCAAGAAGCTGTTGAAAAATACCTGCAAGTTTCTGAGAACGGAGAACAATCACCGGCATTGTATTATAATTTGGCAAATAGTTATTACAAGCTTAACCAGATAGCGCCCAGTATATATTATTATGAAAAGGCCCTGTCGTTGGACCCCGACGATGAGGATATACAAAACAACCTTACGTATGCCAAAAATATGACGGTCGATGCCATAGACGTAATGCCCCAAACAGGAGTCGATAAATTGGTTGAAAATGTAATAGGCAGGCTATCCTATAATACTTGGGCAGTTCTTTCCATAGCCTTTATGGTATTATTTGTAGTGCTGTTCCTTTTGTATTATTTTTCCCGCTATCAGTTAAAAAAACGTTTTTATTTTGCCATTAGTGCGCTTTCTTTAATAGCTTCATTATCGAGTTTGGGATTTGCCTTCAATCAACATGGAATAGCCCAAAGCAACAATCCGGCAATTGTTTTTGCAAAAGAAACTTCTGTCATGTCCGAGCCCAATATGGGCAGCGAAGAAGTGTTTTTGTTGCATGAAGGTACGAAGGTGAATGTTATGAATACCTTGGGCGAATGGAAAAAAATTAAACTGGCCGATGGAAAGATCGGTTGGATTCCTTCATCAGAAATTAAGGAAATAAAAGATATTTAAAAGAACCTTAACACAAAAATTGCATATTTATTATATCTTTGAGTCTTTTACTGAAAATAATAGATATTGAATACGGCCAAGAAAATAATTGTTTACTTTTTTCTATATATATTCTGCTCGTTCATAATTACCCCGGCGGTAATTAAAGTAGTTGAGAAGAATATGGACGTGTCCTGTTTTTATAGTTTGGTAGAAGAAGAAAAAAAAGGTTCTAATACCGGAGAAATAAAAGAGATAAAAGGGCTTCCTTATCCAAAAGATGAATTTCTTTATTTCTCGCAATATTCAAGCAATAGAAATGCTTATTATTACCATATGCACCATTCCTGTGACCAGGTAATGGACGTTATTATACCTCCTCCGGAACATATCGCTTAATATTTTGTATTACATATTTTTTAGACAGTTACCTCGGGGCAAGTCCGCAAGGCACTTAGTAATGAAAATATTTAGATTTCGGGTCAAGCCCCGGAACATTCAAATTTCACTTAGTGAGGAAAGTTTTTAATTCGCTTTCATTTAAAAAAATGGAAGCAAAATAAATAATATAGATATGTTCAAGCATTTAAAAAACGATATACCGGCGAGTCTCGTCGTATTTTTTGTAGCACTTCCCTTATGTTTGGGAATTGCATTGGCAAGTGGTGCCCCTTTATTTTCCGGTCTAATTGCCGGAATAATTGGCGGTATAGTTGTTGGTAGTATAAGTGGATCATCAATCGGGGTGAGTGGCCCAGCTGCAGGTCTTGCAGTAATTGTATTGGGGGCTATTGCCACCCTTGGCTTTGAGAACTTTTTAGTTGCCGTGGTTATTGGGGGAGCAATTCAAATTATTTTAGGGCTCGTTAAAGCCGGGATTATTGGGTATTATTTTCCTTCTTCGGTTATTAAGGGAATGTTGGCGGCCATAGGAATAATTATTTTTTTAAAGCAAATTCCTCATGCATTTGGTTACGATACCGATTATGAAGGGGATTTGGATTTCTTTCAACTCGATGGGGAAAACACATTTTCTGCATTGGGCGAGATGCTCAACTTTATTTCGCCCGGGGCTATTTTAGTAACTGCAATGTCCCTTTTTATTTTATTGTTGTGGGAGAAAGTTTTAGTGAAAAAGAACGATATATTTAAAATCATACCGGGTCCTCTGGTAGCCGTACTTGTTGGTGTTGCTTATTATTTGTTAATAGACCCATCGTCGTTATTTTCTATAGCAGAAGAGCACTTGGTATCGGTTCCCGTTCCAGAGGATGCGGCCTCTTTTTTCGGGCAATTTACATTCCCGAATTTTGCGGCTCTTACCAACCCGCAAGTATGGCTGACAGGTGTTACCATTGCTATTGTTGCAAGTTTGGAGACCTTGTTGTGCGTGGAGGCCACAGATAAGTTGGACCCAAATAAAAATGTTACGCCAACCAATAGGGAATTGTTTGCGCAAGGAACGGGGAACATTATTTCTGGATTAATTGGCGGGTTGCCGATTACGCAGGTAATTGTAAGGAGTTCTACCAATATACAATCGGGCGGGAAGACCAAACTTTCGGCAATTCTTCATGGGTTTTTACTATTGTCTTCAATAATTATAATCCCAAATATTTTAAACAGGATACCTTTGGCTGTATTGGCCGCAATTTTATTTATCGTGGGTTATAAATTGGCAAAACCGGCACTTTTTAAGCAAATGTACTCATTAGGAAAAGGACAGTTTATACCCTTTATCGTTACTGTCTTGGGTGTTGTCTTTACCGATTTGCTGGTGGGCATTGGGCTGGGATTGGCCGTTGGGATTACTTCAATTTTAATAAAGAGTTATCAAAATTCTCATTTCCTTCATATTGAAAAGAAAGAAGACGGGGGACATGTTGTAAAAATGACATTGGCCGAGGAGGTATCTTTCCTTAACAAAGGCGCCATTCTTAACGAATTAAACAAACTTCCTAATAATACGTTGCTGGAATTGGACGTTAGAAAGACTATCAACCTTAATTATGATATCCTTGAAATATTAGACGATTTTGCAATAAAATCAAAAGACAAGGATATTGAAATTAAATTGATATCAAATAAAGGGACAGTATACAACCCCAAAAGTTTCACGGAATTTTTTATAACAAAACGTGAAAATGCCGCATAAATATTTGGGTTCTTATAAAAATTAGTACATTTAATTTAAGAAATAAAAAGTAACATGAAATTAGACATTGTTTTTGAAAATAATAAAAACTGGATAGAAAGTAAATTGGAGCTCGACCCCGAGTATTTTAATGACTTAGGAAAAGGGCAGAGTCCAAAATTATTGTACATAGGCTGTTCGGACAGCAGAGTGACCGCGGAAGATTTAATGGGGCTGGGCCCCGGAGATGTTTTTGTGCACAGGAATATTGCCAATATGGTGGTAGGTACCGACCTCAACGCCATGTCGGTCGTAGATTATGCCGTAAACCATTTAAAGGTAGAGCATGTGGTAATATGCGGGCACTATTTGTGCGGGGGCGTAAAAGCAGCCATGCAATCTGCCGATTTGGGCATTTTAAACCCTTGGTTGAGGAATATACGCGATGTTTACCGTTTGCACAAAACCGAGCTCAATGCTATTGAGGACGAAGAAAAGCGCTACAATCGCTTGGTGGAACTGAACGTTCAGGAACAGTGTGTAAACATCATCAAAACGGCCACTATTCAAAAAGCATCAAGGGACAGAGGATTAAAAGTGCACGGTTGGGTGTTTGATGTCCATAGTGGACGATTAATCGATTTAAAAATCGATTTTGATGGGATTCTTAAAAATATCATGGAAATTTATCATTTGGATTGATTTTCAAATCTTCCCAATAAGAACATTTTCATATCTGTATAAAAATATTTTAAGGGGCCTAATTTGGCCCCTTGTTTTGTTTAGCAGGAAAACATAT
>NZ_JAZEUN010000031.1:0-42988 GCF_037029175.1 Galbibacter sp. PAP.153 | reverse complement strand
ATTTATAAGTATATACAATGCATGTTTAGCTACAATTACTGCACCTATATGCATTTCCATTGAAAAGTCAACTTGTCAAGTTTTTGGGAGAAATTAGGTTCCTAATTAGGTTCCCATTTTCAAAACTGAATTGTATGCCAATTGTTCAACTTAGTTTTTCAAAATCACTGTTCTGGTCACTTTATTAAAAGGGCCCGGAATCAAATTGCCATTACTATCAACAAGCTCTAAACTAATAATGACTTCTCCTTTTGGCAACCCCTTGATAACATAAGGAGCCCATCGAGTTATTAAAAACTCATCTCCATTGATAGTAGCCCTTACTTTGTTTCCATCTTCGGAAAGTTCTGTATTCAACACAAAAAAATCCAACAACAAGTTTTCGGTATCTTTGCCAGCATACTCCCCTTTGGGGCGACTGTAAATTAATGTTGGTGCATCCATATCCATTTGTAAAGTATCTTTAGGATTGGTTCCTACTTCTAGTTTTTTTACCACGAAAGAATTGTCGTTTTTAACCGACTCATGGTACGACCGGCTTAAAAACGCCACTAAATAATGTACACCATCAGGGATTTCCTTTCTGAAATTGACTTCATAATGTGCCGAGTAGGGCTGGTTATTTAGTATAAAGTGAATATGTTGCCCCTTATCAGAGTTAGCTAGTAAATTTGTATTGGAACTCTCTGTCTGCGCCCCCAATTTGTAGTTCTTTACTGTAAATGAAAAATCAACTTCTCCACTTTTAGCAATCTTTCCACTTTGAGGAGCGTCCATTGAAAGCACCGCATCAGAATAGGCCGGGGAACCATCTAGCTTATGGAGGGTAATTTTATTTTTAGCCTTCATATCAGTTACTTCATTTTCAGTTTTAACAGCTTCTTTATTATCACTTTTCTTCTGTTCTTTGCAAGCCATAATGCTTAATGTAGCTACCAATGCAGCTATAATTAGACTTATTTTACTTCTTTTCATAAAATTTAATTTTTAAGGGTTATTTTTTTTTATTTGTAAAGCTTTGAAAAATCCCATACTGACTCTTTACCATTGTTTTTAATCAATAAATTTCCCAACTCGACTTGTTCATAGTTTAAATTGTTTAATATACAGTGCAATTTGTTAACCCTACTGAATTCCACTTTAGTAGATGGTGAAATAGAAATTACAATATCCCCGCTAGCAATGCTGAGTGTCTCATTCTCTTTCTTTATAAGTTCACAGCCTAAATGACGCATTTCTTGTGCAATACGGTTATAGTCTTTTATCGTGCAAATTAATTCCAATTTTTCCACGCCTTGAAAAAGTTTTTCGTTGGTGTAACTTCCCTTAAGATATGTTTCCCTTGAATAGATAGTATAGTCATCACCATATAAAACTTCTAAAAACGATGGGTTATAAAATGCATACCACGTGTATAATGCAGTTCCTGGGCTTGGGGTATAAAATGCCTTAAACCAAGTTTGTTTCGTATCGCCAAAAGGCATGTCTACAGTTTCACTTGCCGATAGATAGGATGTTCCATTTGCTTTTAATCTGGGTTCAATTCCCAAATGAAAATGCTCACCCTTATTCTCTAAAGAATATCCCAAACCGCTTTTGCCCACAGGCTCGTTAAATATATTATTTGGACCTAAAATTTCTATGTAGTGTTTATGCCCTCTAACATAGCAAGAAGCAGCGGTTTTATTTGCTTCCTGAAAATTGGGCAGCCCCATGTCCATAGAAGCGTATGAGTTACGCCATTCTTTGTTCTCCATAAATTTGGCATAGGAAAGGCTATCCACTACAACATACAAATGGTTAAATACTACTTTTGATACATCTTTACCAAAATATTCTACTATTTTCTCCTTACTGAATGGCTTATCGTTAGCATTATCGGTTTTTCCCTTGCAAGAAACTATCAATAGCATAATGAGTAAAAGAAACTGATTGTAAAAATTCATATTAAAATTATTTTAAAAATGTTCAGAACATATTGCACCATATTTATAATGAATTTTGTAATGATCGTTAAAAAACATTTGCAACTTCAGCAGCTTGCAACATCTGGTAATGCAACGCTGTATTTTTAACAAAAGGTTTTAATAAATCACTGCCGGGGCCATACATTGCCAGCTCTACGTAATCTGCCGAATGGTTCATACTTATCCATCCTACGGAATTATGCTGTTTTTGAATGTCGGCTAAAATACTGAAAGGCAAATGTTTGGGATTGTACAAACCATCTTCTTGGTTCAAATTAGCATAATATCCCAGTAAATTACTAGCCTCATCATCGGTTAGTGCTATATTATTGGCATACGCCACACGCTCCTTTAATTGTGAGGTATTCGTTTTTGTATTAATCCCATTTAAAATCCATTCATTGGAATGTTTATAATTCTGAATTGAATCAAAATTTCTATTTACATCCTTCCCATAAATCAGGCCCGGATTGGCATTTCCATGATCTGTGGTAATGATAACCAATGTTTCTTGATCGCTCTCTGCAAATTCCATCGCTGCCCCAATGGCCGCATCAAACGCTGCCTGGTCGTATATCAATCCCGCAATATCATTACCATGTGCAGCCCAATCCACTTTTCCCCCTTCAACTAAAAGCACAAAACCTTCTTGGTGCTCTTTCATCGTATCGATGGCTTTACGGGTCATTTCTTCAAGGGTGGGAAATTCGGTTTGAAGAGCCGTATCGTTGTTGTAATCTATGGTATACGGCAATGATTCTTCCCCAAAAATACCAAGTAGCGGTTTATTGGCATCGGCATCAAGAAGTTCGTCACGAGTCTTTACCACATTGTATCCCGCAGTTTTGTACTGCCTATACATATCTGTTTTATCTTTTCGCTTATCGGATGAAAAATACTTATTCCCACCTCCCATGATCACATCAATCCCTTGTTTCAGATAATCCTCAGCAATTTGCTCCTGGGCATTTCTTGATTTCGAGTTGATGCAAAAACCTGCCGGGGTAGCGTGGGTTGCCGGTACGGTGGTAACGACCCCTGCTTTTTTTCCCGCCTTTTTAAACTTTTGCCATAGAGGCAAATGTGCTTCCCCATTCCCGCTTACATTTAAAGATCCGTTCGGAACACGTACCCCGCCTCCCCATGAAGAACTGGCAGCTGCCGAATCGGTAACCAAAGAACTTGCCGAAGCGGTATCCATCAATGCCCTGGATACTTTATCCTCCTGATATAACCTTAACCAATGGCTTGCTTGTCCCGTTTTTCTTCTAAGGTATAAATCGGCCATGTTCAAGGTGCCGATACTCATCCCGTCACTCACCAGCATAATAATATTCTTTGCTCGTTTATGGGTGTCCCGCAGGTTTCTTTCTGTTGCATATCCCGGCATTGCGGGACTTAACAATGAGGCCCCGATAGCGGTAAGGGTCCCGTTTTTAAAAAAATCTCTTCTTTTCATTTTTTAGTATTTAATAGCGGTTAATGTATTATTGAACGATTGCGCCTTTACAATCTGTCAGGATGTAATTAAAATGCTCCACATCGTCTGCATTCAGTTTCAATATCCCGGATATGGTGACCAATTCATCTGTTGCAAACTTTGGTTTGAGTGTAAAATGTAATTCTATTGCGGTTTCCGGCCCCGCCATGCCACAGAAGAAACAAGAAGCCATTGGGCTTTTAGATAAGATATATATCTTTTCATCTGGAGCGATATTTAAAAAATACCCCGAAATTGTTATTCGTTTGCCCTCCAAGGTTTTAACTGATTTTTCAAAATGAGGGTATAAAAAGTAGGAGTCGTATGCCGAAAAATACTTTTCCGAATAATTAACGGCTCCCAAGTCCTCCCATGTCACCTTTTGCTGTGCTGAACATAAAAAAGTACATAAAAGCAGGAACCACAAGATTTTATTATTTTTCATTGCTTAATATATTAGATATGTTCATCTTTAAAATAGGCGGAATGGCCATTGTTATTGATAGCATTATCATAAATAGTACTAATACCCCAATCTGCAATGCTTCTTGCCAGGGGAATTTTTGAATATCTATCTGTTTGAAGTTTTCTTGCAGTATTTCAAAAACATAGTACATCCCCATTTGAGAAAGCAAAACTCCCACCATCCAAGCTATTAGCCCTATTAAAAATCCTTCGTAAGCTACTATTTTGACCAATTGCAGGTTACTGGCCCCATACGTTCGGAGCAGTGCCAGATCGAAAGCGCGTTCTTTTACCATTTTAAAAAGACTGATAAAAATAGTGATGCACGAAATAACAAGTACCGTGTACGCCAACCAAGTTATTGCCTGTACGCCCACTCCGGTATATTGAAACAAACGTTCCATTTCATATTTAGGCAGTACGGCCTGCATATTGGTGTTTTCGTTTATCTGCCTTGGCAGGGTCAGAAAAGCTGACGGGCTTCTAAAAGAGACCAACATTGAAGTAATTTCTTTATGGCCATCTTCTTCGTGCCCTTCATGTTTATCATGTTCATTATCATGATGACCGTGGTGATGCACCTCCCAGATACTTTCTAATGCTGTAATAATCAATCTATCGATTACTTTATAGGCAGGTTTATAAATCCCCACGACGGTGAGCGGTTCAGAATGTTGGTGCGCCCCTTCTTCTACCAATCCGTGAGAGCTTAAAAAGGTATCGCCTATGCTAAGTTTAAGTTTTTCTGCCACCGAATGGCCCAAAACCACCTCCATGGGTTTTTGGACACTTCTCCCCTTTTGGAGCTCGGCATTGTACAATGGGGCAAACCCTTGGGTGGTACCGACAATTCTATACCCTTTATAATTATCTCCATACGATATGGGAACGGCCGACTTGATCAACGGGTTTTTGGCTATTTTTTTTGCCTGCCGATAAGGAATGTTTCCCGTTGGGTTGTCAATGTGTAAAGCAGAGGACAACACTAACTGTAACGGGCTCCCTTTTGCCCCGATAATCATATCTATTTTACCGGTACTATTCTCAAAATGCCTTCTTATGGAGGTATCCATCTGCCTAATCCCGATTAAAAGCCCGATACTAATGGCCAGCGAAATAAGGCTCAACAATGAATACAAGGGCTTATGAAATATGTTTTTAATACTAAGCTTACCGATATTCATAACATTATACTTTTTTGAAAGAAAGGCTTGATACGATGATCGTGCGTAATCACGATAAGATTGGCATTATTTACCTCGGCCTGTTGCAATAATAAATTCAGTACCGAATGACAGTTTTTATCATCCAGGCTGGAGGTGGGCTCATCAGCCAAAATCACTTTAGGCCGGTGCACCACTGCTAAGGCTATTCCCAACCGTTGTAATTGGCCAACGCTCAACTCGTTTATTTTTTTATCCTTACAATCCTCTAAGTTCAACTGACCGAGTAACGCTGAAACTTCATCGTGGTTATAATCAACATTGCTAAAAAATAGCCGTGTCTTGATATTCTCCATCACATTTAAGGAAGTAACGGCCCTATTTTGTTGAAAGACCAACCCTATGTTTTGACCGATAAACCTATCGAGTTCTTTACTTTTTAGCGTCTGCAAACAAGTTTTTTCTATTAATACGGAGCCGGTATTGGGTGTGAGCAAACCGGCAATTAAATGCAATAATGTAGTTTTGCCTATTCCAGATGCGCCCAACACCAATAAATGTTCTCCGTTTTTCAGGGAAATATCGGGAAAACTAAAACCATCCCCTTTTTTTGGATACCGATATGTAATGTTCTGAGAGTGAATCATGTTTCCATTTACATTTACTTTACATTAATGATAATAATAAAAGGTAGCGCCGAAATATTAGCGCTACCTTTCCATACAGATAAGAAACAAATTCAAATTCATTCCAATATTCAAAATCGAAATTGTACACTGAATTCTTATTGTCACATCCATATATACGCATCTTAAAACCCATCAATATTAAGTTCGAAATAATAATGAAGGCTAATATTATGTGTAAAATTGGTATAGACCACACCAAAGTAATACGCCCCTGTCTCCCAAGCCTTCCCGTTTGTAATGGAATTGGGCTGCGGAACGTTGTTGTCCATGGAAGCCCCGATGGTGAAATCGGGGACCGGACGTTCCTGAACGCCGTTCTCGCCAAATATTACATTGCTGAAGGTATATACATCTTCTTCATTTTCATGCTGAAAAACATCGTATACTATCACCTTTGAAAAATCGATGTCTTCGACGGTTTCGGGGAAATAGTTCAAGCTTTTTTTAACAAGAAGCAGGTACACTTGCCCGTCACCCTTTACGTTTTGGATAAAAACCATGGAATTTAATACCTCATTTTTTGAAAATTCAACGTTCTCCGGGCTCTCCAGCAATTCGTTAACATAATGAGAGTCGCCCTGGTCCGTATCCATGGTCCAGAGGTACAATAAGGGGTCTACGGGAAGGTTTGCCGGATCGATCAGCTCAACTTCCCTTATTTCTTCCACTTTGGCCCCATTTTGGTCGTTTACCGTGATGATAAAGTCGTATACCCCTTCAGCGGCATCTTCAGGAATATCAAAATGTTTATGGACATTGGTGTTTTTTAGGCCTTGATAGTCATCCCAAGTTGTCTCAAAATCCCAATCGTGGGAATAGGTTTCACCGCTTTGCGGCCGTATCTTCACCTGAACTGTTTCAAGAAGGTCTCCCGCCACCGCATCCATTTCAAAATGAAAATCCCTGCCAATGACACCCACACCGTCATTTCCGGAACCGATTTCAATGTTGTCAATAATAGGTTTTGGTGGCTCAACAATGGTCTGATCGTCATCTTGACTACAGGAAACCAATAATAAGGTAGCCAAAAATGCGGTAAGCAACGAGCAAGTGCTTCTTTTATAAGAAAATATTTTCATGGTCGGGATTTACTTATTCTACAATCTTTATATCGATAGAGGTTCTGGATTGCCAGCCAGTTTGATCGGTTACCGAATACTGGCAGTGATAATCACCGACGTCCACATCTTCGGGGATGGAAATCTCCATGTCTATTTCATATGAAGTCAGACTTCCTTCAATACTATGGTTTTCCATGAATATCATTGGGTTCACCGATTCCTTAACGGGATCCAGTTCGCATTGGGCACCTTGGTCGTCATGTGTATGGTGATCAAAATTGTTATGGATGTCCACGCTATATGAAGCCAGCTCTATATTATCGGTAACCATGGCCTTAAAATGATAGGTTTCTCCCCTTGCCAATTCGGCACATGCCTGAGGAAACCCATCGTTGTATTTGACGGTAATTTCCGGTTTCTCTTCATCTTTATCAGCACTATCGTCACTTGAACAAGAAAACAGGACGACAGGAACAAGAAAGAGCATCAAGTATTTATAAAAGCGTTTCATTAAAAAAAGGTTTTAAACCGCATGGCGAAAACACCATGCGGTATATTAATATTTTAGGAGGCGGTTACATCGATATGTGTTTCGTATTCAACAACATTTCCCTCCTCGTCCTCTACTGTAAAGACTACATGGTATTCTCCGGCAGGTGCTGTAGCGGGCACGTCTATGTGTTCGTGAAACTCAACCTCTGTCTCTCCGTGATAGCCTTCTTCAAAAGCTTCTTCATAATGCCATTCGGCCTCCCCTTCTCCCGGGGTTACCCCATGTGCATGCGCATCCACCGTAATGTTATGAATTCCATGAAGCGCGTTGATCATGAACTCGGCATGAAAATCACTTCCCCTTACTACAGAAGTATCAATGGAATAATCGCTAAGGGTAATGGGGGCCATTATTTGCAGGTGCCCTTCCACCTCTGTACTATTGCCAGCCTCATCGTTAACCGTTAAAACAACATGGTATTCCCCGGAAGGTATATTTTCGGGCACGTCTATGTGTTCGTGGAATGTCGGGTTGATTACAAGGTATTTTTCGTCCGTAAAGGTCTGTTCAAAGTCCCATTCTTCTTCCCCTTCAGCGGGTGTTAAATCGTGGGAGTGAATGGAGACTACAATACTGCTTACCGTAGCCTCGGCGTTGATTTCTGCTTCCATGTGCACATCAGAGCCTTTATAGGCAACCTGATCCGTAGAGTGCTCGCTCCCCTCTCCATATTCAAAATTTGAAATTTCGGGCGCTTTTAAGCTTAGGCCATTGTCGTCATCACTGCTACATGAGGATAATACAATTCCTAGAAAAGCGGCAATTGCTAAAAATCTAAAGTTTAATTTCATAATAATCATGTTTAAAATATTAATGTTAATAGAATGTTTGTGTTAGTGAAATAGAGATGTTCCTTCCGGCTTCCGGCACATCGATAAGCCTGTAAAAACTGGTATGGTTGTAATATTTTGTACCGAACACATTGTTCAGTTTAAAGCGGACTTGAAGCGGGGCCGTATTTTTTAAGACGTTTATTTTTGTTTGCAACGATACATTCAATACCTGGTACCCATCGGTCACTTCTTCCGGGGGAACAATCTCTTCCTGTTTTGCCGTAATCCTATAATTGGCGGTAAATACCGGGTCTTGAAGGAATAGGATTTTATAGAATTGGTAACTCGCAGAAAACAAACCGGACAATGGCGGTGAAAATGGTATGGTAAAGCCCTCTTTCTCACCACTTACCTGTTCGGAATGCACATATTCGGCAGAAGCTCCCAATTTTAGCCTATTGAATAGCCTGGTACCGGCCTGCACTTCTCCGCCATACCTAAAGACCTTGCTTTGTGTATACTCATATATCTGCAAAGTTTCGTAATAATTGGGCGTTGGGTTTAAATAAATAAAATTGTTGAAATAGTTCACGAACGGGCTCATGTTGATATTAAAAAGCGGTGCATCATGGCCGATTTCAACATCAATTTGGTATGACTCCTCCGGATCCAGCTCAAGGTTCCCTTTTTCATAGCGGTACATATGATAATTCACACCATCGGAGGCCAGTTCATTGGCCAGGGGCATCCTGAAACTCTTCCCAAGGTTCAGCTTATATGTGGTATTCTTATGGATATAGCTCAAACCGACAGAACCGCTAAAGTTCCCGAAGTTTAAATCCTTGTCCTGGGCCCTTTGTAAATAAACATAAGAAGTTGAGCCATCCCCGTTGTTTATCGTTGAGGGGTACCAATCGTAATAAGCCTGCGTGTTTATGTATCCATAATCATAACGCAGCCCTGCCTGTAAATGGAAATCGGGCTGTATTTCATATTGGTCGTAAACAAATACGCCAGCCATAAAACGTTTGTATGCCGGGATCAAGAAACCCCATCCGCCAATACCGTTATCCTGAAATTCTATCTGGAGCCCGGTCGTAATTGCATGCCCCCCAATTGCTTTGAGGTCATCTTTCACATTAAAAGTATAGGTGTTCTTGTTGAACTCCCTTTCTTTACTATTGGGTGGCTTAGGCATGTACCCATGGGGCACGGGCTCGGAATGCTCTTCCCTGTAGTTGTTTTGAAAGCCTACATCAAAATGCAGCCGATGCCCGTCCAGGTTTATAGTTGTACTGTTGGACAGTTTAAAATGGTTTACATTATGAAAAGGCAGATCAATGTCCCTATTGGAAGCATCGTAATCTATGCTCGAGGTCCTAACCTCCAGTCCGTGGGCATTGGCAAAAAATCCGTTCTTGGCATTTACATTGCTTATAAAAGTCTCGGTCTTCACCTTACCGGAAATAAAACCCAGGCTAAAGCTTGCATTTGCTTCGCGTCCCGCCGTATTTCTCAAATAATTGTCATGCAGCTCAAATATGTAATTCTCATAATTTATTTTATCTGTTGGAACCTTGTAATCCCCATAGTCCCTATAAGTCAATCGGCCCCGGTAAAACCAGTTGCCCTTTCGGGAATATACGCCCCCCGATATACCCAAAAGGTCGTTGTTGCTTTCTGCCAAAAGGTTTACCTCGCCCTGAAGCGTGTCCCTTTCGGGCACGGGCGAAGGCTTTATGTCCACAACCCCGGCAATGGCATCCGAGCCGTACATTAAGGATGCGGGACCCTTAACAATCTGGATACGGTCAATCCCATATTGGTCTATTTCCAGTCCGTGATCGCTCCCCCACTGTTGCGCTTCGTGTTTGATGCCGTTTTGTACAACGCCTACACGGTTAAAGCCCAATCCACGGATTACAGGTTTGGACTGCCCCGAACCGATATTTATGGTACTGACGCCGGGAATCTTGTCCAAGGTCTGCATAAGGCTGTTTTCCCTGTTGGAATCCATAAACTCCTTTGAGGCCTCAATGGTAACGATCGGAGATTCCATAATCTGTCGATTTTTGGTTTTACCATGCAGTTCCACTTCTTCGAGCACCATATCGGTTTCGTTTAATTCCACGACTATACCACTGATGCTTTTGCTAACCTCTATAGTCATTTCCTTTGGGGCATACCCCAAATAGGTTACTTTAAACATATGGCTCCCTTTTTGCAGTTTCTTTATAATAAAGGTGCCATCGTTGGCAGATACTGCATAGGCGCGGGATCCAACAATATTTGCTCCCGAAATGGGCGCTTGGGTACGTGCATCGACAACAATCCCACTGATTGAATAGGTTTCTTGTGCATAGGAATACGAACATAAGCCGATGCTTAAACATATCCCTAACAGTTTATATAACATTGAATGTCAGGTATATTAAAATTTGTAGACAGTCCAGAGTACGGACCTTACTTTTGGGATATCTCTTCAGAAAATCATAACCACATTTAATAAGTGCTTGGCCATTAAACTAATTTAGCACCGTTCTAGACAACCCTAGTTTAACGAACGGTGGTATTAATTGCCGTTATGGCAACTGAAATGATATATTAAAAATGAAAATGTATTAAGAAATAGGCGGAGGCCTGGAGAAAAGCTGATTAGGAATGCCCTGGGAACAATAATGGAAATAATGCCCCTGAATTATCGGTCTTTCAACAAAAACCTCAATATTCTCAAATGTAATTTCTTGTGTTTGCGCAGGAAGGACCGGTGTATGTTCGTTTGCAATGGCATGGTCACAAACAATACAATGCGCCAAATGGTCTTTGTCGTCACTATGGAGTATTACGTGCAACCCGGCCAATTTTACCGTAAGGAAAAGTGCTAGGAACAAATAGGTAATACTATGTTTTAGACCGTTCTTCATAGTTGCCATACAAACATACAAAAGATTATCTGATGAAAAGAAAAATGCTTTTAATTATTTATGTTAATTAAATCTCTGATAATATTATTCTTAAAAAATTTAAAGACATACAAATACAGCCCTCTATTTTGACTATATACTAACAATGCTTATGCGACCTGAAATTAATGAGGTGCCCCACAATAAGCCCGAATGCCCCAATGAATATCAAGATGGTATGAACATGGAACAGCATTTCCATGACAATGGATGTAGCAATTAAAATTAAGGATATACAGACCAAGGCCTTTAAATAAAATGGAGCGCTGCCTCTTATGATTCTATAAACGGGCCATCCCCCAACACATAAAAAGGCTAAATCGATAAATCCATTATGTGAAATTCCAATGGAAAACAAAAACAGTAACGGAGCAAGCAAACAATGTATCAAGCACAATATCGCTGCATACATTCCTATTAAATCAATGTATTTTTCTTTCATGAAAACGAAAATTAAATTAAAGAAGCAAACATAGTGAATTATTTATTAATGCGACATAATTGCATTAATAAATATTGTTTATTTTCAAACTCATCGTAATGACTTCCCGTAAAAGCTTCTTCGATTTCAGCCAGCTGCTTTTAGAGTTTTCGTATAAAACCACAAGCTTTTTTCATTCAAATCATTAGTTTTGTTGCTTCGTGATGATAATCAAATTACATTTAATTTAATTTTTTTAAGATGAAGAACAAATCGTTGTATCAAAAAAGTAGAATATTATTTTTCTGCTTTCTTGCATTTACGGGTATTTCTGTAGCGCAAGTGGTAGAAAACAACCAAGGTGAGTTTAGTGAGTTTATGAACCGTACCGGAAACCGTTACCGCTCGGCATCGGGGGTTCCCGGTCCTGATTATTGGCAAAACAGGGTTGATTATAAAATTAAAGCAACACTAGACGACCAAGCGCATACGCTTACCGGGCAAATCACCATTAACTATACCAATAACAGTCCGGATGCACTTCCGTTTATATGGCTGTATTTGGAGCAGAATCGTTTTACCGAAAATTCTAGGGGCACATTAACCACCCCTATTGGCGGGAACCGTTATGTGGGAGATACCGACGGTGGGTACGAAATAACGAACCTTCAGGCTAAAAACGGACGGAATACTTCTACAAAACACATTATTACCGATACCCGCATGCAGGTTTGGTTTAACGAACCTATCAAGGCAAATGGCGGAACTGCATCGGTCTCCATGGATTTTAAATATAAAATTCCCGAAAAAGGAATGGACCGCATGGGAAGACTAGATGTTGAAGACGGCACCATATACGCCATGGCGCAATGGTATCCGCGCGCCGCCGTATACGATGATATCGAGGGATGGAATGTTGAGCCTTATTTAGGGGCCGGTGAATTTTATCTTGATTACGGAAATTTCGATTACCAAATTACCGCCCCGTACAATCATATTGTAGTGGGATCTGGGCAGTTGGAAAACGCAAGTCAGGTAATGTCTGCCACCATGAGAAACCGTATGGAAAAAGCCAAAGAAAGCAACGAAACTGTTTTTATCGTAAAACCAGAAGAAGTAAACGATGCTTCCATAAGAGCCAAACAAAGCGGAACCCTAACTTGGCACTTTACCATGGAAAATTCTAGGGATGTTGCTTTTGCCTCATCCA
Organism: Galbibacter sp. PAP.153; assembly: GCF_037029175.1. Classification (NCBI taxonomy): domain Bacteria; kingdom Pseudomonadati; phylum Bacteroidota; class Flavobacteriia; order Flavobacteriales; family Flavobacteriaceae; genus Galbibacter; species Galbibacter sp. PAP.153. The sequence continues at coordinate 30,243 of NZ_JAZEUN010000031.1, read as the reverse complement.
AAGCATTTATTTGGGATGCGGCTAAAATAGATTTGCCTAGCGGTAAAAAGGCCTTGGCGCAATCGGTTTACCCAAAAGAAAGCGTTGGGTCTCATGCATGGAGCCGTTCTACCGAATATTCAAAACATTCTATTGAGAATTATTCAAATAGATGGTACGAATACCCTTATCCTGTTGCTACAAATGTGGCCGCCGATATTGGGGGCATGGAATATCCCGGACTAAACTTTTGCAGATGGACCAGCACCGAAGCCGGACTTTGGGGGGTAACCGACCATGAATTTGGACATAACTGGTTCCCGATGATCGTGGGTACTAACGAAAGAAGATATGCCTGGATGGACGAGGGTTTTAACACGTTTATTAATTATTACAGTACTTTGGATTTTGGTGAATATCCCGCCGGGCTTAATAAAACCAGAAACTTGACAGGCTGGTTTAACAGCGATACGCGAGAGGGAATAGACACTTACCCAGATGTAACCAATTTGAGAAATTTAGGGATGACGGCTTATCGCAAACCGGCAATCGGACTTTTACTTTTAAGGGAGTATATTTTAGGGCCTGAACGATTTGATAATGCTTTTAAATCATACATAAAAACCTGGGCATACAAGCACCCACAACCAGCCGATTTTTTCAATCATATGGAAAATGTTGGTGGTGAAAATCTTTCTTGGTTCTTTAAAAATTGGTTTTACGGCACCGGAAATATCGATTTGGCCATAGAAAGTGTAAGGCAAAATGAAGAAAAAACGGCATTTATAGTTACTGTTGCCAATAAAGGAGGAGTACCAATGCCCGTAAAAATGAAAATTACGTACCGCGACGGGACATCGGAAGAAAAAATACTCCCTGTTGAAATATGGCAACGTGGCGATACATGGAGTTTCTTGTTGGAAACAGACGTACTTCCAACAAGCATTGAAATTGACCCTGATAAGGTTTTGCCCGATGTAAACCCATCCAACGATGCTTGGCCAGGGCCTAATTTTTACCAGGATTAACTTGAAAATATATCACTAACCATAACTTAAAGACCGTCTAAAAAGGCGGTCTTTTTTATTATTCATATACTAATAAAACCAAGTAAAAAGGTTATGTTTTTATGCTTTAGAAGCTATTTCGTTAAAAATTGAATATTGTTTTCTTAGAAGTCTTTTTTAATTACATTTGCATTTATTTAAACTAAGTCTAAATTAAAATAAGAAGCGATATGACTGCAAAAAAAATGGCTTTTTTAATTCTTATGATGTTTTCTTTCATAGGAGTAAAAGCACAAAGTACCGGTACTATTATTGGTAATATAAACACTTTAGATGGTGTTCCAGTAGAACATGTAACTATCAGTCTTAAAGGAACCTGAATAGGTACTGTAAGCGATGAAACCGGAACATACGAGCTTAGTAGAGTGAGCCCGGGTTCATATACTTTAGTAGTGTCTTACGTAGGATATCATACCGAATTACGTCAAGTTACTGTAGAATCAAACCAAACAACAACGGTGCCCGAAATTTTATTAAGTGAAAATACCCAAGAGCTAGAAGGGATTACCTTAACGTCGGCTGCTAAAATTTTTGCAGAAAAGAAAACGGAGATGGTGGCAAGGCTTCCGCTAAAGAACCTGGACAACCCACAAGTATATACCGTAGTCCCTAAAGAATTACTAAACGAACAAATGGCAACCGATTTTCGTGGTGCTTTAATGTCATCGCCGGGTGTTACCAACGTAATGTTGGGTGTTGGCTCTGGAGGAACAGGTTTATCAATGCGCATGAGGGGTTTTTCTGGGGCCGATGGTGCAGGTTCTATTCGTAATGGAATGGCAACGAATTTTGTGTCCTTATCAGATCCGGTAAACTTAGAGCGTCTGGAAATCATCAAAGGTCCTTCATCTACTTTATTTGGTTCTACTTTAATATCTTACGGAGGTCTGGTAAACCGCGTTACCAAAAAACCGATGGCTTATGAAAAAGGAGAAGTGGGCTTTTCCGTAGGAGCTTATGGTTTAGGGCGTGTCACAATCGACTATAATACGCCTTTAAATAAAGATAATACTTTTTTATTCAGAATAAATTCGGCGATTCATCGTGAGAAGTCGTTTCAGGATCAAGGAATCAATAGAACTTTTATGATTGCTCCGGCATTTAAGTATTTGGTAAATGAGAAGTTAACCGTAAACCTGGATTTTGAGTTTTTTAGATCGAATAGAAATTCTACTTATGTCGGGTTGACCCCCACTGCAAACATTACAAATTTTGATGATTTGAATTGGGATTTTAAACGTTCATATGCCTCCAATGACATTACCAGCGAAGCAGAAGTGTTGAATGTTTTTGCAAATGCCGAATACAAGATAAACGAACATTGGACATCTGATACACGTGTATCTTATTCGAATACCGATAACAATGCCAATTATTTATTTCTTTTGATAAAAGCTGGAGAAGGAGATTATGAAGGAGAAAGATTGCTTCAAAGACGCTTGATGAATTTGCCAAGTAACTTCAATACAATACAAGTACAACAAAACGTAACCGGAATTCATAATTGGGGAAACATCAATAATAAATTTCTTATCGGGGTTGACTATACACAATTACAAACAACCGACTCGCGAACAATGATTAATGATTATGATGCTTATGTGAATAGCTTAGACGATGATCCTACAAACGACCAGTTTACCGTTATCAATCAAGATTCCCCCGTATTAAACGTAAGCACTTACGAAGCAGGTTTGGCTACTACAAGCCGGGCTGCCAACCGAAGAGACACACAAACCTATAGTGCGTATGTGTCAGATGTAGTAACGCTTTACGACCGCTTGAATATTATGATGGGGCTTCGAGTAGATCGTTTTCACGACAGGGCAAATGATTATTTACAAACAGCTTGGTCGCCTAAAACCGGATTGGTATACCACGTAATCGAAAACCAACTTTCAGCATTTGTAAACTATCAAAACGGATTTAGAAACGTAGCCCCTAATACGCTTTCGGATGATACAAGACAAGTATTTAAACCAGAGCACGCTAACCAAATAGAAGGAGGAGTGAAATTTGAATTGCTCAATGGAAAAGTAAATGGAACCGTAAGTTATTATAACATTGAAGTAAAGGATAAAGTTCGTTCAGTCTTTGATGAAAATGATGAATTGATAAGCGTTCAAGACGGTGCACAAACCAGTGAAGGGATAGAATTTGATTTGATTGCAAATCCTTTCGATGGATTCCACATAATTGCTGGATACGGATATAACGATAGTCGTTATACCAAAGTTGGCGATAATCAGGCTGGGATTGAAGGAAATTATCCGTTGGCTACACCAATGAATTCTGCAAATTACTGGGCGAGTTATAAATTTACAAGAGGATCTTTACAAGGGTTTGGGTTAGGTTTTGGAGGTAATTATACAGGCGATTATTATTTTGATGATGCTAATACTGTTACAGTTTCAGGTTTTCATACGCTAGATGCTTCCGTTTTTTACGAACAACCTAAGTTTAGAATCGGGTTAAAGTTAAACAACTTAACCGATGAAGAATACTGGACAGCAACCTACTGGGCAATACCACAACAAACAAGAACCTTTTTGGCAAATCTAACATTTAGATTTTAATTAAAAATACTAACAAGCTGATGACGCTTTTCAATTGCTCATCAGCTTGATTTTTTCATATGTGGATTATGATTAGAAAATTACTTGTTTATCTTGCTCTCATCTTTGTAAACATACTATTTGCACAAGAGCCTATCACCATTGGAAATTCGTATAAAATCAATTCATCGATTTTAAACGAAGAACGGACTATTGATATCCAATTACCTAAAAATTATAGCAATGCCGATTTTGCCAAAGGAAAGTATCCGGTTTTGTATGTGCTCGATGGCGATTTTAATTTTCAATTTGTAGCAGCTTTAGAAAGGTTTGATACTAAATTTTTATACCGCCCACACCCAGAAATGATTGTTGTTGGAATTAGAAACACCGACCGGACGCGAGATTTCACTCCAACAAATGCAACTATTACAGGGCCTAACGGAGAAAAACGATTTGAAAATAGCGGAGGGGCTGATAAATTTATCCAATTTCTTCAAGATGAATTGCTGCCTTTTATCAATTCAAAATACAGAACAAATGGCTATAATATTTTGTTAGGGCATTCTTTTGGAGGCCTTTTTACCTTGTATACTTTGTTGGAGAAGCCAGCTTTATTTCAAGGTTATATGGCCATCGACCCTAGCGTGTGGTGGGATGGAAAATATGTGTTTAAAGCGGCAAAAGAGCAATGGAAAACAGCTAATTTTAAAGGAAAAACGCTATTTGTAGGGCTTGCTTTTGAGTCGGAAGAAAATGCTAAAGATCGCCTTGAACACGGAAAAACAATCCGGAAATTTTGCGAAACCATTTTATCTGAAAGTCCTGAAAACCATTTGATAAGTAACTGGAAGTATTATCCCGAATACGATCATGGAAACATCCCCATTCCTGCAACACTTGATGCATTGAAGTTTTTGTTTGACGGGATCCAATTACCGGTGAAAGAAGTGCCACAAAACCCAGAATTGGTACAACAAACCTATAAAGCATTGTCAAAAAAATTAGATTTTGAATTCATCCCTGAAGAATCTCTTTTATATCAATTAATTCAATACACAAAAAGCACAGGGCAAAGCGAAAGTTCCAAAAAACTTTTAAAAGATGCATTGCAAATGTATCCTGAAAGCAAACAACTTCAAAAAATGAATCAAGAGTTATAAATTAAAATGAAGAAAACCACGTCAAAAAAGAAGAAAAAAAAGAGTTTATTCAATCGTATCGTTGCCTGGATTCATTTATGGCCAAGCATTGTTTCGGGTATTATTTTGGTATTTGTTTGCCTCACCGGAACTATTATTGTGTATGGCGATGAAATTATGGACTTTACAGCAGGTGATGCCAAATATGTCGAGGCAGGAGAAAGCAGGATATCTTCAGAAGAAATTGTTGAGAATTTAAAAAAAGAGTATCCCGATTATATGATTTCTGAATATGTTTTTTTTAAAGATCCCGAACGAAGTATTCGCATCAGGGCCTTTAACAGAAAAGAAGTGAGTCTGGCAATGATTTATATGAATCCATACACCGGAGAAATTCTAAAAAAGGACAGCACCATTCACTTCTTCTTTGTAACTGCTCATCTACACGCTTCTTTATTGGCCGGGGAAGTTGGCCATTGGATCGTAACTATTTCAACCATTATTTTTGTAATTAGCTGTATAACCGGACTTATTTTATGGTGGCCAAAACGTTGGAACAAAACCACCAGACAAGCGAGCTTCACCATAAAATGGAAAGCAAAATTCAAACGTCTCAACTATGATCTGCACAATGTATACGGGTTTTATTCTTTGCTTTTATGTCTGGTTTTAAGTGTAACGGGACTTATTATTTTCTTTCCTTCGTTATCCAATTTAACCATTAAAGCTACAGGAGGAGAATTAACACATTTAACAGATGTTTTGCCCAAACAAGACACTACCAAAGTATCAAAAAACATGGTGCCTTTTGCGTATGAAGTTTTGGAAAAAGAGCACAACAATAAAAAAATGGTAAGCATTTGGAATTACGACCAACAAAAACTGGGCGCCTATGTATTTACTTCGGGAAAAGTAGGTTTAAAGAGTATAGAAAATGCCGACTTGGCTATATACAACAGGTATACAGGTGAAAAAATAAACGTAGGTGAAAAGTTAATAAAACACGAAACTACCGAAAATATTGTATGGCAATTACATATGGGACAATGGTGGGGGCAATTTGGCAAATTGTCTACTTTTTTAGCCGGCATCGTAGCGACATCGCTCCCCATAACAGGGTTTTTAATATGGTGGGGAAGACGAAAGAAAAAGAAGAAATCTTCAGTCATATAAGAATAAAAGAATTTTTCCCTTAGTTTTGTTCAACAAAAATAAAACCGGAATTAAAATTAGTATATGTTTGTAATTAGCAAACGTAACAGTGGGGATTATAAATTTGTTTTTACTTCCAAAAGGGGCAAAACTATCTTTACCAGCATCGCGTGTAAACATAAAACAGATTGCGAGTTAATAATTGCTGCCATTAGGGATTCACTTGAGCAGTTTGCTTTTACCAAAAAAAGCACCCCGTCGGGAAAATATTTCTTTAGGCTGTCCAAAGGAGGACTGGTATTGGCGACAAGCAGGAAGTACTCCACCCAACGGATGCTCGAGAAAGGCATCGATGAAATTTTAACGTTTGTCCCAAATGCAGAAACCTTGGATTTTTCTGAAGACGAAAACATCTTTTCGGAAGATGAAACTACTGTTGCAAGCCCGTAAAAACACTCCCCTGTATTATTAACCTGAGTTTATTATCTTATATTTTCAAGAAATTCCCTGAAATTTTCTGGGGCAAAATTCCACACAAAAGGCAACAATAAATAAACTGCCACCGTTAAAAACAAAATGGAGATAACGTTCATCCAGAAACCCGATTTTATCATATCGGGAATTTTTAAGTAACCCGAACCAAAAACAACAGCATTGGGCGGGGTAGCAACCGGCAACATAAATGCACACGATGCAGCCACCGTAGTTGCGACCATCAACATATAGGGGCTGACCTCAAGAGAAATGGCAATGGGTGCCAAAATGGGCAATAGCATGGCCGTGGTAGCCAAATTTGAGGTGACTTCAGTAAAAAAATTCACAACCGTTATTACCACAAAAATAAGTAGCAATAAAGACAAATCTTGTAATAATCCTGCCTGGGCACCAAGCCAATTGGCCAATCCTGTTATTTCAAATCCTGTTGCAAGCGCCATTCCACCCCCAAACAATAAAATAATCCCCCAAGGTAGTTTAACGGCCTCTTTCCAATTAATTATAGGCTCGTCTTTTTTGGTCGATGGCAATATAAACAATAGTATTCCAGAAGCAATAGCTATAATGGTATCGTCTATTCCCGGGATTATTCTTTGCCATATAAAAGAGCGCGTAATCCAAAAAAATGCCGTAAGAAAAAAAACGGCCAATACCACCTTTTCTTCCTTTTTCATAGGCCCCAGCTTACTTACCAACCTATTAATTTCCTCCCTCCCGCCAGGGAATTCTTTTTGTTTAAACTTAAAGGCTACATTTGTTAAATAATACCAAGCTATCCACAATAAAACAATGGATACAGGAAAACCAAACTTTGCCCATTGCCAAAATGTAATTTCTATGCCGTAGGTTTTTTCCACAAATCCTGCCAATACCAAATTTGGCGGAGTCCCAATTAATGTTCCTATGCCTCCTATAGAAGCACTGTAGGCAATAGATAGCATTAATGCCTTGCCAAAAATTAAGTGCTCGTTTTTTTCCGTATGTGGGTTGTCCTTTAATTGGAAAACTATAGACATGCCTATGGGCAACATCATTACAGAAGTTGCTGTATTGGATATCCACATCGACAAAAATGCGGTAGCGACCATGAACCCTAAAATTATTTTGGATACGTTTGTGCCAATTATTTTAATGATATGCAATGCTATTCTCTTGTGAAGACCCCATTTTTCTATCGCTATGGCCAATATAAAGCCACCCATATACAAAAAAACATATTTGTGCCCAAAAGCTGCTGTTGTGGCAGAAATATCTACAGCCCCGGTAAGGGGAAATAATAAAATGGGCAACAAAGCCGTCACACCAATGGGAATCACCTCGGTAATCCACCAAATAGCCATCCATATGGCTATGGAAAGCATGTCGTATGCATTTTCGGGCATTCCCTTTGGGCCGTCCAATAGCTGAAGTATCAAAAACATGCATGGGCCCAACAATAGAAAGGCAATTTTCTTTGCTGAAATCATTCGTAAGAGAGTAATTATAAATTTTAAAAAGTTGTTTAATCGATACTAAAATAGCATAAGTTTTAACCAATTAAACAAAATTGAAGGCATAAAAATTTTATTTTGATCGAATTTGAAAAACAACAATTTAAAATAATTCACTCGTTGATGGATAATACCCCCTTATGAGAAAACCCCTTATGAATTAAAAACTTCGCTTAAGATTTTATACGATTTTATACGCTCCCGATGGTCGAAAATATGAGAAACCGCTATAATTTCTTTCACCTGGGTCGTTTTAATAAATTTGGAAAGCTCTTTTTCTATAGTGGCTTTAGAACCAATAAAGGTGAAATACATCATGTTTTTTATCATTGCCTCTTGTTCTGGGGTCCATATTCCTTCCATAGAATCTATTGGTGGCGGCAAAGGCCTACGAAGGTTTGTAACGATGCCCATTGCAAATTGATAAAGGCTTGTGGCCAAACGTTGTGCTTCTTCATCGGTATCGGCTGCGATTACATTCACACAAGCCATTGGGTATGGGCTTTCCAGTTGTTTTGAAGGCTTAAATCCTTCGGTATAAATGTCCAGGGCACTGAATAGTTGTGCGGGCGCAAAATGACTTGCAAACGCATATGGAAGTCCTTTTTGGGCGGCCAATTGTGCACTAAATGTACTGGAGCCCAATAAATAAATGGGAACTTCCAATCCTTCCCCCGGAATGGCGCGGACACGTTCGTTCTCGTTTTCTTCCAAAAAATATTGTTGCAATTCGTTTATATCGTTAGGAAAATCCTGAACACTTTCCTGCTTGCCCCTTCGTAATGCTTGCGCAGTTAATTGGTCTGTCCCGGGCGCCCTTCCAAGTCCAAGGTCTATTCTGTTTGGGTACAAAGTAGCCAAGGTCCCAAATTGTTCGGCTACGATAAGCGGGGCATGATTGGGCAACATTACTCCTCCCGACCCTACTCTTATTTTGGTGGTTCCTTGTGCTATATAGCCCAACAAAACTACCGTTGCAGAGCTTACCAAGCTTTCCATATTATGATGTTCGGAAACCCAAAAGCGTTCATACCCATATTTTTCAGCGTGTCGGGCCAAATCCAGACTGTTATTCATTGCCGTTTTATGGTGGGATCCTTGAGGAACGGGAACCAAGTCCAACACAGAGAATTTAGTGTTGGACAATGTATTTTGATGTGACATGCACTTGTTCGTTTTTAATTAAAATGAAAAATTTTAAGTCGTTTAAAAACTAAACCCCTTACAAAAAAATTAATCGGTTATGGGTCGATATTCCCTTTCAAATGAAGGTGTTTCCCCAACAACGTCATCTATTTCTTTGGCGAGGTACAGCAAATGTGCTTTTGCCATACTATTGGAAACCCGTGGTAAAACCCTTTTTATTTTTTGCTGAATGGTAATTAAATTATTCAATGCCAAAGAACGGATATCTGTATTAGACGTGGTTTCTTCAGACAATCTTGCCATTAAACCAGCTATGGGCCCCTGGGCTTTATCGGGATCGTACAGGGCAATCATGTCGGCTACATAGGTTTTTTGAAGCTTCCGTTCGTAATCACTTGGATTGTAAAAAATATCCAGATCACTCCAAACATATGCGCTTACATCGTTTAAATATTCTTCTGGGGTATAGGGGTCGTTAAAATTATACCTTTCAGCAATAAAAGACATCCTGCTCATCCGGCTTCCGCCAATAAGCGTTAACATCATGCTTTCCATCATGTTCGTTACCGGATCCTTGGTCTTTGGTTGTTCCACCTTATTCAAAATACTATCATTTAATAGCCAAGCAGGCTCGGTAAAAACATATTTATTAAGGAACATAAGTGCTTCTTTTTGCTTGGCCTTAGACACAGGCCTGTAAACATCGCCATCTTCTTCCCGGGATTTTGGCGTAACGTAAATGCCCCCAATATTTTTGGCCACATGAAATAGGTAATTGTTGTATTGCTTAATTACGTCTTGGTATATTTCATCTAGGTTTTGGTAATTGTCGCTTCCTTTTTCTTCGGTCCATTCTGCCAAATTTGGCAATATCCGTTGTAAGTTTTTAATTCCGTAATAGGAAGCTACCATGGCATTGTCTCCCAGATCTTCTGTTTGGGAGCGCGGATCGAAATCCCTTCCTTCGCCACCAAACCACAATCTTGGGTTTGCGGCAATGCTATCTATCACCCATTTATTCAATATTTCTTTTTCTTCTTCTGATGTTGTGCTGTCTGGAAATTTTGAATACCCCCATTGGATGGCCCATTTGTCATAATCGCCAATACGGGGCATTAAGTTTTTAACCTCAACACTGTCTTCCGGTTGGGCTACATAGTTAAAACGTGCATAATCCATTATCGAACTGGTATGCCCGTGCTTGGTTAACCAATCGTTATCTCTTAAACGTTCTACCGGGGTTGCATAGCTAGCGCCCATATTGTGCCTCAGCCCAAGCGTATGCCCAACTTCGTGCGAGGACACAAAACGGATAAGCTCTCCCATAAGCTCATCGTCGTAAGTCATTTTACGCGCCCGTTCATCTACTGCTCCAGCCTGCACCATGTACCAATTATGCAATAGGTTCATTAAATTATGGTACCACCCCATATGACTTTCAAGGATTTCGCCACTGCGTGGATCGATAATGTTTGGTCCGTAGGCATTTTTAGAAGGGGAGGCAAAATAACGCAAGACCGAATAGCGCGCATCTTCCAAGCTCATAGTATCATTGTTCACCGGCCATTCTTTACCAATAATGGCATTTTTAAACCCTGCCTGTTCAAAAGCCTTTTGCCAATCGTTGATGCCCTGAATAAGATAAGGGCGCCATTTTTTTGGCGTGGCCGGGTCTATGTAGTAAACTATTTGCTTTTTGGGCACTACCAGCTTGCCATTTTTCCATTTTTCCATGTCTTCCGGCCGGGGCTCCAACCGCCAACGGTGGATATATATATTTTTGTTTACCTTTTGCTGGTTATCTCCATATTCCAGATAAGAACTGGCAAAATACCCCACCCGGGGGTCGTAAAGCCTTTTTTGCATGGGGTTTTTGGGGAGCAAAATAAAAGAGTTGTTGAGCTCAACGGTTACAACTCCCGACAGAATTGCCGCCTGTAAGTTTTTATCGTTTCCATGAGAAACCTTTGCCTTGTATGTTTTTACCGTTTTTACTTCGGTATTTATTGGGTAGGTATTTATTTCTTTTATGTACGATTTATCCTTTTCTAATGAAGTTAAGTTGTAGGTTTCCTTTTGCCCCGAACTTAATGCCAAAAGATTGTTTTCGCTGTTGATAAAATCGGTTACTTCAATAACCGAGGCATTATTGTCCTTATTTCTGGCTTTAACGTCAAAAGCTTCGAGGATCGGGGTAATGTTTGAGTTCTGCACTGCTTTTGCAATGGCATCGTCTTTATCGGCATGGCTTACAAATGTTGCTATGCGGAGAAAAATTTTGTTTGAAGGGCCTTTTTCAAAAAAAATGGTTCGCTCTCCAATTTCTTCCCCACCATAATTTCCAGCGCCGCCGGGTGTTTTTACAAACCTAGTTACCACCAGTATTTCACGGCTTAACAAGGTGTCTGGAATTTCAAAGTAATAGTGGTCGTTTACCCTATGGACGTCAAAAAGCCCCTTTTTGGTCTGTGCGTTTTCGGGAATTACCTCCTCGTATGGTTCTGCGGGGGTAAACGACAATCCTTCAGGGGTTGATTGTGCCATTTTTTGACTTCCGCAGGAAACCATTATGCCCAGCATAATTATTGACATGCATTTAAAAAAAGGAAATGCAAATTTTCTGTACTTACTTTTCTTCATCATAGCATCGATGCTTTTTGAGTAGCTGATTTTTCTTACAATGACTTCTTTCAAAAAAAGTAGCCATCAACATACATTTTAGTAAGCAGGATTAGTCTTTCAATCTTAAAAATAAAAAATTTGTAGTAAATGATATCTAATGATTGGCAATGAGTTAACAGTTTTCTGTTAATTATAACAAAATATTAGGAACTGTAAATTCCCGATAGCCGTTTAAAAATTTCCGGTCCTGTTGCATATGTTATAGTACAGGCTCTTTTCGGTAGCGGTTTTTGTATTCAACTGGCGTCATTCCAACGGTTCTTTTAAAAATGTCCCTAAACGATTTATTGTCGGAATAACCCACATCATACATTACTTCGTTTACTGTTTTGATGCCTTTTTCCAGCTTTTTTTTGGCAGCTTCTACCCGCACGCGCTGCAAGTACTCGATAATGGTATTGCTGGTTGTTTTTTTAAACCTGCGCTCGAAGCTCCTTCTTCCTATGCCACTGATCTTTGTTAATTTTGACACGGTTATTTTTTCATGGTAGTTTTGTTCAATATATTCCTGCGTTTTTTTAACGCAACTATCTTCATGGTCTTTCTGGCCTTTGAAAATGATAAAAGGCGATTGACTGTCCCTATCGATGTCTATTTCGAATATTTTGGACGATAATACGGCCATTTCGCGTCCGGCCATCTTTTCTATTAAATACAAATTTAGGTTTAGTGAGGAATAGGCGCCCCCGCTTGTATAAATACCCTGCTCGTCGGTAATAATTTTATCGTCTACCAGGTTAACTTCGGGGTACATTTTTTTAAAATCCTCGGCAGCCAGCCAATGTGTGGTACAGTCTTTTCCGTTCAACAATCCTGTTTTGGCCAATAAAAAGGCTCCAATACACAAACTTGCCACTTCGGCCCCATTACGGTGCTGCTTGATAATCCAAGGGACAAAAAGCGAATTTGCCTCAACAATTTTACGGTAGTCGCCATGAATTGCCGGGATAATAATTAAGTCTGTTTTATTCAACTGGTCTATGGTAATATCTGGATGGATGCTAAATATCCCGTAACTGTGACTACTTTTTTTTGTGGCGCCTACCAGCTGTATTTTAAACAGAGGCGGTTCTCCCATTTTCTGCAAGGCATTGTTTGTCATGCTAAACATTTTGTGAGTGGCCTCTAAATTGCTCAAACTGGTATCTCCTTCTGGAATTAATATTGATATGTGCTTCATTTGTTTTTGTCTTTTTTTTACCTTTATAAAGGTATTGAATTACCCTGTCGCAATCAACCCTTTTTATTGTCGTAATGACACCTGAGAAATCCTAAAAGCATTCCTTAATTTTGTAAAAATCATTTAATTAATACTCATGGTAACAGAAATTTTTTTAAACCTTCCAGTGAAAGACCTTAGCAAATCCATTACTTTTTTTAAGCATTTAGGATTTTCTTTTAACGAACAATTTACAGATGAAAAAGCAGCATGTTTAGTCTTGGGTAACAATATATACGCCATGTTGTTGACAGTTCCTTTTTTTGAAACATTTACCAATAAATCTGTTTGCAATTCTTCTATCGATACCGAAGTTATAAACGCCATCTCTGTGGAAAGCAGGGAGAAAGTAGATATGCTCTTAAAAAAAGTAATCGAAGCTGGAGGGAATGAACCCAAACCTGCACAAGATCATGGTTGGACATACCAACGAAGCTTTGAGGATGTTGATGGTCATTTATGGGAATTAATACATGCCGATATGACCAAGTTTCCTAAAAATTAAACCTTTCCCATGTATGGTTGAAATATTTGTTACAGATGTCACAAACGAATCGAGTGCAAAACATGTTCTCAAGGAACTGCATACTATTTTCAAGGATTACAGTGCAAATTTCGACCTTGAAGACTGCGACCGTATTTTGAGAGTGGAATCTTCCTCGGCCATTTGTCATCGATCTATAATTGAATTGCTTGAAAAAATGCAGGTAAATGCAGCAATTTATCAAGAACAGCAATACAAATAATGGTTTATCTTCTTATTTTTAGAAAAAAGAAGGTAAACTGTTTGCGCTATGCTTCTATTTTTCAAAAGATTTTATTGTATTGTACTCTTTTATACAAGTGTATGTTGTGCCTATGCACAAGAAAAAACGCCGGACAGTAGTGATACAAATCAAGAAAAGGCAATAATTACTTATCCCAACAAAATTAGTTTTAGGCTTGCCCTGAACAATGATTTTAATTCGTTTGAAATTAAAGACCCCTCTACGGGGTTTGGTGCTACCATAGAGCCCAATCAAGAGCTCAAAACCAACTTTTCGGTATTGTTTAGGTTTATTGAATTAAATATTGGCTTTATCCCTTCTTTTCTTGATTTTAATAACGACAACGATAGCAAGGGAAAAACAACCTTTTTTAACCTTGGCACGCGTTTTTATTTTAAAAAATGGATGCAAAGCCTGGAGTGGTCCCGTACAAAGGGATATTATGTAGACCTTCCCGGAATTAATGAAAATGTATTGTTCCCCGACTTTAAGATTTTTAGAATTGGTGGAACCACTTCATATATCTTTAATGATTCTTTCTCCTTTAGGGCAATTTTTAAACAAAATGAATGGCAACGTATAAGCCAAGGCAGTTTTGTGCCTACATTAACTTATTTTTATACCGAAATCTCTAATGGGGAGGACTCGGGAGAAGACAAATCTTTTGACATAACCATAGGGCCTTCTTATTTCTACAACTGGGTTATTAACAAACGTTTTTTGGTGTCTGGCGGTGTACATGGCGGCATAGGCTATACCAACACCCATTCGCAGGCGAGCCATGAAACTTACAGTGGCATAAATTACCAAGCCGATGTTAAGTTGGGGCTAGGGTATAATATTGACAGCTTTTTTACGGGCATTCATTATAACTATAGGTCTTTTTACCATAATACGGACAGCAGTTATAATTTAAAAGACCAGCACAGCTTCTTGGAGTTCCATGTTGGTTACCGTTTTGATGCCCCCAAAAAATGGGTTGATAAAATAGATAAAATTGAAAACAAATATGGGCTATAAAAAAAACAGCCACTCAAAAGAGCGACTGTTTTTCAATAACGTTTTTTTACCTATAAAATTCTCGTTATTTACTCACTAAGCAATCCCAAAACCGAAATCTCGGGATTAATATTCCGGCACATGGCCAAAACATTATTTGTTTGCAGCATATAATTCTGCTACCTTATTCCAGTTTATTACATTAAAAAATGCAGAAATATAGTCTGGGCGCTTATTTTGATAGTTCAAATAATAGGCGTGTTCCCAAACGTCCAATCCTAAAATTGGAGTTCCTCCACAACCGGTATCCGGCATAATGGGGTTGTCTTGGTTTGGTGTAGAGCAAACTTCCAGCTTTCCTCCCTTGTGCACACAAAGCCAAGCCCATCCCGAACCAAAACGGGTTCCGGCAGCGGTTGTAAATTCTTCTTTAAACTTATCGAAAGAACCGAAAGCCGAATCGATTGCAGAAGCTAGTTCTCCCGAAGGTGTTCCGCCTCCATTTGGAGACATTATTTCCCAAAACAGGCTATGGTTATAAAAACCACCACCGTTATTTCTAACAGCTCCGTTGCCCATATCCAAGTTTTTAAGGATGTCTTCAATAGATTTTCCCTCTAAATTTGTCCCTTCAATGGCACCGTTAAGTTTTGTTGTATATCCTTGATGATGTTTTGTATGATGTATTTCCATAGTACGCGCATCTATATGTGGTTCCAATGCATCGTATGCGTACGGTAATTTTGGTAAATCAAAAGCCATTTTCTTTCTTTTTTTAGTTAATAATTTTAGTATTCCAAATTTAAGTAAAAGCAACCGAAAACATGATAATAATTTGTTAATAACTCATAGAGTTTCCCTATTTTGCAATAAACTTTTTATGTTGAATTCTTCAGCCTTTCAAATATACAATGCTTCGGCAGGTTCTGGAAAAACCTTTACCCTGGTAAAAAAATACCTGTCCATTTTATTGGGCTCAAACAATTTGGATGCCTTTAAACAGGTGCTGGCCATTACATTTACCAACAAAGCCGTAAACGAGATGAAGGAAAGGGTGCTTAAAAACCTGCACGAGTTTTCGGGCGAAGCCATTCTTGAAAAACCAACGCCCATTTTTGAAGGCCTTGTTAAGGAGCTTAATGTTTCCCCAATGGAATTGCACGAAAAATCAAAAAAAGTGCTTACCCGCATTTTGCACAATTATGCCTTTTTTGATATTGTTACAATAGATAAGTTCAACCATAGGCTGCTTAGGACATTTGCGTTCGATTTAAAGCTTCCCACTAACTTTGAGGTTTCGCTGGATGAGGAATCGCTTATAAACGAAGCCGTTGACAATCTCATTTTTCAGGCAGGTTCCAACCAACTGCTTACCGAAATACTTATAAATTTTGCATTAGAAAAAACCGATGACGATAAAAGCTGGGATATTTCCCGCGATTTAAGGGGCATTGCCAAACTGCTTACAAAAGAAGATTACATTGAACACGTTCAATTGCTAGAAGATAAAACCCTGGAAGATTTTAAAAAATTAGGGCTTCAGTTGAAGGAAATGAACAACAGCCTGCAAAAAAGTATTGTTGATAAAGCAATAGCATTGTTGCATGCTTTTTCAGAAAAAGGGCTTGAAGACACCGATTTTACAGGAAAGTACTTGCCAAAATTTTTACGAAAAATTGCCTCAAACGACTTTTCCAACTTAAAATTTACCGCAAACTGGCAAGAAAACATAGCCAACCAGCCTTTATACCCAAAAAGGATACCAGACAGCAAAGCCACTTTAATCGATATGCTTCAACCGGAGATTGCCACATCATTTTTAAAAATAAAACAGGAAATATTTCAACTTGAATTTTTACAAGATTTTTATAAAAACCTGGTGCCACTTTCATTGTTGAATGCCATCAATCAAGAGCTAAAAAAAATAAAAGAAGACCGCAATCTTTTATTGATCTCCGAGTTTAACAAGCTTATTTCGTCGGCTATTGCCAACCAGCCCGCACCGTTTATTTACGAACGTATTGGCGAAAAATACAAGCATTACTTTATAGACGAGTTTCAGGATACTTCCACAATGCAATGGAAAAACATACAACCATTGGTTTCAAATGCGCTCGAGACCATGCTACCGAACGAAAAAACCGGAACACTGCTCATTGTGGGCGACGCAAAACAGGCCATTTACCGTTGGAGGGGCGGGAAAGCAGAACAATTTATAGCACTTTACAATAAAGAAAGCAAGCCCTTCCAAACAGAACAATTTGTGGAAAACCTACCAAAAAACTATAGGAGCTTTGACGAAATTGTAACGTTCAACAATGAGTTTTTCAAGCACATTTCCCAAAATTTAAAAAACGAAACTTATAGAGACCTATTTAAAGAAAAGAGCACACAACAAACCAACGGTAAACCGGGAGGCTATATTGATATTTCTTTTATCGATAAGGAGGAAGATAGCGAAAACGACGAAGATCCGTATTGCAACGCTACCCTAGACGCCATAAACAAATGCATTGCCAAAGGCTTCAATTTTAAGGATATTGCCATTTTAACCCGCAAAAAAAACGAAGGGGTTGCCATTGCCGATTACCTTTTGGCGAAGGACATCCCCATTGTTTCATCTGAAACTTTATTGCTCAAGAACGATATTAAAGTAAATTTTATCATCCAGCTGATCTCTTATTTTAACCGGCCCGACGATCCAGAACTTCATCTTGAGATTTTAAAATTCCTGGCCCATAAAAACGGAGTTGAAAACCTCCATGATTATTTTGCAAAAAACCTGTACCGTCTGTCAACAATTTTAAAGGAAGAAGGTTTTGATGAGACGTATTTTTTACAGCTTCCGTTTTACAATGCCATTGAATACAGTATCAATTCGTTCAATCTGGTCGATAAATCGGATGCGCACATACAGTTTTTTTTAGATGAAGTTTTTGCCTTTGCACAGAACAATAACGGAAGCATTGGCAGTTTTCTGGAATATTGGGACCAGAAGAAAGACAAGTTGAGCATAGTTGCACCGCAAGCTTCCAATGCTGTACAGATTCTTACCATTCATAAATCCAAAGGGCTTGAATTCCCGGTGGTAATTTATCCTTATGCAAACACGGATATTTATAGGGAAAAAGACTTTAAGGTATGGTTTCCGGTAGATTTGGAGCTTTTTGGGGTTTCCTATGCCCTTTTCAGTAAAAAAAGTGCCGTTGAAAACATAAATCAAACAGGGGCAGATTTAATACAGTTGTACAAAGAAAAACAAGAACTGGACCAGTTTAACATTCTCTATGTAGCCCTAACACGGGCGGTCGAGCAATTGTACATTATTTGCAAAAAAGACAGCAATGCCAAAGGAATTGAAAACCAAAACAGTTTTGCAGGACTTTTCATTAATTACTTAAAAGCAAAAATGCTTTGGCAAGAGCAGGAGTCCAATTATAAAATTGGCATTCCGCAGAAGCAATCGCGCTCAAAAGAAACAACGTCGGTTACCAAAAAAATTGAATTTATAAGCAACGATTCCTTTGGAAATACCTTCCAGCTCATAACCAAATCCGGCTCCCTGTGGAACACCAAACAAAAAGAAGCCATCGACAAAGGAAATATCTACCACTATCTGCTTTCAAAAATATATTACACATTTGATATAGCCCAAACAGTTACGGAGGCCGTCGATAATGGATTAATTCCAAAAGAAGAACAATCGCAGATTCAACAATATTTATCTAATTTAGTTGCACACCCATTGCTAAAAGAATATTATACCCAAGCATATACCATTTATAACGAAAGCGAAATAATGAGCCCCGAAGGCCAATTTTTAAGGCCAGACCGGTTTGTGGTAAAAAACAACAAGGCAACCATAATAGACTATAAAACAGGAGCTCCTTCAGAGAAATACAAAACACAAGTAAACAATTATGCAAATGTTTTAAAAGAAGCCGGATTCGAAATAAATCAAAAGTTTCTGGTTTTCATAAACGAAAATATTGAAGTAATCTCCGTATAATATTATAATCTATATAACTTTGTAAAAAAACAGAATAAATGTACGGTAAAATAAAAGAACACTTAGAACAAGAGCTACAGGACATTAAAGAAGCTGGGCTGTATAAAAAAGAGCGTATCATTACCTCGCAACAAGGTGCCGAGATAACCATTAGTACCGGAGAAACGGTTATAAATTTTTGTGCCAACAATTATTTAGGGCTCTCGTCGCACCCCGAAGTTATCCAAGCAGCAAAAAACACGTTGGATTCGCATGGGTTTGGAATGTCATCGGTACGTTTTATATGTGGCACACAAAATATCCACAAAGAACTTGAACAAAAAATAGCCGATTTCTACGGAACTGAAGATACCATTCTTTATGCTGCTGCTTTTGATGCAAACGGGGGGGTATTCGAACCTTTATTGACTGCCGAAGACGCCATTATTTCAGACTCCCTAAACCACGCATCCATAATTGACGGTGTCCGGCTATGCAAGGCCAAGCGCTATAGATACCAAAATAGTGATATGGCCGATCTTGAAAAGCAATTAAAACAAGCCAATGAAGATGGAGCACGTTTTAAAATAATTGTTACCGATGGTGTTTTTTCTATGGATGGCCTAGTAGCCCCACTCGATAACATATGCAACCTTGCAGACAAATACGATGCCATGGTAATGATAGACGAATGCCATGCTACCGGGTTTATTGGCGAAACGGGAAGAGGCACCCTGGAAGAAAAAAATGTCATGGGAAGGATAGATATAATAACCGGTACCCTAGGAAAAGCACTTGGCGGTGCCATGGGCGGTTATACCACCGGGAAAAAAGAAATAATTGAGTTGCTTCGTCAACGTTCCCGCCCTTATTTGTTTTCAAATTCTTTGGCACCTAATATTGTAGGCGCATCGATTAAAGTTTTTGAGATGCTATCTAAAAGTACCGAATTAAGAGACCGCCTGGAAGAAAACACAAAATATTTTAAAGAAGGCATGACAAAAGCAGGCTTTGACATCATAGACGGAGATTCGGCCATTGTGCCGGTCATGCTGTACGATGCAAAACTTTCGCAGACTATGGCCGACGAACTTCTAGAAAAAGGTATCTATGTTATAGGATTTTTCTACCCGGTGGTTCCCAAGGAAAAAGCACGTATTAGAGTGCAATTATCGGCCGCTCACACGCGTGAACACTTGGATAAGGCCATAAAAGCATTTACAGAGGTAGGCAAAAAACTAGGGGTAGTTTAAGCTCGCTATCTTTTCATTTTAATTAAAAAATTATATATTTGTTTTTGTTAATAAGTTGTAACAGCTTACATTTGTCTTTAAATTAACACTTAAAATTAAATAATTGAACATGAAACATCTTAGCAAATTACTAGTTGCTGCGTTCCTATTTGTAGGGATTAGCAACATGAATGCTCAAGACCAGAACAATCCTTGGCAGATTAGCTTTGGGGTAAATGCGGTTGACGCATACCCTACAAATTCTGATAGGCCATATGCTTCAGAGAAATGGTTCGACGAGTATTTTAACGCAAGTGATCACTGGAACATTCTACCTTCTATCTCTTATGTATCGGTTTCAAAATACGTAGGTGGTGGATTTTCAGTAGGGGTTCGAGGATCGCTAAACAAAATTGATAAACTTGGAGATACCGAAGTAGATGATTGGTCTTACTACGGTGTTGATGGTACTATCAAATACAATTTCGCGGAAGGACACATTTTCGACCCTTTTGTTGAAGTAGGTGGTGGATACACTTGGTTGGACGAGATTGGAGCCGGTACTCTTAATGGAGGTGTTGGTTTCAATGTATGGTTTACTGAAAACCTAGGTCTTACTTTACAATCTAGCTACAAGCATGTATTTGAAGACTACAGTACTCCTCATTTCCAACACTTAGCTGGTCTTGCTATCAAGTTCGGTGGAACTGATTCTGACGGTGACGGTGTTTACGATAAGGATGATGCTTGTCCAGAAGTTCCTGGTTTAGAAGCTTTCAACGGTTGTCCTGATTCTGACGGCGACGGTATCGAAGATTCTAAAGATGCTTGTCCTAACGAAGCTGGTACTGCCGAAATGAACGGTTGTCCTGATTCTGATGGTGACGGTGTAGCTGATCCTCAAGATGAGTGTCCTGAAACTCCAGGTCTTAAAGAACTTGCTGGTTGTCCTGATTCTGACGGAGACGGTGTAGCTGACAAAGACGATCAATGTCCAGATGTTGCTGGTCCTGCCGCTACAAACGGTTGTCCTGACAAAGATGGCGATGGTGTATTAGACAAAGATGACCAATGTCCTGAAACTGCAGGTACTGTTGCTAACAATGGTTGTCCTGAGTTATCTGAAGCAGTTCAGAAAGCATTGAACGATTATGCTAAAACTATCTTATTCGACACTGGTAAATCAACTATCAAGACTGAATCTGCACAAGTATTAACAGATATCGTTGGAATCCTTAACGAATATCCAAATGCTAAGTTCTCTATCGACGGGCACACAGATAGCACTGGTAGTGATTCATTGAACCAAAGACTTTCAGAAGAAAGAGCTGGTGCGGTTAAAGTTTATTTAATCGAGCACGGTATCGACGCTGGTAGATTAGAGTCTCATGGTTATGGTGAAACTAAGCCAATTGCTTCTAACTCAACTAGAAATGGTAGAGCTCAAAACAGAAGAGTTGAAATTAACCTAATTAAATAATTAGATTAATTCAAACCATACAAGAAACGCTCCGAAATTCGGAGCGTTTTTTTATTTATACTATTTTGCTTTTATTTTTGGTACTTTAGTACAAGCAAACCCTTTTACATGAAATCATTTTTAGCTCAAGTAGCCAAAGAGATATATACCAAAAACCAAAACTCGTTATCCACATTAGTGATTATACTTCCCAGTAAAAGAGCCGTTACCTTTTTAAGAAACGAGCTTTTAAAATTGGTAGAAAAAGCAACTATTGCCCCAAAAATTATTAGCATTGAAGAATTTATCCAAGATCTTGCCAATTTAAAGCTAGCTACAAATATTCAATTATCATTCGAGTTTTATAGCATCTACAAAAAACTCACCCCAGAAGACCAGTTAGAAGATTTTCACACCTTTACCTCATGGTCACAAACGGTACTACAGGATTTTAATGAAATAGATCGCTACTTAATCGACCCAAAAAGTTTTTTTTCACACCTTTTCCATATCAAGGAATTAGACCAATTTCATTGGACAAATACCGAAAACAAAACCAATTTACAGTTGCAATATCTTAAATTTTGGGAAAAATTGTATGTGTATTATACAGCCTTCAACAACCATTTAATACAAAAAGGAATTGGGTATCAAGGGATGATATACCGTGAAGCCAATGAAAATATAGAACATTACATTCAGAGTAAAAAAAGTATAAAACATTATTTAATTGGGTTCAATGCCCTAAACAATGCCGAAAAAAATATTTTTCAGGAGCTCCTCACCAATACCGAAGCAGATATTTATTGGGATATAGACGCATTTTTCATTGAGCACACAGAACACGATGCCGGTTTGTTTTTAAGAAAATATAAAGACCAATGGCCTTATTTTAAACAGCATCCCTTTAAAGTTATAAGCACTCATTTTCAAGAGGAAAAAAATATACAAATAATTGGCGTCCCAAAAAATATCGGTCAGGCCAAATACGTGGGGAACCTTTTAACCCAACCGAGCCTTGATATAAAAAACACTGCAATTGTTCTTGGAAACGAAAATTTATTAAACCCAATCTTGAACAGCATCCCCAAAACCATAAACAAAGCAAATATTACCAGTGGATTTCCCTTGGAGCTTTCGCCCTTTGCCCCTTTTTTTGAAATGCTAATGGAAGTCTGGGAAAAGAATAAAGATGGCTTATGGTATTATCAAGATGTCATAAAAATCCTATCAAACCCCATTGCTCATACATTTACTACAGGCAAAAAAGAAGAAACGAGAGCGCTTATACAAAAAATCAATAAGGAAAACGTTATTTACCTCAATGATGAAACAGTTACCAATATAAGCGCTCAATTATTCATTCCGGCTACAAATAAGACCACTAATGTAATTATTAACAACTGTATTGACATTATCCTTGCCCTGAAAGTCCATTATTCCAACGAAAACCAACGAAACTCGTTGTTTTTGGAATATCTCTATCGTTTTTACGAAATATTCAATCAGCTTAATACCTTTAATCAAGAGCATGCTTTTATTACCGGAATACGTTCCTTAAAAAAAATATACGACGAGCTGTTAAGCGGCGAAACCGTAGACTTTAAAGGAGAACCTTTAGAAGGGCTTCAAATTATGGGAATGCTTGAAAGCAGGAACTTAGATTTCGACAATGTTATCCTTACTTCGGTAAATGAAGGGATCCTGCCGGCGGGAAAAAGCAATAATTCATTTATCCCGTTCGATTTAAAAGTAGCCTTCGGCCTTCCAACCTACAAAGAGAAGGATGCCATTTATAGCTATCATTTTTACCGCTTGCTCCAAAGGGCCAAAAACATATACCTTCTGTACAATACAGAACCCGATGTTTTGGAAGGTGGGGAAAAGAGCAGGCTGCTTCAGCAATTAACCATGTTGAAACAGGATAACCACCACATAACTCAATTTATTGCCAATCCACATATAAAAAATAATAAAAAAGAGCTTTTCCAGATCAATAAAAGCAATGCAGCCATCCAGCGGTTAAAAGAGGTTGCCAATAAAGGTTTTTCACCTACATCATTAAGCAATTATATCAGGAATCCGCTTAGCTTTTACACACAAACCATCTTGGGCATAAAAGAAATTGAGGAAGTAGAAGAAACCATTGCCGCCAATACATTGGGCACTATTGTTCACGATACGCTCGAAGCCTTATACAAACCATTGGAAGGACAATTCCTGCATATTGAACACATCCAACAAATGCGCAAAAACATTGAAAAGTTGGTTGCTGAGCATTTTTCACAATCTTATACCAGCACATCCAATTTGCAGGGAAAAAACCTTATTGCGTACCATGTAGCCAAGCGTTACATTGAAAATTTCATGAACTTTGAAGAAAAGCGATTAAAAAAAGGCAAAAAAATTAAAATCCTTCAAATTGAAACCAAGGTAAAGTCGCAAATCAAACATCCCGATTACGACTTTCCTATTTATATCAAAGGAAAGGTAGACCGTGTGGAAGAAGTGGACGGAATCATCAATATTATAGACTATAAAACCGGAAAGGTGGAACAAAAAGACGTAGAAATAATAAACTGGAGCGCCCTTACAGAGGATTATAAATACAGTAAAGCCTTTCAAATACTCTGTTATGCATATATGATGTATAAGGAAACACCATACAATTTATTTGAAGGCGGAATAATTTCCTTTAAAAATTTACAAAGCGAAGTTATCAAGTTTGCCAAAAAGGATAAACAAGGGAAAGGTGCCGTAAAAATATATTCAATAGACCAACAACTAATCGAAACGTTTGAGGAAATTTTAAAAAATCTGATACACGAAATTTTTTCTGAAGCCATTCCTTTTCAGGAAAAAGAAATACAAAAACATGAATATTAAAAGAAACCATATACTTCAAGGAAAGCACCATAAACCCATTTTAACCGATGTTTATATAAAAAACAACCAAGCAAAAGCCCCTATTGTTATTTTCAGTCATGGATATAAAGGCTTTAAAGATTGGGGTTATTGGGATTTGGTAGCAAAAACATTTGCCGAAAACGGTTTTTGCTTTGTAAAGTTTAATTTTTCGCATAATGGCGGCACCGTTGAACAGCCCATAGATTTTCCAGATCCTGAAGCGTTTGCAAAAAACAATTTTTCAATTGAATTAGACGATTTAGATACAGTTATCAATTGGGTTACAAGTAAAGATTTTGATGCAGCCGGCAGAATTGACACCACAAATATTGTATTAATCGGCCATTCACGCGGGGGCGGGATTTCCATCATTAAATCGGCTGAAGACTCCCGGGTAAGCAAAATTATAACCTGGGCCAGCGTTTGCGATTTCAAGGCACGTTTTGCCGATGAAAAAGCACGGGCGTATTGGCAGGAAAATGGAATAATTTATATTGAAAATAGCCGCACGAAACAACAATTGCCCCATTATTATCAGTTTTATGAAGATTTTATAGCAAACGAAGCCCGTTTAACCATTAAAACCGCTTCTGAAAGGCTTGAAGCACCACAACTCATTGTCCACGGCACAAACGACCCTACAGTAAATATTAAAGAGGCCCAAGCGCTTC
Source organism: Galbibacter sp. PAP.153 (assembly GCF_037029175.1). NCBI lineage: Bacteria > Pseudomonadati > Bacteroidota > Flavobacteriia > Flavobacteriales > Flavobacteriaceae > Galbibacter > Galbibacter sp. PAP.153. The sequence goes on along the minus strand of NZ_JAZEUN010000031.1, from coordinate 5,293 downwards.
AGCAGTGGAATCCTAAAAGTAAATTAGTCATAATTAAAGATGCCGATCATGTGTTTGGAGGAAAACATCCATGGGAAGAAAAAAAGCTCCCACAACACATGCAACAGGTTGTGGAAGCGTCTATTAAATTTGCCTTAAGCTAATTTGTTATTTCTTATCCGGACGCGTTGGCCGTACTTCAATTTTGCTCGGCAATGTTCTTGGGTGCATTTTTAGCAAGTCCACAACCAATCCCCCAATATCTTCGGGTTGAATTTTCCATGCATCAGAATCTGAAGGTGTGTTGTTGTTAAAATGAGAAGCTACAGAGCCCGGCATAATGGTCGATACTTTTATATCATACGGTCTTAAATCGAGCATGGCCGCTTGTGTAAACCCTACAACCCCAAATTTGGTAGCGTTATAGCCTGCCGCCGTTGGGAAAAAATTGGTTCCTGCCAAGCTTGCCAATGTTATATAATACCCTTTAGATTGCTTCAAGGCTTCAACAGAAGCTTTTAAAGTGTGATAAACGCCATTTAAATTGGTATTTATCATCTGCTGCCATTTATCATCTTCCAGTTCGTCTATGGGAGCAAAATGACCAACTCCTGCGTTGGCTAGAATTACATCGACATGCCCCCATTTGTCCAAAATCCCTTCAATGGCATTTCTTTCATCCGATAATTTTGTTACATCCGATGAAATTCCAAGAACCTCATCCGGGCTTGAACTCAAAGACGATGCCGATTTCTCTGCGTCTTCAAGTTTGCGCCCGCTTATGGCCACTTTCATTCCATGCTTCAACAATACTTCGGCAATTCCATATCCAATTCCTTTTGTGCCTCCGGTTATATAAGCTACTTTTCCTTTTAAATCCATTTTAGTTTAATTTTTCCATAAAGATAAAAGCTAACAAAGACCCATTAAAATAGCTTGCGTTATTGTTTTCTTAAAATAAAAAAGGCAACGCTATAAACGTTGCCTTTGGTGGAGCATATCGCTCCACATATTATGCAATCATCATTATCTTATAAACTTAACTGAATCAAGGTATATCACAATAATTACAATATAATCAGCATTTTATATAAATGATATTAGCCTGAATTAATTGCATTAATTTTCACAAGATTGCATTTAATCGTACAATAATAATACAATTATAACTATATTTGTACGATAAATAGTTTTTTGTATGGCAACAGTTAATTTCTTATTTCGCTCGGTAAAAAAAGAAGCTAATATTACAGCTAGATTGTTATTTTCATTCCAAAACACGAATTATCAATTTGATGCAAAAACTAAAATTTTTGTATCTAAAGACCTATTCAAAAAGAGAAATAAAAATACTAAAGACGCATCCTTGAGAAGTGAAATACTATATCTAAATAATAAAATAGAAGCTCTTGAAAGTTATATATTAATGAAGTTTAGTGAAAGTATTATATCAGAGGTTACTAAAGATTGGTTTAAGAATGCAGTACATGAATTTTACAATCCGAATGAAAATAAAATCTCGAATGAACTCATCAAGTATATTGAACACTATAAAAACACTAAAAGAAGAGAAGTAAGTAATTCCACATTAAAAAAACTTAATGTAATCAAAGAACTATTAATTCGCTATGAAAAGTATCTTGAAAAGACACTCTTTATAAAAGATGTTAATTTAGACTTTAAAACACAATTTACGGAATACTGTTTTAAAGATGGGTACTCTTTAAATACCATTGCAAGAAATTTACGGTATATAAAAACCTTTTGTGTGCATGCTCGTACCAATGGTATAGAAACTCATTACCAATTAGACGCAATCAAGACTAAAAATGAAAATACCCATCACATTTATTTAAACTTTGAAGAATTAAAAAAAATACAAGAATTAGACCTTACAAAGAATGAACGTTTAGATAACGCTAGGGATTGGTTACTTATTAGCTGCCATTGCGGTCAACGAGTTTCTGACTTCATGAATTTTAAAAAAGAAATGATAAGTTATCAAACAAATAGAAGTAATAAGACGGTGCCTATAATTGATTTTAAACAAAAGAAGACCAGTAAGAATGTGTCCTTACCTTTATTTCCTGAAATACAAGAAATCTTAAAAAAGCGTCATGGCGAATTTCCAAGAAAAATATCAGAACAAAAATATAATGAATATATCAAAGAAGTTTGCCGACTTGCAAAAATCAATTCTCTTGAAAATGGAGCTATAAAAAAAGAAACTAAGAAAGGTAGTAAAAAGTATAGAAACGAAAAGGGTATATTTGAAAAGTGGAAATTAATAACCTCCCATGTTGGAAGGCGTTCATTTTCAACAAATTATTATAGTACCGATATACCAACGGCGTTATTGATAAATGCAACAGGTCATGGTTCAGAAAACATGTTCCTCAAATACATTGGTAAAACAAGCAAAGACAAAGCTATTGAATTAAGTGAATATATATAACTTTATAATATGACGAAAGAAAATAGAATCATAGATTTTATAGCATTTATACTTCTTGACTATGAAGAGCTTTTGTCAAATGCTAACTATTTCTTTTGGCAAGAATCTAAACATCCACTCCAAGACCAGAATGAAGTTATTCCTAATTATATGGACTTTCTAAAGGAATATATTGTGACAGATAAGATAGTTGAAAATGACACCAAAGTAAGAGAACTAAAATCTCTTAAAAATTTACTCACGAATAAAGAGTTGATTAATTTAATAAAGTATTTAGAATATAATTTTAATTGGGGCTATCCTGATGCTGATAATGATGGTGTTTATGGAGGTAACCTTTCTTTGAAATTAACAGAAGAAGAGATTAAAGATTATTTTTCAAACTATCTATCATACTACCAAATAAACCAAGATGCTTATATATCTTATTTCATTGCAATTTTTAATACATTAGATGAAAGTGTCCATAGGCAGCTCAAAACGGAAACAAGAAAAATTGATAGCATTTTATATAACAAAAAATCACTCCCTAATAACCTTCAATCTGAATATGTAACAAATAGATATAATTCATATAAGAATCGATTGTTTAATGATACAGCCGATAACACCTTGCAATTTTTAGGCTTTACTGATGTCAATGGTGTGTATTTTAACCAAAGAAAAACGATTTCTACTTATTTACAGTTTTTGAAGGAGTTTCCCGAAACTTTAAAATATACTTTTGAAGAATTTCCTAATAAAGAAAAATCCTCATCTTTTTTAGCATATGAATACTTCCAGAATAAATTGTCTGGTAAAAAATTATACCGCCAAGATGAACTTGAAATAAAGTTTGAAAAATGTAAAGAAGAAAATAGCTCTATAATCCTATACTTAAAGGAAAAGTCTTTTACTGACCTAGAAATCAACACTATTTTAAATATCCTATCAAATGGAGAATACACAGCACTTAACTATAGGCACATTGATAATCTTAAGCAAGTAGATGTTTTTCGCCTTTTTTATACCCTCTACATATTTGACTATTATAAAGAGAAAAAGTCTTTAAACTTTGATAAAGAAGCCGATTTTAAGAAAATTCTTGAGATCCAAAAGATAATCCCTAACTCTCAGGAAAAACACAACCAATTACTAAAATATTACAAGAATTCTAATTCTAATGAAGAAAACAGGCATTATCCTTTTAAATCCTATAATAAATTTTTGGATAAAATAGGTGGTATTGCCAAAATCAAAAGGGAAAAGTTAAAACAAATCCCTTAAATATTTTTTTTTCACCCCGTAGACCTTGAAAACATTGTGTTTTCAAATTTATTTTTTCCCTTATTTTCCCCCGATTTCCCTTCCCGCATCTTTGCATCATAAATTTTTAAAATAATATTTATGGTTAAAGAGAAACACCTTTTCATGCAAGGGATGGAGGTAAAAGAATTACAATCCCTTATTAAAAAAACAGTCGAAAACCTTTTAAAAGATTTCAAAAAGGAACTTGGTCAACCTAAAACAGTTGATGAGTTATTAACGCCAAAGGAGACTTGCAGTCTATTAAAAATTGATTCTTCTACGCTATGGCGTTGGGTCAGAGATGGTATTATTCCTCAATACGGCATCAAGCACCAACGGTATTACAAAAAAAACGAGGTATTAAATTGCTTAGTGCCACTGAACAACCCAAGAACAGTTAATTATGAACCATTTAAAAACGCAGCCTAATGATAGACAACATGAAATATTACATTACAGAGAAAGAGAATTTTGATTTTAGAACGGAAGAAAAGCAAACAGTTGAGCTTAAATCAAAGTTTAATCGTCAAACAGGGGAAATTGAAGAATACCCTAAAAAGGGGAGGTACTATAATATGCAGGTAGATTTACTAAAGGAAAAGTCATTTATTAAAGGAAGCTTGCATAAGTTACACAACATAATTCTTGACGGTGAAGAGCATAATTATAATGACTTTAGTTTTTGCGAACTTGAGCAAACATTGGATTTTATGTGTGATGAATTGTATATCCGCCCAGACGAAACTAAAATTACAAACCTAGAATTTGGGTTGAATATCGATTTACCAATAGATGCAGACCGCTTTTTAAATCATATGCTTTTAATGTATGACTTTAAAGCTCCAAATCGTAATGAGACTTTTAATGGAAGGGGTAATTATAGGGAATTTAAAAGAACAGATTATTCTTTTAAGATTTATAATAAGTCCAAGCATTACAAGCAAAAGGGAAATGTTGTGAGATTTGAGATAAAAATAACTCGTTCTCGGTTATTAGAGAATAAACAAATTTACAATCTTAGAGATTTACGAAGTCAGGATGTTATGTTTAGGCTTTTTCAGCTCCTGTTAGAGCAATTTGATAAGTTACTAATAGTAGACCTTAAAGGCATGGAAAAAGTCTTAGATAAGTGCCATATAGGATTGATTTGCGACTGTACAAATCCTTATTATTGGAATAGTCTAAAACAAGTGTCTTCTTATAAAGTTTATTCTAGAATTAAAAGGGATTGTAATAGATACATTGAAGATTATAGTCTAAATCACACTAGATTACTCATTAGGGATTTACTCCATAAAAAGTTTCAAGAAATGATGAATTGTAATGAAGAGTCCTATCAAGAAGCAGCATAGGGATTGAGGGAGTAAATGTCAGCTATAATACTTATGACATTTTATCCAAAATTACCCAATTGAGTTGTTAGCTTGGTTGGGTTTTTTCTTTCTGAAAATTAGTAATAAAAAAAGAGTAAGGGTAATTAAAGGGTGTACAATAACAAATAGGATGATGTTCATTGCTTCGTATGAGACCCCACAAAAAGAGGCTAAATTTTTTATTATGTTAACGCAGGTG
>NZ_JAZEUN010000030.1:0-44796 GCF_037029175.1 Galbibacter sp. PAP.153 | reverse complement strand
TACACACCAAATCCAACTATTTTTAAAATCTAATCGGTAGTTTTGAGACAGACTGACGTTGGCAGTAATAAAAGAAAATATAAAAAGTTCTGTTTTAATCCGAACTTTTTATATATTTGCAATAGCATATGAGACTGACCAACAAGAAAATATTAGAAAAGCTTAAAAGAAAGAACAGAGGAAATATTCCTTTGACCAAAGCTATCGACCAACTGATTAAGGATATTAACGATAATAATTGGAAGAATCAAACTGAACTGAATAAGACAAGAAAAGATGCAGACAACGTTCATAGCGATGGGTTTTATTTTTTTAACATCAATATTCACAGAACAATGATTTTAATTGAGTTTGATGACAACGAAGCTACTGCTGTTTGAGTTGGAACACACCAAGAATATGAAACGACCTTTAAAAACAACAGAAATACTATTAAAAAGTGGTTAAAGTCTAATGATTGGATTTAAAAAATAAGATTATGAAAACACAATTCGACATATCAGAACTAATTGAAAATGGGAAAATCCGAAATGAACTCGATTTTGAAAGAGCAATGATTGCGGACAGAAAATTGCGTGTTCTTGCAAAGGAAAATCCGAAATTCAAATCTGTACGAAAAAAATTAAGAGATTTAATTGAGCAGTACGAAAATAAAAATTGGAGTGTTGATTCTAATATTTCTGACAAAAAACTACGAGAAAGCGATGTTGCGGAATTGATAGCCGAAAAAGAACGGTTATTTATCCAGCGAAGAAAAGAGCTTATCCGAAAAAAATTAAAGAATTTAAATCTAACACAACAAGACTTTGGGAAAGTTTTGGGACACCAAAGCAAATCTTATATGTCTGAACTGATAAACGGAGTAAGTCCTTTTTCCTTAAAAGATTTGATTGTTATCAATAGAATTTTAAAAATTGATTTAACCGATTTGGTTCCAACTTTTCTGCCACAATCTGATAGAGTAAAAATTAGAACAACGATTAAAAAATTGGATAATCCAAAACTGAAATTAAGTAAAGACGATTTAGCATTAGCGTAAAATTACTACTGCCAATAATGGCTCCTATGAAAAGCACTAGCCCAATTCTCCAAAGTTAATATTTATTTTTTTTCTACCTCATAATGTTGTTTTTGGGGTGTTGAATCGTTGATAATTCCGTCAGGATTATCAATCATTCAATACCATATAACTTGCTCCGCATAAAATACAAGCTCAACTTATTTATGGAATAGTTAATAGGCTTATATGGGGGTGTCTTAATGTTACCTGCATCGATCTGCTCCCGTTTCGTTCCTCCACAGAAACCCTTAAGCGTTCATTCCCCGTAAAAACATACTTGGGAAGTACGAACACAAATTTTTTGATAGCTCCTTTTTGTATAATGGTAGGTGCCTGCCATGAAAAAATAGGTTGTATGGGCACCTCTTGATAGGAAGATTTCCGTTTTTTATTACCGACCACGCTTGCTATCCTTACCGCATCTACCTCATAATCTATCCTGGATTTATTGATAAGGGCCATCACCAGAAACATTTCATCGTTTTCATAAAGCAGCTTGTGGATTTTTAATGCAAGTTTATTTTTCCTTTTCATGGCCAGTCTCTCCGACTTTTGCTTTACTAAAAACCTTGAAAATTTAGTGTAGTACACCTTTGTTAAAGAATCGGGTCTGGATGCTGAAACAGGCTTTTTAACTTCCGGTTTTTCCCGGCCGATACGCTCTTTTTTATCCAAGAAATAATTCAACCGGGGAAGGCTTTCCGTATATTTTATAATATAGGTATATACGTTTCCCTTGGTGGTAATGGCCAAAAGGTTTCCGGGGGGTCCCGGTAGCGCTTGCAACAGTCCAAAATACTGCCCGGACTCCCTGTTGTAGTTAAACGTAAAATGTTCACCGCCTACAATGGCCTGTCTTATGGGGGCGGGAAAAAATACCGCCACCACCTTTTTGTCATTTCCGTATAAGGTATCCAATACCTCCGTCTGAGTTTGTGCATGGGCCAAAAAAGTGAGCATCAGTATTCCTGTACATATGGGTGTTTTCATCGTTTCTTTTTTTAATGATCAGTTGGTTTTAACAGTAAATGGTAGTTGTCATGGACTGTGACCTTTACCTTTCGGTTGTTTCTTTGAAAAATCCGTTTGATCCCGTTTACCTGGGGCAACCCGGCTATGTTTATATCTTCCACCACATCGCCCAAGACTTCCTTTCGGGCCTGTTCCCGAAAACTGTTCTTGATATAGATGCCTTCCCCGCCGTCCTGCAGGTCATAGGCCGTCATTGCTATTGGAATGCCCGTGATATTATCAATACGCAATAAGGTCCGGTTGGGCTTAAAGGATACCATCCCGTACACCGGGGTGTGCCGTTTAAAGTGCCTTCTGCCTATGGTAACCGCTTTTTCAAGTTTTAACGCCAAACGCTCGTGTGCCTTAACGCGTTGTGTCCCCTTAACGGTTACGGGAATAGCGGCCGTTTGTTTTCCGGCTACCGATAAGGCCGGGGTTGTTTTAGGGTTGGAGGCAAAAAACAGTTGATGCGCCAGTGCCAGTTCCTTGATTCGGGCCGCTCTTTCTTTCATCTGTTCCTTTTTGGATTGCTCCCGCTTTTTAACAGCGCTGTTAGTCACTGCTTTTGAAGTTGGGCTCCGGTATGAATGCAGTTTTTGATACCGCTGTTTTCCCAACTCGTACACACTGTCCATGATCCGTTTCTTTTCCATGTCCGACAGGTTTTTGTTGTAATATCCCGAGCTGTCGAGATACTTTTCCGGGTATACACTCGGCACCGTGGTCTCCCGCTCATCTTCCAGGGCATCTACGGCTTCCAAACGGGATTTATATGTTTCTGTATCTTTTTCCAGTTCGGGAACCGTTACCGTTCCCTTCTCTAAAAAGGGCTCTTTGCCCCCTCCAAAAGTCAGGATTCCATAGGCCCCGATAAATAGGAGGGCAAAGAGCACCATTCCCATAAAGATCAGTTTCTTTTTGTCTTTTGTCCATTCCATAATCTTAAAAGTTTAAGGGTTTAATTTTTGCAGGCTGTTTTCATAGAAATCCGTTATCAAAAGCCCATGCGGGTTGTGCGGAAAATTCCGTGCAATACGGATAAGTTTCCCGCTGGTCACCAGCTTGTACCGGTCGGTCACCCCGCCTCTTTTGATTTCAAAGTACACTTGCGTTTCAAATACAAAGGGCTTCTTGTCAAGATGGACTTTGGGCTGTACATCGGTTACTTTTTGCAAAAGGGCATATTGCAGCAACCGGTTATAGACCCCTTCAACTTTTTTTTGGCGGTAGACTTCATCCACCGAGCTGTCCCCCAACCAGAGGGCTTTTTTAAGTTGTGCTTTATAACTCCCGGCATCCAGTCCATAAAAGCAACGGTGAAAACGATCCAGGTGCGCCAGCGCCTCCACCTTTAGGCTCTCCCGTTCCGTGGCTACCTTTAAGGGGATCACATCCCCATGACGGCCAATCACAAAGGCATTTCGAAGGGTTTCTTTATGGAGTCTGATGACCAGTAGCAGGGAGACTACCGAGGTAATCACACTCCCAATTATAGAAGCAAGCACAAGGAGCCGGTTTTGCCCCAGTACCCGGTAAATGTTCTTATAAGGTGTTTTTAGTTTCATCTGAGAAGTCTTGTAATTTGTATGGTTTGTTACTTAGTTTCCTGTAAACAGTCTAAAGACAAAGGAGGTCGCCCTCTTGTACAGTTTAAATTTGATGAGCACGATAAAGCCCACAGTGGCCAGTTCGATCAGCGGCGCAAAAAATTCAGACCCCCAATCAGTTCCAAAAAGGTCATTCCAGAAATTCCCGCTGATTTCCCGATAGAGGTTGTTGACAAAGACATTGACCAGGAAAAAGGCCGGTACCAGCATGTACACGCCGGTATAGAGCTTAAAATAATTATAGGCGAGCCCCCGGAATTTTTCAAAAACCGCCAAACTGATCACCAGTGGAAAGAAAGCCTGCATGATCCCCAAAAGAAAATAGCGCTCTGTCAAAAACAGCGGATAGATAAACAGGTCCATCAACCACAAGAAAACGGCTAGGATAAAGGCCAGGAGCTTCATGCCATAGAGCGGGGTCACCAGGGATTCATAGAGTAGGGCCAATGCCTTTTTGGCGGCCTCCATAGCGCCCACTTCCCGCTCGATCTCCACATCCTGTAACTGCAAGGGAAGGAGCGCTGGGGCCGTATCCCTGTAACTGCTTTCTACCGCTACCAAAACCCCATCAAAAAAACCGAGTATTTGTGTGGAGAAGATCACCAGCAGCACCACAGCGAAATTTTTGATCAGCTCCCCCGGGGAAAGCCCCCAGGTATAACCATCACGATCTGCCACCCCTTCATGGTATTTCTTCAGGATATTGACCAAGAACAAAAGCACCGCCAGCGATTTGACCCCGGTAATGGTATATTGGGAAAAGTCACTGTTTTTTATCACCTGAAAAACAGCGTCCACATATTCCAGCCCGATATTTAATGTAAAAACCGACATATTCTAATAATTTGCATTTCTGCCATTGATAACGGCCTGCATCTTCCGGAAGGAAATGATCTCATGGTACCTTCGCAGCTTATTTTCAATCTCGGCCACCATCTCCTTGGACCGTTGTTCTTTTTCCGTCAAGAGCCGTACCCGGTCCGCATCGGTCATCTTCAGCAGGTTACTGGATAGGATCTGTTCTACGTATTCCAGGCTTTCCACGGCGTTTACCATGATGGCATCAAAGGAATCCGATATCCGCCCTGTTTCATCCGCTTTGATATAAGGGGAGCGCAAGACCTCTTGCAGGTCGGACCGTACCATTTCAAAAAGGCGCTGGTTGTTTGCCGTCAGTTCCTTGAGCGCCCGGAGTTGCCGTATCACCGAATTGACCTTTTCCAGGTTTTCCTTTTGCTGTTTTAAAAATTCCACGGTCCGGATCATCTGGGAGGTCTGCTTTCCGGATTCGATAAGCTGTTTGGCCAGGCTGATAAAGTTGGTATTGTCATACACCGGCATCCCCTGGCACGTAGCACGTGCAGGCAGGCATAAAAAAGTTATGGTCCATAAGGCTATTATATATAACCGTATTTTCTGTTTTGTTTTCATAGTCTCATGTTTTTTGATGTTGTTTTACAAATATCCGGATGGCCTTTTCCATACAGCCCGACCGCTTATACAATTGCAGGATGTGTTCGCTTTCTTTCCCGTCGGTCAGATAGGCGGCGTAGACCTCCGGGGGTACTTCCAACCGGAATACATTGCCCTGTTTGCCAATTTTGATAAAGACCTCGGTGTATGTCCGTGCTCCCGTAAAGTTGTTCCGGAGCGAGGCGAGTTGATCATGGTCATGACCGGAGAGCTGGAGCCGTTGTACCAGTGCGTCATACCCCTTTTCATTGCGCAGGCTGTAGATTACCTGCGTATTCTCCAAAATGCTGGCCGAGGCACTGTTCTGTGGCAGTTGGTTGATGGATTGCAGGATGATCCCGATGGCACCGTTCTGCTTCCGGATGGCCTGGTAATAAAACGCCACGCTCTCCAATACGTTTTTGAACTTCAATTGCTTGGCAAATTCATCGAAGAGGATGATGCCCCGTTCGGACCGGTTCCGCCAGATGGTACGCTGCACCGCGGTCTTTATGAGTTTGAGCATCACCGAGAGTATCTCCTTGTTGTCCCGGATCTCGTCCAGTTCAAAAACGATGAGCCGTTTGTCCTCCAGACGGAAACTCCGGTCTTCTTCCGTACCAAAGAGAAAACCGTACAGCCCTCCCTTTACATATTCCGAGAGGATGTGCAAAAAGGCATAGGGGCTAAAGTCGGTTTCCCTGATAGCCAGCGCTTTTAAAATACTTTCTTTTCTTGCACTCACAAATCCGTACAGGGAATTCAGGGAATGCCCCTTACGCACCTTTCTGTAGTAATACAGCAGCACTTTTTTTAAAGCGACTTCTTTACCCTTGGAAAAAGGGGCGTCACCGGCCATCAGCTCGGAAAGAAAGACCATTAGGTCCTCCAGGCGCTCCGGGGTCAGGTCGCTCTCCGAGGCCAGGTAAAAAGGATTGATGCCGAGGCTTTTCCCTTCTTGGTAGCGCAACAGGAGGTGGTCATCGGGATAGAGTTTGGCAAACTTCGTATAGGAACCGCCCAAGTCAATGATGACCAATCGGACACCGTCCTCAAAATATTGCCGGAGGATGTGATTGGCCAAAAAGGATTTTCCTTCCCCGGTGGGGGCAAAGATGGCAAAGTTGCGTGCCTTGATACGTTTTTTATCCCTGTCCCAGACATCTTTTTTTACCGGGATGTTAAACTGCCGGTCATTAAAGACAATCCCTTTCTTATCGGACCGGTAATTGGTGGTATTGACCCATAGGCAAAGGGCGTGCTTTAAGTCCGTCACATACAGGTCGGCATTTGAGAAATTGGAACTGTGGGTAAAAAATGAATTCAGAAAATAGCTTTTCCGGTCTTCGCCCTTAGGGGCATAGGGCATGATATCCAGTTCCTTAAAAACGGCCTTTACTTTTGAAGAAATGTTATTGAGCCGCCCGGCTTCCGGGCTCCAAAAAAGGACGTTCAGGTGCCCGCGAACAATCCGGGCACTTTCATCGGTATTGAGCCTTTCCAGGACCTGCCCGACCTTGTCAAGGGTCACTTTGTTCCGGGAACCGAAACGAGCACTTTTGCGCAGTTCCTCCACCCGCTTGTCCAATAACCTGCGCCATTGGTGCCTGTCATCGATATACAGGATATGGTTGATGATATGATCCGCTTTTATATCCAGTCCGAGCCCGTCGATAAAACCCTGATGAAACTCAAAGGTATCCGAGGTATACTTGGGGTTTGCCTTACTGCTCTGTACCCCTTCCCCAAAACAGCCCTCATGGGTGACCGCCAGTACGTCCACATACTGATCGCCGGCCTGAATTGCCTGCCCTCCCAACAGCACATCGGTATCCACCTCCCTTTGAAACCCGTTGAAATAACCCTTTGTAAGTTCTTTTACAAGCTCACAAGACATGGGCGATAAGTATAGCTGTCGGCTGTTATTGATATAGGCCACGGCATCGGAAACCGCCCGGGTGAACTCCCGGATTTTTTCATCGGTTTTTCTGTAGGACCCCTTTCCAAGTTTTCGAAAGGGATTGGCCGAGACGGCTTTAAGGGGCATCGGACAGGTAAAAAACAGATAACTCTCATGGGATAGGTATTCCCGGTCTTTAAAATGACGATAGGTGGCTTTTTGTAAAAAATGTTTTCGGGGGAGTTCTGCTCCCTGGTAGTTCTTTTTTCGGTACCATTCCTGTTTATGGATTACCGTTCCCACAGGCAGGGCCTTTAATCCCTGAAACCAGGTCCCATGGAGTTTTTCAAAATCGGATTCCGATAGGGAATATACCTCGGGAAGTGACGCTTTATAGCACAGTACCAGATTGCCGTTGGCGGCAAAGACTGTATGGCCCTGTATGTCCAGAATGGGATGGTATGTGTTAAAATTGATCTTCATTGTTTAAAAAGTTTGATTTTTTATTGGAAATGGTCCGGGGCAGTCGTGATCGAAGCGTGAACGAAAGGCATGCACTGTTTAACAGCCCTGCATACAGCGCTCCATTAAAGAGAAAAAGGCTTATGATAATCCAAAGCTTAAAGGAAAATATAATGACCAAGAGCGACCCGATGACCGAAGCCATCATAAGGGCGAACAGGGAGATGGACAGCCCCATGATGACAGCACCCTTTCGGATATTTCTATAGACGGCGAACTGTTTCATCAGACCACGATTCCGATGAGATAGGTAAAGATCCCGACCACGGCCCCGGCTATCAGGACAAAGACCAATACCCGGGTAATCCCTCTCTTCAGGTCGGCGTTCTCCCCGAAGAAATGTCCGGCGTTGAACAAGAAGCCCACTAAAAAGATGACCCCTAAAGTCATGGGAAAAATTGTCCGGATGGTATCGGAGATATTGGCTACCGAATCTTCGATGCCGCCAATCTGTGCAAAGAGGATTTTTGAAGCTCCCAAAAATGCACTTATAGATAATTGTAATTTTCGCATAACAAAACTTGTTTAAATTCTACGTCTGTTTTTTGATATGTGAAAGCTACTGTATATATCGATTCAAATTACTGAACATCAGTAATTTGAGGATAACATATGCGTTGCTGCCGTTTATGTCCTTTTAAGGGGTATTCTTTGCAAATCATATGAGAAACCAATAAGGGAGTGTTGATAAGTGAAGAACTCAGAATGATGGCGGAGGGAAAAAACGTCAAGTTTATAGGACGGGAGGGAATTAAAACTATGTATGCAGACCCTTTATGCATGGATTAAGATGTAATAAATAAAGCACATAATCGGACAATTTCCGATTATCTTATAAAATAATTACATAATGAACTTTAGAATAATGATAGAATTGTATGCGGAAGCCCCCTATATCCAGACATTTAATTTTACAGTTGCTTAGCAATTATAAGAGCCCAAAATGATAAGATTAGTGAGTTACTCAAAAGCAAAGATCTTATGGCTATTAGAAGAGGGTTATATATGACCGGTTCTACACTGTATCTACCATCACCGGAACCATTTTTAATAGCAAACCATCTGAGGGGACTGTGGTGCTTCATTAATTGCCTTTTTAAAAGACACTGTCCCTTTTATTCTTCCGAAATCACATCGATGGAAACCCTTCTGTTCTTCTCCCTGTTTTCAGCAGAAGTGTTGGGCAGCAAAGGCTCCGATTCCCCTTTTGATATCAACTCCATCCGGTCCCTGGACACCCCTTGTGCCTCTAAATAAGAGGCCACCGCCTCCGCCCTTTCCATCCCGATACTTTCATTTAAGGGTTCACTTCCCACATTGCACGTATAACCTGTGATCTGGAGCTGTACGGGCTCCCCTTTGTTCAACATCCCGGCAATGGTGTCCAACCGTCCTGTCAATGCTTCGGGTATGTCCGTCCGGTCGATATTGCCGAAGATCAATGGTTCTTCTATATAGGCAAGTTCTGTAGCACTTAATGTCGGCTCCTTTGGTATTGCCTCTTTCTCTTTTTCCGCAACTACCACTGGTTCAGTCTGCTGTTTTTCCACAGGCCCTTCCGCTATAACCTCCTCCTGCTCTTTCTCTTGGAATTCATTGTTTTTACCGAGCTTAAATCCTAGCTTTAATTGAATTCCTGCCGAGAGGTAATTACTCTTCTCTACAATCCCTTGCGCGGACATCGCACCATTGGCCGGCACCTCTTCAATACCTTCCGGGCTATAACCCACTATATTTTGAGGCTGCTTATCATCCTGCAGGTCCGTAAGGCCGTAATCCGCATAAATACCGGTATACAATTGCAAGTGTCCCTTTAATTTGAATGTCAGGCCTCCCTCTACGCTCAATAACACCGATGTTCTTAGCGATACACTGGTATCGTCTTCCCAGTTGTTGACAGTACCGAACCCATGCACCGGAAGGTCGTTTATCTCCAGGTCCAGATCGGGATAGTAACCGCTCAGGGACAATGTCTGCGCACTGGCCTTTATTTTCTGTCCGGTCGGGAACAATACCTTTCCCCCAAGACCTATATAAAATCCTGTTTTTGACGAGATATTTCCCCTGTACTGCAACAGCAACGGAACGGCAAAAGAATAAAAGTGCTGCTCTTCTTTATAACTTACGGCGCTTACCCTGTACTCAAAAGCCGACTCCTGATCGTCTATCTCATTGGAGGAGACTTGCCGACCATCGTCCAGCTCAAAGGTATTACTGTTATATTGTGCTTCTATCCCGGTCTGGATGCCCCAATGATCGTTTAAAAAATAGGTATATCCAAAACCAATACCCCCTCCAAGACCCAAGGATCCATCGCCCACGGGGCTCTCATAAAAGATCCCTGATAGTCCCCCATTTAATTTGAACGTTATTTCCTGGGCCTGTCCTAATAGTACCCCTATCAGTAACAGGCCTGTTAATAATTTTATTTTCATCGGTTGCTGATTGATTTGCTGTTTTATCTTACCAAAAGGTTTACTGTCCTTCTCTCGCCATTGGGCAGGCTTAGCGATACCACATATATTCCCGATTGCGGGGGCGCGCCAAGCCTTGTCCGGTTACCGGTCGCCGGGAGCGTTTGCAGGGCCCTTCCATTGAGGTCGATGATACTGACGGTGGCCCCGTTCAATAGCGACCCTTCAAAATCGCTCTCCAGGACAAATGCTGCGTTCGCCGCTACGGGATTGGGCAGAATGCTGACTTTTTTAGTGAATTCTTCTCCCGACAGTTCCAGCGAACAAGAGGTGATGACCGCTCCGCCTTCCGTGGTTGCCGTTACGCGATAGCTGCCGTCCAAAGGGCCGTTCTCATGATAATACTGCCCGGTGGCACCCGGGACGGCCATACCGTCCTTATACCACTGGTAACCCACAAAGTCCCCGCTGCTGTTGTCAAATACCAGGACATCGCCCCAATGCCGGCGGATAAGACCGGCCTGGCTTATAAGCACCCGTTTTTCCACAGAAGTGGCCGGGAGATGGTTCTCATCGCCCGGTTGATGTGCCATGGCCAAGGTGCTCCCCGATAGCTTTTTATGTAAAACACCCGCCATGACCCCTGCAATGGACGGGTCCCGTACCGTATAGGTTACAGGTAGTCCGCTACTGGCCGTTGCGGTCAGGGCGATTTCAGGACCGCTGTCACAGCTGAAGTTCAATTCCTGGTCCCAGGTTATCTCCTGAGCGGCTTTGGCTATTACGAATTCAGAAGTTTCAAAGGCAATGTCGTAATTGTCCCCTGCGCTTAAATCCCCCAGATCGATCGGATAGCTTCCCGCTCCTTCTCCCGGGGCCCTCGACAGGGCCCCCGTTAAGACGTTTTCGGTATCGTTGTTTACAAGGCCGTCAACTGTATAGGCCAGCTCAGGGTCGGGCGCCCCATAAACCTTCATCTGACCGGCATTGGCCGAAACGGTCAAAGTGGCCGGCGTGATCACAAGTTCACCTGTAGTGTAATTGATCGTATAATTTACTGAAGTCTTACCACTGGCCGTGATCGCATAAGTCCCCGCATCTTCGCCTGTGGCACGGGCTACCGTCAGGCTGCCGCCAAGGTCCGCCTCATCATCATCGCTCACAAAGCCCGAATAGCTTACCGTCAACGTTGGGTCGGCTTCGCCGTAAACCTTGGACTTGCCTTCTGCTGCTACCGTCAGGGTTGCCGGGTTCACCGTTAATGTTCGGTGTACCGGTACTGCAACATTGGTCGTTTCGTCCCCGTTCTGGGCCGCGGTAATTACTGTGGCCCCCGCTTTGAGGACGGTGGCCTGATTGCCGCTGATGCCGACTATCGACGGGTCGTCTGCCGTATAGGTTACGGTCAAACCTTCGTCTGTCTGTAGTTCGCCCAGGGTGAACGGTACAGCTCCATACGTCTTGGGGGCAATGGCCCCGAAGGCAATGGCCTGGTCCACCTTTACCGGGCCCTCCGGCGCGCTCTCTGCGGTCGCGCCCAGGTCAATCCCGTCATTGGGGGTGACCCCAAAGCTGATGTATTTTCCCCTGTCTTCATTCTGCAGCGCATATTGGCCGGAAACCGCCCCTGCAATTGCCGTTTTCCCGCTTCCGGAACTATCATCGGCACGGTACCACTTATATGCCGTCCCGCTTTCCGTATCCCCGTCGGGGTCACTGAAGGTGTAGCCGGCCGTCAAGGCCTCTCCTACCGTAAGCGGCCCAACTATAGAAAGGTTGTTCACCGAAGGGGCTTCATTGGTGTCCTTTGTACTGGTATCCGTCACCGGAGAGCCCACATTTCCTGCAGGATCCTCCAAGGTTACGGAAAGGGTGACCGTCCCATCTTCCAGTCCGGAAAGGTCAATCCCCGTAATTTGGGCGGTAGCCGTGCTGATGGCTCCGGTTCCGGTAACGGCCGTGCCGCCCCCGCCACTGGAGAACGTATAATTATAGGTGGCCCCCGCTTCGGCCCCTGCAAAGGTATAGCCTATGGCAGGTTGATTGGATCTATCGATGGGGTCCTGGTCTATCGATACACTATAGCCATTTGGTGCGGTCTGGTCCAGGACGGCCGAATTGTCGGTGACAACATTTCCCGTATTCCCGCTGTCATCGGTAAGGGAAGCGGTGACCGTCAAGTGGCCGTCCATCAAACTGCTGAGGTCCACGGTCAACGTTTCTTCTGAGCTACCAACCAATTTGTTACCGGTAATAGTCGCCGTATTCCCGTCCCCGCTGGAGGAAATGACATAATTTAGCGTCGAGCCCACTTCCGCGCCGGAAATGGTGAACGAAGTAACTGCCGCTTCCGTGGCGTTGACCAGGGCATCGTCCCAGGCCGAAGAATATCCGGAAGGGGCCTCAGCGTCTTTGGTGCCCGTAGCAACGGCATCGGCCCCGTGGTTTCCTGCCGGATCGCTCAGGTATGCCGTCAAGGTAATATGGCCATCGGCCAGACCGGAGAGGTCAAACCCTGCGCCACCGTTATCAAACTGCTGGTTAGCGGAAGTGACCGTACGGGTACCTGATACCATACTGCCCCCTGCATCACTTTCAAAGGAATAGTGCAAGGTGGCGCCCACCTCCAGCCCCGAGCCCGAAAACTCAATGAGTGATTCATTGATACTGTTGATCAGCGATTCTCCCAATAAATCCATGGAAACCGAATATCCGGAGGGTGGGGTATTATCGGGAGTAATCAACGTTATATTCTCCATGGTAGTACAACCGTTATTATCTGTTATGGTACAGGTATATGTCCCCCCTGCAAGACCGGTAGCCGTAGGAGCAGTTCCTCCGGAAGGAGACCAATAATAGCTATAGGGGGGTACGCCTCCGGTTGCTGTAACGCTTGCCGTTCCGTCATTGACAAATTCCGTAGTAGGATCGGTTTTTGTAATACTACCGCTCAGTACCGTAGGTTCTGTTATTGTGAAGTTTTTCACTATGGACCGATCACTATTATCTGTAATTGTACATGTGTATGTTCCTGCAGAAAGCCCTGTAGCAAGACTTCCGGTGCCCCCGGAAGGACTCCAGGCATATGTATAGGGTGGATCTCCGCTTACTACCACTACGGAAGCACTCCCTGAATTATCTCCATTGCACCCTACATTGCCTTTAGTGGTAGAAGCTATTAGCGGTGGCAGGTCATCGTCGGAGGATACGCTTATATCATCGATCCAAAAATCACTATTAGCCTGCAGGTTGATGCTTATACTGGTTACTTCAATATGCTGAGTTATTTCATTCTGATAAACAGTATATGCCCCAGAACTCATCGGGGTATTGTCGGTATAGGTTTCTGTCCCACCCCCGGCTTTATGATAGTTGATTATATAAAATGGCGGAAGGGATATTCCTCCCGATCCATCGTATGAATTTATTCCCTCCCCCTTCAACCAAAAACCATAAAAATAGAATGGTTGGTTATCTACCCGTTTGAATAGTAAGGTTTCTGTACTTGCTCCTTGTTTTCTTAAACATGCTGAATTGTTTTTCCCTCCGGTAGCCGGAGCAGTCAGATCTCCATTAATACCATTGCTAATAGAGTATTCAACGCCATTTATAGTAAAAACAGCTTTATCAACCCACGTACCTCCTTCACTTGATAATACAGGTGGGGTAGAAAAATCATAAGTGGTTTGCGCTATTGCATTCCATGTAAAGCAGGCAAATAACACGAAGGATAAGAACTTTCGATTTCCTGTAATCAAGGTTATCGAGTAGACAAAAATTGTCATAATCAGTAGTTTAGGTTAGTTCCGTTAATAATTAAGAAAAAACGTTCTGCGAATAGTTTCTTCAGATAACAATCACAAAACTACGACAAGATCCATGAGCAAGAAATAAGTACCACTACGTATTATTCATTTTAAAATTATAACAAGCTGTCAATGTTTTTTTGTACCCATAAGACTAAAGCGTGAGGACTGCTATCCAAATGTAATTTTTTAACTACATTGCTGCGGTGTTTTTCCACCGTTCGTTTGGAAAGGAATAAACTGTCTGCGATTTCTTGTGAAGTCATGTTTTTTGCAATCAGTCTGAGTATTTTTACTTCTGACACTGTTAGATTCTTTATTTCCTCGTTTTTAGGGTCATACAAGCTGGCATTTTTGATCGTAGAACTAACATAATTCTTATGTGATAAAAGCACATCGATACATGTCAACAATTCAGATAATGCATCTTCTTTAAGGATGTAGCCATCGATGCAAAGACCAATGTTCCTTAAAATATCTTCATTCTTGTGCAGGGATAGTATTATTATTTTTATGTGGAACTGTTTCCCCTTTAACGCGCGGGCAACTTCAATACCATTTAGAACAGGCATATCCATGTCCAGGATCGCAAAATCCGGCTGCTCCTTCAGGATTTGATTAAATGCATCATTCCCATTGGTGGCAACTCCTTTTATTAAAAATCCGTTTTTACTCAAAAAAGCAGCATTCCCTTCTAATATAAGTGGATGGTCATCTGCTAAAATAAAGGATAAACCGTTACTCATTTTTTTGGAATTTTTAAATGCACTATCGTACCTTCATTGACAATACTGGTTATCTTAAAAGATGCCCCAATGGCCATGGCCCTCCCTCGCATGGTTCTCATTCCTAACGAATTATTTACATCCGTCTTTTTAGGGGACACAAACCCCTTCCCGTTGTCTTTTACAATAAAATTAATAGCGTCAACCTCGGCATTCACTACCAGGGAACAAGCTTTTGCTTCAGAGTGCTTTATGACGTTATTAAGTGCTTCTTGAAGAATCCTAAAAACATGTAAGTGCTTTTCTTTACATAAGTTACGTCCTATGTTTTCTTTTTGATCAATTTGTTCGGAGAAAAAGATTACGGTGTTCTCCTGTAATACTTTAATGGTGTCTTTCAGTGATTGTATTAACCCGATTTTTTCAAACTTATACGGGTGAAGGTCTTGGGAGATATCCCTAATGCCCTTTATGGTATTGTCTACAATAGATACATCTTCATTTTCATCTTTACTTAAGAACTTATTTTTAATGATCAGCAGGTTCTGTCCTATACTGTCATGCAAATCACCAGCGATACGCTCACGCTCTTTTTCGATTGACAGGAGCATGTTTTCGTAAAACGCCTTTTGAAGTCTTTGATTGTGCTTTTGAAATGCTCGCGACCGCAATAAATAAATCACTGAAAATATGCTCACCAAGCAAATACCGCCTATAAGTATCCATTGTGATTTGAGTTTGTTTTTAGCTCCTAACAGCGAGATGTATTGTTTTTGTTCCGAAATTTCTAAATCCTTTTTTTGCATTTCAAATTGGCTTTGAACATATGCAAAACGCTTTCTGGAGGTGCTTTTTTCTATGGAGTCCTTTAATTTTATATAATTTTTATAATGCATCAACGAACTTCCCAAGTCCCCTGTTTCTTGATAGTTTTGTGCCAATAAATATTCAAAAGCCAAAATGTTTTCAGGTTCCTTGGATTGTTTCACATTTTCAAGCACGGCCAACAGATAGCCATTTGAATTTTTATAATCTTTATGCGCAAAAGCATTTTGGGCCCGGGCAAGCGAATAATAGGTTTTTAAAAAAGTACTTCCCTGTTCCCCTTCCATCAAAGCGATCATCTTTTTTAAATGGTGGTCAGATTCATCCAATAAGTTTTGACGGGCAAATACATAGGTGGCACAAGCACTCGTTAGGATTGCTATAATATTTTTTGCATTCGAAGTCATTTGATCCTTCAGTAAAAGTGCTTGCCTGACATGGTAAAGTTCTTTATCGGATTGATGTTGCGTGGTTGCTTCAATAGCGGCCGTTATATGTGCCATTACAACCACCTCTACTTCATCAATTTTATCGCTCCATAAAAAAATAGGGGTTCGTGCCTCATCAGCTTCATTAAACAATCCATTATTCCCCAACAATCTGCTTAAGCCATTTTGAGACCATAGAAAAGAAATGGTGTCCTTTTGTTGTAGAAAAATCTCAGAAGCTTTTTTAAAATAGGTAACACTCGCTATCAAGCTATTTATTTTAGAGCTATTTTCACCGGCCTTTAAATATATATAAGCATACGCACTGATGACCGAATCTCTTTTTGGCTCCAAATGGGACATGGCCTGTTCAAGGATTTCCAACGAGGCATGGTATTTCTGGAGGTATGTTGCTGCCTCTGCATAGGCGATGTAATACTTGGCAACTTGTTGAATATTATGGATCTTTGGAAGATGTTGCTTGAAATTTTTTAATGAATCATAGACAGCTTTATGATTCATTCTGTAATAGATATCATAATTAGCCAGAGCATTTTGTATAACAATCGCAGCTTCCCAATCTTCATTTTTCTTGGCGATTGACAGATATTCCTCAAAGCTTCGGGCATCGCCTTCATTATCTATAACTTTTCCGGATTTAATTTCTTCAACGCTTAACCGAAATTGTTCTATAGGTACTTGACTCGGCACGACACTTTTGTGGGCATAACATGAAACACATAAAATCAACCAAATAAAGAAGGGTTTTTTCCTAAAAATTTGCAGACAGTTCCTCTTCTTGGCTACGAACTCTTTACGATCTGATGTATCCATTATTGATTGAAAGTTTGTAATATGCTATTAACCTGGGCGTCGTCTGTCCGTAAAATTAACAAAACAGTCTTATTTTTAGTGTTCCATCATCAGTTTATGGATTGAATCTACGCTTTCCACCACAGAAATGTTTAAAGTTAATATTATTTTTACATATTTAAGCCATTTGGCTTTATGGGACGCTTATTATTGCATCATCATTTAGATTGATTTAAAAAGGCTATATTTTTATCAAACAAGTATCACAAATATCGGAATTACCGACACTGCCCGGCGTTTATTTCTTTTATGACCGGAGCGGTCAACTTATCTATATCGGTAAGAGTATCAATATACAGAAACGGGTACAGCAGCATTTCTCCGGCAAAGACAGAAAATCACAAAAGCTACAGTTCTTTACCAAAAGAATTTGCTATGAAGGTATGGGCAGTGAACTTATTTCTTTACTTTACGAATCCCATCTCATCAAAGAATACCATCCGATCTATAACCGTTCGCAACGCCGTAAAATAAATCAATATGGTCTTTTTCTCCATGAACGTTCTGGCTATAAGGCGCTTATGATTGACAAAATAAAGCCGGAAACCAATGCCATTACTGTATTTTCTTCATTGACAGAAGCAAAAAACACCCTCTTTCGAATTACAGGGAAACACAAGCTCTGCCAAAAAATAAATGGGTTGTATAAAACCAAAAACTATTGCTTTCAATACCAGGTAAAGGAATGTTACGGTGCCTGTATGTCCGTTGAGCCGGTAAATTCCTACAACAGCCGGGTTGAGGACTTTTTAAAGAATGCCAATTTAGAAAAACTGACCAAACTGGTTGAGCTCCAAGGGAGAAATGATAATGAAACCGGACTGGTTTACATTGAAAATGGAGCCTACAAAGGGTTTGGATTTTGCCCTAAAGGCACCCCTATAGACGCCCGATTGCCTTACATAAAGGCTTATGATGACAATAGGGATATTCAACGAATCTTGCAAAACTACCTTCAAAGGGTACCCCTTTAAGAGACCGCCCTTATAGAACAGTCTCTTAAAGGAAGCTAACCGGATTGTATGATTATGGAGCTATTAACCTCATAAAATGCTGGACGTCTTTGGGGTCGAACCCCCAGATCAGTGGCAAAAGAAAATAAACCGTCAGGGTTAAGATTAAAATAGAAATTACGTTCATCCATAGGCCCGTTTTTATCATATCGGGGATTTTTAAATATCCCGAACCGAACACAACGGCATTTGGAGGAGTCGCTACCGGGAGCATAAATGCACAAGAAGCAGCGAGGGTAGTGGCAACCATTAAAACGTAAGGATTAATCTCCAGAGACAGGGCTACAGGTGCCAGTATGGGTAATAGCATGGCGGTAGTTGCTAAATTGGAAGTTACCTCCGTAATAAAATTAACAGCTGTGATTATTACAAGAATGAGCGCCAACAAGGGTAAACCGTTTAAAAGCTTTACCTGGCTTCCGAACCATGTCGCCAAGCCGGTAATTTCAAAACCGGAAGCCAATGCCATGCCACCGCCAAAGAGTAAAATAATCCCCCAGGGCATTTTAACGGCTTCTTTCCATGTAATGATGGGATGCCCTTTCCTGGTGGTAGGTAATATAAACAGCAGGAGGCCGGCGGTGATTGCTATTATTGTATCATCGATGTTTGAGATGATATGCTGTAACAGAAAAGACCGGGTGATCCAACAAAAAGCAGTAAGAATAAAAAGGCCCAGGACGGTCTTCTCTTCCGGTTTCATCGGTCCCAGCTCATGGAGCAATCGTTGAATCTCTTCTTTACCACCGGGAAATTTTTTCTGTTTGAAGGTAAAGGCATGATGTGTGAGGTAATACCATCCGATTATTAAAAGCACCACGGAGATCGGGAAGCCTATTTTCATCCATGTCATAAACGAAATTTCAATATGATAAGTCTCCTCTATAAAGCCAGCAAATACAAGATTTGGCGGGGTTCCGATTAATGTAGCCACGCCGCCTATGGAAGCACTGTAGGCAATTGAAAGCATCAAGGCCTTGCCGAAAATTAGATTCTCATTTTCTTCGGTCAGGGGATTGTCTTTCAACTGGGATACGATGGACATTCCAATGGGCAGCATCATCACTGAAGTAGCCGTATTTGAAATCCACATGGATAAAAAAGCAGTGGCTACCATAAAACCCAATATGATTCGCGTGACATTTACCCCTATGAGTTTTATAATGTGGAGCGCAATGCGTTTATGTAAATTCCACTTTTCAATGGCAATTGCCAACATAAACCCTCCCATATACAGAAAAATATATTTGTGTCCGAAGGAAGCGGTCGTTGTTGAAATATCCACCGCTCCGGTTATCGGAAATAAGATAATGGGCAGTAGGGCCGTCACTCCGATCGGGATGACTTCCGTTATCCACCAAACGGCCATCCATAAAGTGATGGCCAGCATATCAAAGGCACTTTCCGACATCCCTTCAGGGGTACGCATACACTGAAGCGAAAAGAATATCAGCGGGCCTAAAATCAAAAAAACGATACGTCTTTGGGAGATCATTCTTGAATAAGCTTGGTTGTAAACTCGGTTTCCTCGACAAGTTGCCGTAAAAACACTCCTGTTTCATGGTGAATAAAAGATAAAATGACCTGTTCTCCGCGCTGGTCTTTTGACAACAATCGGTCCGGAACGTCTTTTACCGAATTGCCCGTCAAAGCTTTATACATGATTAAGCCTATTAGATAGGAACCGATGGACGAGGGGTGTTTGTCATCAAAATAAAAATTGAGGTCCGGACGTAATTTTCGGGCTTTCATAAAAATGTCCCCCACCGGAATGGCCTCCGTATTTAATTCATGGGCCAATGCATTGTATTTATTTGAAATAACGTCCTGCATTAACGGGTTCGATAAATAAGCCCATGTCATCATTAAATAGGGTTTGGCCCCTGCTTTGACCACGGCCCCGGCCAACTTTTTTCCATATTCGTCAAATCGCCCGGGGGCTTCGATGGTACTCAAACTATGGTCCTGTAAGATGACGTAATCCCATGGTTTGCTTTTTAACAAAAGGCGTGTCTGCGAGCCTCTTTTTTCATTGTAATGTTCTTCCCAGGTTGCCCCTCCTATGGTAGATTGGTGAACTTCCATGGGGTAGCCGTCTTCCGCGGCCATGGCATTTACCATTTGCGGCATGTTCCAAAAGTACGTAAAACTGTTTCCTACCATGAGGACCTTTTTCGGCATGGCTTTTTGAGCAGTGAGCCATAGGGGAGCCGTTATGAACAGTAGAAGGAATATTTTTAGATGTTTCATTTTTTATGTGTTATTGTTTACGATTGTTTTTTAATAGCCGGTGTTCTGCGCCATTACCGAGCCGGTGTTCGAATCGATAACCGATTGGGGGATCGGCCATAGCTTATGGTAATCCTTTAAGTGAAAATACATAAATCTATTGTGTTTCCTGGCCCTTTCCAGGAATTTGCCCGTTCTGACCAGTGCATGCCGTCTGGCCACCTCTCCGAATAGCTCCCGAGCTCTTTCATCCAGTATAAAATCAATATCGACCGTGCCCGTATATTCAGAGGCGTTGGAGCGCCTGCGTAAAACATTTAAGGTCTCCTTGGCGGCTTCGGGTTGTCCATTTCCCAATTGCGCTTCGGCATATATCAAATAGGTTTCAGCCAATCGGATATAAATAAAATCATTATAGGAATTTACCCCCTTGGGGTCCGATGGATTTACATAATCCCATTTTCGGGTATAAGGCCACTCCGCACTGGCTCCCCCGGTACCTTCCTCCTTTTCGGTTTGATAGAACTCATCATCAAAAGTAGTGGTATGTGTGTACAACAGGGTGTCTATTTGGGAAGGGTTTTCCATATTGGGAAAGACAATGTATTTTGCCATGGTATATGCATCTGTCCGCATATCCTGCTCTTCGTACAAACCATACGCCCATTCTGTAATGGCGGCCCGTTGGGCGCCTTTCCCTCCATTGTATTCATATACCATTAACTGGTCATCGGTAGGGACGTTGTTGTCTTTCATGTAATCCTTTACTGGGGTAGCATTGCTGTAATAGGAGTAATATTGATCTCTTATACGGTTGTTGAAATTGCCTTCGGGGTTTACATCCTGTTCAATATTTAAAAACCCCCATAAGGTTTCTGTATTGCCATTGGCATAAAAAGGCTCTCGGAACATATCGATAAATAGGTTGCCGGGATTGGAAGCATTTCTTCCAAATCGATTTCTTACCAGGGCATAGCCGGAATTTTTTATTACATTTTCCGCTGCGGCAACTGCTTTTTCATAGTCTTGGGCCGCGCAATAGGTTTCCGCCAAATAGTGCAGGGCCACCGCTTTATTGGCCCTGCCCGGGTTCGGGTACTTCCAGGGCAGGTATTCCCCGGCAAAGCTCAGGTCTTCGATCATTTGGGCCCTTACCTCCGCTACCGGGGCCCTTACCCAATCCGTTTTGTAATTGGCCCCGTCAATTTCGTCCAAGCTCAAGGGCACATCCCCATAGAGATAGGTCAGGTGCCTGTATGCCCAAGCCCTTAACAGGCGTGCATGCGCTATGACCTCGTTCTTTTTAGCCTCGTTTTCCGAAGCGTTGTTTCCCTGCCAGTCAACCTCGGGATTTGATGCCCTGGCAATAATTTTGTTCACCGAATTGATCTCCCTGTAGAGCCACATAAAGATGTCTTCTATCGCATCGTTATCAGGAGCCAGGTCCGTGCTCCAGTTTAACCAATCCGAATCGGAACCGCTCGTATTGGGACTCCATGCAATATCGGTTCCCGAAAGCATATATACCTGTGCGCCGAGGGAGGTGTTGGCAGTGGTGGCAAATTCTTCCCGGACCATGGCATAAGAGGCGTTTAATGCCATTTGAAACCCGTTGTAATCCGAATACAGCTGATCCGCATAAATATCATCTCTTGGTTCTTCGGTTAAAAATTCATCCTCATCGCACGCACTGCACAAGCTCAGGAGAAAGAATATCATTAAATATTTTGATGTTTTCATTTTTTATTTCTTTACAGTTAGTATACGTATATCCCTTTTTGAACTACAGGCTTACCTTTAGGCCTATTAAATAGCTTTTGGGCATTGGGTTTCCCTGATTGGAGACATGCTCCGGGTCGACGCCTATCCAATCCGTCCAGGTATGTACATTCTTTAAATCGATATATACCTGCAGGCTGTTCAATCCCATTTTGTCCATTAAGTCCTTTTCAAAATTATAGCTAAGGGTAATATCCTGCAACCGTACAAAAGTTGCACTATCAAAATAATCCGTGTCGTACTTATTGGATCCGGGGGTATTCTTCGGGTAAATGGTATTGGTGTTGTCCTCCCGCCAATAATCGACAATATCATAAACATTTTCCAGTTGAGGGATGAAGTTGTTCAGGACCGGATTCCTTCTGTCAATACCGAAGATGCCGTTTAAAAAGAAACTGAAGCTGAAGTTTTTATAGGATATAATGTTGGTGAGCCCTGCCGAGAAAGTAGGAACGGCACTTCCGATAATGGTTTGATCGCTGGCGTCCACATCTCCGTCCCCGTCCACATCCTTGTATTTCATGTCTCCCGGACGGTATCCTTCTTTCATACTATCGGGAATAGCGGGGTCATTAAAATCCGCTACCTGCCATACCCCGTCAATGAGATAATCGTAATTGACATTTATGGGCTGTCCTATAAACCACCTGCTGGCAACATCATCAATGTAATTTCCGTTGTCATCGGTCAACCCGACATTTACAATTTCCGTTTTGTACCTGGAAAAGACAACATTGGTTCTCCACGTAAAATCCGTTTTGGCAATATTAATGGTGTTGAGGGTTATATCGACCCCCTGGTTTTTGGTTTCCCCCACATTTTCGGTAATTTGGTCGGTGCCGTTGAGTGCGGGAATGGTCCTGTTTAACAATAAATCGGTGGTCTTGGAGAAATACACGTCCACGTTTCCCGACACCCTGTTTTTCCAGAGCGAAAAATCCGTTCCAATATTAAAGGAACGCGTGGTTTCCCAACTCAGCTCTGGATTTCCTAGTTTTTCCGGGTAGTACCCGACAGCCGTTTGATGATTTTCATCCAGGTTGGCCTTTGGGTAGAGTGGGGCCAACGAACTGTAAGGGGCAATCGCTTCATTTCCGTTCTCCCCGTATGAGAGCCTTAGTTTAAGCTGGGATATAAAACCGAGTTTTTCCGAATTTTTAATAAAACCTTCATTGGCCAGGTTCCATCCAAAGGCAAAGGAAGGAAACACCCCAAACTTATTATCCTTTCCAAAGCCGGAATAGCCGTCCCGTCGGACGGTAAAAGTCAGCAGGTAACGGTCATCAAAGGTATAATTGCTTCTAAACATTTGAGACACATAATTCCTTTGGGTATAGTTGGCATCTCCCGATAAGGAACTCGCATTGGATGGTTGGTAATATCCCAAAAGATCATTGGGAAACCCACGTCCGGTAAGCGTATTGAACTGATATGAATTTTCTTGGGTACTGTAAAGGCCGGTCAAAAACAGGGAGTGCTTGCCAAAGGTCCGGTTGTAGCTGATAATGTTCTCAACGACCCAATCTTTGTCATACTGGTACGAGTTATAGAGTTCCCCGTTGACCTTGTTGCCGGTCCTGGTATCCATCCCGTAATAACGTTCGTATTGCCGGTGGCTGTAATTGTAACCAACGTTCAGTTTATAGGAAAGTCCCGCTACAAAGGGAATTTTGATATCGAAATAATTATTGGTAATGATCCTCCAGGTATCATTGTTGTTATCGGCAGCGGTATCTGCCATGGGGTTTGCTGCCCAAAAGGCATCTTCCCAGGAATCTAGCGTGTAGGACCCATCCTCATTATAAGCATCTCCCAAAGGGTTAGAATTAAAGGCTTTATCGACATCAGCCGATATACCGTCCCGGTCGTAAAAACCAAGCTGGGTAGTGGTTCCAAAGGTAATCCAATCGGCAATCTCAGTTTCGATATTGGTCCTTAGGCTGACTCTTTTAAAATCGTCCCCAACCACAATTCCCGTGTTGTCGTTGATTCCTGCAGATATATAATAGTTGATTTTTTCGGAAGCCCCCCGGACCGATAGGTTATGTTGTACGGATGCTCCCGTTCTCGTAGCGATATCCATCCAATCGGTAGTATGTCCGGCATCGTAATTTTTCTGCTCGATATTGGTCAGGGGCTCTCCGTAGGTTACCTTGGCATCACCGAAGCGCCGACCGTCCATCATCGCTGGATAATAGCCCACGGCATCCAAACGGTAATAGGTGTCATAGGTAATCATCGGCTTTCCTGTTTTCCCCTTTTTGGTGGTAATCAGGATAACACCGTTCGCCCCTCGGGAACCGTAAATGGCCGTGGAGGAGGCATCTTTGAGTACGTCCATGGACTGAATGTCCACCGGGTTGATCTCGGAAAGATTTCCGTAATAGGGAATACCATCCAAAATGATCAGGGGTGAATTGGATGCTGAAATGGAGTTTTGACCCCTGATCTGGATACTTGTTCCGGAGCCTTCGGCATCACTGGCATTAACGCGGATGTTCAATCCCGACACCTGTCCCTGAAGTGCTTCGGCAGCATTTGTTTTGGGAAAGCGCTCTAATTGTTCCGCATCAACAGAGGAGACCGCTCCCGTCAAATCACTTTTTTTCATCTTACCATACCCTACTACGACTACTTCATCAAGTATTTCCCGGTTCTCTTCAAGGGTTACATCCATGGTATCCTGACCCCGGACGGGGATTTCTTGTGTCTTAAAACCGATATAACTAAAGATTAAAACGGCATTGTCGGAGTCCGTTGCCAGGGAATAGGTCCCATCAAAATCGGAAACCGTTCCGTTATCCGTTCCCGCTTCCATAATGGTGACCCCGGGAATAGGTACTTGGGAAGCATCCGTGATTTTTCCTTTAACAGTGCTTTGGGCAAAGGTCAATTGGGCACTGAAAAATACAATTCCTAGAATTACTTTCTTTAAGTCGGCTTTCATTTCAGTTAGTTTTTTAAAGTTGTTTTTATACATTTACAAAATCAAAAAAGACAAATAATCAATTTTTTAATGTAAATTTTGACAATTATATAATTTTTAATTAAAAAAATTATCACTTTACTAATTTTTATCAATTTTTATCAATTTTTATTGTAGAATGAATAACCAAACCGAACTTCATAAAACCTTTATTTCGAAACTGGAGATTTATTACGGGCCCTTCAGTCCGGAAAATAACAGGTTCCAGTCTACCAGTAATTCTAAGATTGCAAGAGACCTATTTTACAGCGATTCTCAATTTTCAAGATTGATAAACAACACGGCCTCGGAGGGGGAATTGCAACGGGCACTGGCCAATGTAGAACGGCTTTTAAAGGTAAATTCCTTACAGCAAAAAATTGATAAGATTCAAAACAGTCGGTCACATCCCGGGATGGCCCTGTGGAAAAAATGGGCCTTTATAGGCGTGGCTACCGGTATCATTGCCCTTATGGCCCTTTTTTTACTGAGAAGTATGCAAGAGGGGCAGCAACGGACCATGCCTTCG
The DNA here is from genome assembly GCF_037029175.1 of Galbibacter sp. PAP.153. Taxonomy (NCBI): domain Bacteria; kingdom Pseudomonadati; phylum Bacteroidota; class Flavobacteriia; order Flavobacteriales; family Flavobacteriaceae; genus Galbibacter; species Galbibacter sp. PAP.153. The sequence continues at coordinate 19,655 of NZ_JAZEUN010000030.1, read as the reverse complement.
ACATCCCGCTATGAGATGTTAAAATGGAGTTTTGAAAATAATTACATACGCCCCTATATCACGTTGAAAGAGCTCCCGGAAGACTGTTATTTTCCCTGCTATAAGTACCAGGGCAGATGGGAGCTAGATAAGGAGTATAAAATCCCCTTCTTTCGGGAAAGAAACGGCTTCCATTATGTGGCCAAACAAGCCACCATGTATGCTACCTGCAGCGATAAGACCGCTACAAGCGGTGAACTCTTTGAAGGGTACGAATATCAAAAGCATGAAATATGGTATGATATACGAGAGTTCCCCATCGATTCTTTTTTGGTAAAGGGTTCCAAGACAGCCGTCCGACCGGCATATAACGAGGCCGTATTGGAGGAAGATCCGAACTTTGTAAAGCTGGCGTATGTACATACGTTTTTTAAAACAGCGTTTCACCTTGACAGTACGAGCATACAACGTACGGGAAAAACCATAGGGCGCGACATTGAATTTTTACCGGAGAATGCAGTAATATCACAATTGGAGTCCAAAGAACTGCTCAATGAATTAAAAACGGAGATCAATGCCATTGCCAGGAACCGTTTGGAGGATTTTTCCAAACCTGTTATGTGCAATCCCGCTACCGCTCCCAAAGAAGATTTTAACCTCATTGAGGAAGGGGATATTTTAAGTTTTGATTGTCAGTTCAGTACCGGTCGGTTTCTGGTGGGATATACCAAAAATTATGTTCTTGAAGATCAATACATCAACAACTATTGCAGGTAAATTAGATGAAAGGCCCTGATTTATATATCGATTCGCTGACCAGCCCTTTATATTTCTCAAAGTTTCGTTGAAAGGCATCGGCGAGTTTTTTTTCAGTTTTGTGATAAGCACCCTTATCCTTCCAGTTTCTGACAGGGTTTAAGATACCCTCGGGGACGGCACCGCACTTTTTGGGCATTGCTAGCTTAAAAGTAGGGTGTACGGTATAGCGTCCCTGGTCCGACATTTTAAGTTCCCCCTTGAGAACGGCATTTATCATTGCTCTTGTATACTTTAACGGGATGCGTTCCCCTACTCCATATGAGCCTCCGATCCACCCTGTGTTTACCAGCCATACCGATACCTTATCCTGCTTTAACTTTTCCAATAGCATAGCCGTATATTTCACGGGGCTTAATGGTAGGAAAGGGGCTCCGAAACAAGCTGAAAATGAAGGAACCGGTTCGGTGATGCCCTTTTCGGTTCCCGCAACTTTGGCCGTGTAACCGGAAATGAAATAATAAGCTGCCTGATCCTGGTTTAATTTGGCAATGGGGGGTAAGACCCCAAAAGCATCTGCGGTCAAAAGAAAAATATGTTTTGGGGCTGTTCCAGTGGAAGGCTGCTGAATGTTGCGCAGAAAATGGATCGGGTAACTGACCCTTGTATTTTGGGTGATGGAAGCATCCGTGTAATCAACGCTTCCGTTGGGCATGAGCGAGACATTCTCCAGCAGCGCCCCTTTTTTGATGGCATCAAAAATTTCCGGTTCTTTTTCAGGGGAGAGGCCGATGACTTTTGCATAGCACCCCCCTTCAAAGTTAAAGACCCCTTCTTTGGACCAGCCGTGTTCATCATCGCCGATCAGCTTGCGGTTCACATCGGCCGAGAGCGTGGTCTTTCCCGTACCGGAGAGCCCGAAAAAAAGTGCTGTTTCACCATTTTTTCCGACATTTGCTGCACAATGCATCGGGAAAACGCCTTCTTTCACCGGCAGCAAAAAATTGAGGGCCGAAAAGACGCCCTTCTTAATTTCCCCGGTATATCCGGTCCCCCCGATTAAGATGATCCTTTTTGAAAAATTAATAATGGTAAAGTTTGTATTCTTGGTTTTATGCTCCCCGGGAGTGGCCTTGTACCCAGGCGCATTTATGACGGTCCATTCCGGTTTGAAGGTGTCGAGTTCCTGCGCTTCCGGTCTTAAGAACATATTATAGGCAAATAAATTGGACCAAGGATATTCCGTAATTACACGGATGTTCATTTTATAGTTTTCCCCTGCACATACCTGCGCATCCCTCACATAAACAGTATCTTGCAAATAGGCGGTCACTTCCCGGTATAGCATATCAAAGGATTTTTGATCAAAGGGCAGATTGACTGCCCCCCAATCTACGGTTTTCCGGGTTAGGGCATCAACTACGATATACCTGTCCTCAGGGGACCTTCCCGTGAATTTACCGGTATGTACCGCAAGGATCCCGTTTTCGGTCTCTCGGCCCATGTTTAGTAAGATGGTCTGCTTTTGAAGGGTTTCGGGGGACCACTGATAATGGATAAGGTTCGCGTTTATCCCCAGGTCAAGGTTCAGGCTTTCTTTAATTTTGGCTGTCATAACAGGTGTTTTAATGGCGTGCTGTTCCATATGGTTTGTCTCTAAAATCAAACAAGTTTAACAACTAAAAACCTAAAAGTCAGTACTTTATTAAATTTTATTGTTTTTTACTGATATTTAGCAAGCTCCCATGGACAAGGCCGCCGGAGCGCCCTTTTATAAAGCAGCCCTGACCGAAGCTTTCCCTGTTTCCGTCCATGACCCAAACCGGGGCAGTACAGGATGCATTTTCAGGTACGGGGCCTTAAATTTGTCCTTTAACAGCGCTTTTGCATAGTGAATAATCCCTTCCATTGGTACCACAAATGAAAAAAACAGCAGTATTTTTGACCTTTTTCCTTGCCCAAACACTTTTGTCCGCCCAGGGAAACACCATAAAGAATGACCAATTTTGGAATACAATTAGCGGAAGGCCAATTTACAGTCAGGGGGGCGGTGTTTTTAGGTTTCCCGATCCAGAGACCAAGGTTGAAAAATATTATTGGTACGGGGCCCATTACAAAGAAGCCGAGTACTACCGTAAGGACCCTGCGGTTACACATTCCACCGATAGCCTGGTAGCGATAAGCTGCTATAGTTCGACGGATTTGGTAAATTGGACTTTTGAAAACAACAGCATCGATCGGGATGCAATCAACAGGCAGGACCCTGATACGAAGTGGATGGGAAGGCTTGGAGTGGCCTATATTGCCGACCTTGAAAAATACGCTTTGTTCGTCCAGCACAACAAGGGTGTTTTGGTCGCATTGGGCGAAACGCCTACCGGTACATTTACCTGGCACCAAAAGCTGGACATGACACAGATGATCGGAACTCCGAATACCGGAGATCAGACCGTGTTTACCGATGATGACACGGGTAAATCGTATCTGGTATACTCCTATGGGGAGGGACGGCATAAAATATACATATCCGAGATAGGTGTTAAAAACGGGAAAGTGGGCCTGCTGGACTGCCATCAGGTTTATAGCGGGAAAGGTCGGGAAGGGAACTGTATGTTTAAATATAAGGGGAAGTACTATGTTTACGCATCCAACCTGTATGGATGGGACTCCTCCTATGCCTATTATTTGGTTTCAGATAAAATCTACGGGCCGTACACCCCTGAGGATAAGATGCTCATTACCCCGGGATGTATGGATGACTTTGCCCATATCACCCAGACGGGTTTTTTTATAAACGTTAAGGGAAGCAAACAGGAAACCGTTGTTTATTGTGGTGACCGATGGGCAAATTTTGCCGGAAATGGATTGGGATACAACCAATGGTTGCCCATGTCCTTTGACGGGGACACCCCATATTTGAACTCGCTGAGTTCCTGGAAATTGAATGAGGCCACCGGGGAATGGTGGGTCGCCAAGGATAACAATTATGTTAAGAATGGAAGCCTCGAAGCGGATCGCCGGAAAATCCCATCTCCCGTAAAACCGATACAGGAACATATCACTGGATGGTTTACCAAAGTATATCAGGGGAATCCCCTATTGGTTGGAGATGCTGATGCCCCGGAGTCAAATTACTTTAACAGCGAAGAAGACCGTAAATCGGTTGTCGGAGAGAAAAGCTTGAACCTGACCGACAACGTTCCTTTCAAGCGTAAGGTATTTCAGGTAATTGAATCGACGCCATATGTAATGTTGGAAGACGGCAGGTATGATTTAAAAGCAAGCATTAAAAACAATGGGAGGTTTCATCGGTTAGAAATGTTCGTTGAAAGCGGAGGGCTTCTTCATAATAGGGAGGTCCCCCATGAAAATAAGGATTGGGTAACGATCTCCCTGACCGGTATCCATGTAAGAAACGGTAGGGCAGCCATCGGGTTTTATGCCCATGGGGCCCCAGGGGCAAGCTGTCAAATAGATGATGTGGTCTTTACCCGAACAAAATAAAGGTAAAAATTAAGGGACAGCACCTTACCTTTTCAGGAGACATCAAACAAAAAACAGACCACCGATAAGGCAGTCTGTCCTGTGATGATCTATAAGATCATAAGTAAAAAGAGAATCTTTATAATTTTATGAGTTGTCTTCTACTTCAGCTTTGGGGGCATTTGTTTTGACCGAAGCAATGCCATTCTCCATGGCACTGTTGCCGGAATACATTTCACGGGTGCCGATTACCTGGCCGTTGGAAGCCTTTAGATTGAAATAAGGACTGCCGTCAATTGCTGCCAAACGTTCAAAATGATCATCGTTTTGAGAATTGGTACGAACCGATTCAATTCCATTTTCACAAGACGCCTTTGAGGAATACCCTTGGCTGCTTAAGATAACCTGTCCGTTGGATGCCTTTAAATTAAACCGGAACTTTCCGCCTTTGTCAGTTTTGATTTCAAATTTTCCCATAATTAAAATTTTGTTTTTTCTAAGATATGAAATTTTTATTTGTTATAGAATTTTATCGAAGGGCTTTGGATACAATCGAACTCCTCGAGAATTTAGACAACAAGTACCGCATGGATGAAAAATCAAATTTTGACGCTTGCTATACTATTTTTAATTCGCCCTAACCCCGCACTTTTTAAAAGTGTACAGAACCCAAAAAGTAGCTTCGCCATGTAATAGCCAATAGTAAGAAGGAAAGCCCTAAACCAATTATGAAGAACTTGATCCGAACAAAAATTTGATAAGTATTTGTATACAACCCATTCCTTACACCCCTACCAGCACCTATGGTCGTAAAAACTTCTTTAGCTACTATATCTTGTAAGTCACGCGTTGCGGTAGCTTTAGAAGTTTTAGTAATGGCCATATACTTTTTGGCAGTCATACCTCCTGGATGGATATTCAGGTCTTCCTGTTGTTGCAATGCAAACAATGCTCCTTGATAGGTAGGGGTATCAACCATTCGCATCCAAGCTCCAGGACTACAGAATATATCCAATTGCTTTTTTATATCGCTTAAGTAATTGTGTGGAAACCCCATGTTCCGTTACCATGAACTTAAATAGATAACTCACGGAGGCTGTGAATTAAGAGGCGGGTTTATTTTTTGTTCTTTTTCTAGGGAGCCCCTAGAGAAATCCTGACAATGACTATACCATTAGAATTAGGTTCACAGGCTTTAGCTTCTGCACCTGCTAAAGCCATTACATTAGTTAAAGGTTTTATCTCAAATTTGATTTTATACATATTATTGGCATTCGTAAAAGCATCCATTACATTTCTGAAATATCCTGTCTGTTTTTATAAGTTTGTCAAATATGCATTCAGCATTTGTCCCAATAATTGTAGTATCTTTAATGGTTTCATTTCCGAAATCCACATTTACACCATCCGCCATGGTCTTTATCACTTCTTTGGCAAATTCCTTTTGTATGAATGTAATGCTATAAAGCAATGGGCTTTAATGCAGAATTTGCAAAAGTAACCCGAAATACAATTTCTGTATAGAAAACATTAGTCGTTCGCTATCATTTTTAATTTACTTTTCTTAAATTTCCAGACACATTAACATATATTTAAGATATAAAGGATAAGGTTCTTCTGCACTTCAATGAATCAAGAGCAATTAATATGGCATAGGGTCAGAGAAGGAGATGTTCAGGCATTGAACACACTCTATGACCTCTATGTAGATAAACTTTATGCTTATGGAATGAAACTTACAAGCAAGTCCTATTTGGTCAAGGATGCCATTCATGACCTTTTTCTCGACCTGTATAAATATAGAAAGAACCTATCTGAAGTTTCAAATATAGAGGGCTATCTTATAATTTCATTCAAACGAAAGTTGGTTAAATTAATCAAAAACGATTACCGAAATAAAGAAGATGTATCAAAGGATGTCTTCCACACACTTTACACTGATTCGGAAGAATACAAGATATTGAAAAGTGAAACTGCCAAAGAACAATCACACAGGTTGTCCAATGCACTTCAAAAGTTACCTTCCAAACAACGCGAAATTCTATTTTTTAGATTTTACGATGACAAGGATTATGATGAGATTTCACAGCTCATGGGAATATCTGTTACCTCTGCGCGTACCCAAGTATATCGGGCCATAAAAACATTAAGGTCCGAACTCAACGGTATATAGATAGCATTGAAATCTTAATAGATTTAAAAAAAACATCTTTTTTTTGTCTATATCACACACTTTTTACACTCTTATTAATAAAAAGCAGGGGTAAATCAGCTTTTTGTTGAATAAATAATAAGAAAATAACGTGGATATAAAGGGTTTAGATCAAATTTCAGCACAAGAAAAGAATGATCTTAAAAAAAGAATCAATAATTCTATTGTCCGGTACCGCAGCCGGAAAAAAAACCAGAGAAAGGTAATATACTATGCAGCAGCCGTGATAGGTTTTATGATAATCCCCAGCGTTATATTACTGATCAAGCACGATATGCAGCAATCTGCTATTGAAAAATATGTTTCTGCCAGAAAAGAAAAAAACATTGATAATTTTCAACAAGATGTTCAATTGCGAATAGGGGAAGAGAATATCATTAAGTTAGCTGCCAGAGACACGATCGTTTCCTATACTCAGTCCGCATCCACCAATAAAATCCGTGTTAATAATAAGGTTGTTTATGATACGGAACATCAAACAGGCCCTTTAAATAAAGCCATCTATAATTCCTTGGAGGTTCCATATGGGAAACACTCTTTTATGACATTATCGGATGGAACTAAAGTATGGTTGAATGCAGGAACAGTCCTTACGTATCCATTGCGGTTTTCGGAAAATAAAAGAGAAGTGTTCCTGCAAGGAGAAGCGATTTTCGATGTCGCTCATAATAAAGAAAAACCCTTTTATGTGCACACTACAAACGGTAAAATTAGAGTTCTTGGAACTGTCTTTAATGTTTATAGTTACCCTGATGAAAGTAAAACCTATACTGCATTGCTCAAAGGCAAGGTAGAGGCGATTTATGAAAAGTCGACATTATTGGGCACTACAATAACCTCGGAGTTAAGGCCCGGGATGATTGCCTCTTATGATAGCGAAAAGAAATCCGTAAAGGTCACCCATGAAAATGTGGAACCTTATATGAAATGGAGGGAAGGTGTGCTGGTCTTTAAGAATGAAAAATTAGAATCTATTATTAATAAGATTGCCAGGTATTATAATATAAAAGTAAAAGTCAACAACCAATCTTCAATGTTTAAAACTTTTTCAGGTTCGCTGGATATTAAAGATTCCCTTCATGACATTATGCTGATTATAAAAGAAACCACGGCCATTGATTACACGCTCGGTTCAGATAATACTTTATTAATAAACTGATAAAATCTTTATTAACTAACCTATATCGATATGAAATACGATACATCTTAAAAATAGAAAAACCGGAAAATGCTCCACCATTTTCCGGCAAGGATACCTAATTAAACATTGTAGCGAACAACATTTAAAAAGTACACAAAAATATGAATAAAAAATATACACAGGACCTCTTTAACGAGGTAAATAAGTTCTTGTGGATTATGCTAAAGACTTTTATTTTATGTATATTATTTGGTTTTAATAGTATTTATGCCATTAATGTATATGCCCAGACAAAAATTGATATCGATGTAAAGGATGTTTCTGCGGAGGATTTTTTTAAGGTGATTCAACAAAAAAGCGACTTTATATTTTTTTATGAAGATGCAGTCGTCAATAAGACTCCCTCAATTACATACACAGCAAAAAACAAGTCTGTAACAGATATTTTAAGTGAAGTGCTAACTTCTCAAAAACTAAAATTTAAAATTTTTGACAGACAAATTGTAATTGCTAAAAGCACGGAAATTATTCAACAAACGTCCATTTACGGAAAAATCACCGATACTGACGGGGTTCCCCTTGCAGGCGTGAATGTTTATGTCGAAGGAATCGCTAAGGGGGTTTCTTCAGATTTTGAAGGAAACTACACAATAACGGCGCGTAAAGGACAAACCCTGGTCTTTAGCTATATCGGGATGAAAACACAAAAGATTCCGGTTGAAGACCAAGCACAAATAGATGTCGTATTGACTTATGATGTCCAGAGTTTAGACGATGTAGTAGTTACCGGATACCAAAATATCGCTAAAAAAGTATTTACCGGAGCTGCACAGACCTTAAAAGGGGAAGAGATAAAAATTGATGGGGTCATAGATGTGGGGAGGATGTTAGAAGGGCGTGCTGCCGGTGTGAATGTTCAGAACGTTACCGGAACTTTCGGAGCTGCTCCAAAAATTACCATTAGAGGTGGATCTTCAATCTTTGGAGATACCAAGCCCCTTTGGGTTGTAGATGGTGCTGTACAGGAAGAAATTATTAACCTTTCATTTGAACAGCTTGTATCGGGGGATTCAGCAACCCTTATCAGTTCTGCAATTGCAGGGTTAAATGCCAACGATATTGAATCCATAGAGATATTAAAAGATGCATCCGCTTTATCACTATATGGTGCCAGGGCCTTAAACGGGGCAATTATTATTACTACAAAAAAAGGGAAGAGAAATCAAAAGACATCCGTTACCTATCAGGGTGAATTTGCTTACAGGACCATTCCGAGCTATGGCGATTACGATTTGTTAAACTCGCAAGAAACCATGGAGGTCTATAAGGAAATTGAAAATAAAGGTTTTTTGGCAATGTCCAATAGTACACAAGGCAGGTACGGGGGCGTGTATAATATATTATACAGGGCCATTAATACGTATAATCCTGAAACTGGTCAATTTGGAGTAGCCAATACCATTGAGGCCAAAAATAGGTTTTTACAGCAATATGAAATGGCCAATACCGATTGGTTTAAGAATTTGTTTACTATAAACCCTACTCAGAATCATACGTTGAGTTTTTCAGGAGGAGGAGAGAACAGTACGCAGTATGCTTCCATAGGTTATTACACAGACCCGGGATGGACCATTGCCGATAATATCAAAAGGCTTACGGCCAATTTAAGTAATACATATTACATTTCAGATGTAATTACAGCCGGAGTATTGGTTCAGGGGTCGGTAAGAAAACAAGAAGCTCCCGGAACCTATAATCGTGAAGTTAATACGGTAAGTGGGGAATATACCCGTGACTTCGATATCAACCCCTTCAGTTATTCGTTAAATGCCAGTAGAGCATTACGACCTTATGACAATGATGGCAATTTGGAGTATTACAGGTTTAACTGGGCTCCGTTTAACATACAGAACGAAATAGAAAACAATACTATTGATCTAAATGTCCTTGAACTAAAAACACAGGCGGATCTAAACATAAAGATCAACGATGATCTGGATTATAGTTTTTTAGGATCTTTTAGATATGTGAAAAGCACAAAAGAGCATAATATTACCGAGGATTCAAATGTGGCGGCAGCGTACAGGGCAAATGAAACAACGATTGTTGCCGATCAGAATATCTTCCTGTTCACGGATCCCGATAACCCGAACATGCTTCCGCAGATTGTTTTGCCCAATGGCGGAATCTACAATTTAGCCGAAGATAACCTGGAGAGCTTTTATTTTAGGAATGCACTTGATTTTTCAAAAGTATATAATAACAAGCATGACCTAAAACTATACTTGGGGCAGGAGTATAGAATGACCAATCGTACCAATACTTTTTTTACAGGTTTTGGTTATCAGTACAACAGTGGCGGGATTCCCTTCACAGATTACAGGGCCATACAGTATACCGTGAATAATAATGACGATTATTTTGGTAAAACCGAGGACAGGGAAAGAGGGGTTGCCTTTTTTGCTCAGGGTACCTATGGTTTTGACAATCGCTATGTAATTAGTGCAACTGCTAATTACGAGGGGTCCAATAAATTGGGAAGGTCAAATAGCGCACGTTGGTTACCAACATGGAATGTTAGTGGTAAATGGAATGTTTCAAACGAAGATTTCATGAAAAACTCAAAAACGATATCTAACCTTTCCCTTAGAATGGGATACGGTTTAATTGCCGGGTTGGGGAATGCCAGTAATGCATTGGCGGTTTTTAGAAATGAAATCACAAATAGGTACCAGTTTGACGACAGGGAGAATATGATCAATATTGAAGAATTGGAAAACAGTGAATTAACCTGGGAGAAGGTATATGAAACCAATCTCGGGGTAGATCTGGGAATGTTTAACAACCAATTTACATTAACAACCGACTTGTATCAAAAGAAATCCTTTGATTTGATTGATTATGTTCGAACTTCCGGAATTGGAGGGGAGGGCATAAAACTCGCGAACAATGCTGATATGAGTACCAAAGGAATCGAGGTGAGCTTGCTTGGGAAAATTTTTGACGGGGAGGATTTTAAATGGACATCGGTTATTAATTTTGCTTATTTTGATCAGGAGATTACCAGGTTACAAAATGAACCCAATGCTTTTGATCTGGTAAGGGATGTAGGCGGAAATGTTGTGGGAAGACAACGAAATTCTATTTATTCTTTTGATTTTCAAGGGTTGGACAACCGAGGGATCCCGACTTATTATTTAGGGGAATATACAGATGGTTCGCCCCGAGATCCCATTACAGATGTTGATTTCCAGGAAAGGGATGGGATTTTAGATTATTTAAAATACGAAGGACCGGTGGAACCCAATATTACTGGAGGGTTTTCCAATACATTCACTTATAAAAACTGGGAATTAAGTGCATTAATTACCATGCAGGCCGGGAACAAAATACGTTTATCCCCTTATTATAGTGCCAGTTATAGTGACCTAGATGTTTTCCCCTCTGAATTTAACAATAGATGGCTTATTCCTGGGGACGAAAATACCACCAATATTCCCGGTATCATAGACAATCGTTTGTTACAGACCTTTAACGATAATGGCGGTTCTTCCCAGGATTTATATAGGGCCTATAACGCTTATAATTACTCTACCCAAAGAGTTGTAGATGGCTCGTTTGTTCGAATGAAAAATATAGCATTGACCTATGCCTTTCCTAAATCACTAACAGATAATTTATCCATGTCAACATTTAAGATGAGGCTACAGGCTACCAATCCTTTTCTAATTTATTCCGATGCCAAGTTAAACGGGCAGGACCCGGAATTTTTTAGGTCTGGTGGCGTGGCGTACCCTATTGTAAGACAGTTTACACTAACCCTGAATGTTGGATTTTAAAAATAAGATTATGTTTAAGAGATTAAGTAATAAAATAGCAGTTTCAGTACTGATAGCACAAGGTATTTTCTTTTGTGGATGTAATGAATTTCTTGATGAGGTACCGGATAATAGGACTGAAATAGATTCCCCTGAAAAAGTAAGCGAATTATTAGTGGGGGCATATCCCGGAGCATCTTATTTTTCTATTGCCGAGAGTATGAGTGATAATGCCATGGATGTCGGGCCTGTTTTTAATCAGGTAGATGACATCAACAGGGCCATGTACTTTTGGGAAGACACAAATTTAGAAGATCAGGACACGCCCATTGAATACTGGAATGCATGCTATAAGGCAATAGCTCAGGCTAACTATGCACTAAGGGCTATCGATGAGTTAGGAGGAGGTGCTGAAATGAACCCACAAAAGGGAGAGGCATTGGTAGCTAGGGCCTATGCACATTTTATGCTGGTAAATTTATGGGCAAAAGCCTATAACCCTGACACGGCAGGCCAGGATTTGGGGGTGCCATATGTTACCGAACCCGAAACAGAGGTTATTAAAGATTATAAAAGGATCTCTGTTCAAGAAGTATACGATTTGATAGAAAGGGATTTGTTGGAAGGAATGAAATTAATAAAAAACAATTACGAGGAGCCGAAATTTCATTTTACCAAAGAAGCAGCTGCAGTATTTGCTTCCCGCTTTTATTTGGTATTGGGAAAATGGAATGAGGTTGTCAAATATTCTTCTCAGGTATTGCGCGGTGGGGCTTCAACTTCAAATTTAAGGGACTGGGCCTATTTGAATAGTTTGAGTCCGGAAGAGACAGAGATCCAATATGCCTCGAGTTCGCAAGCGACCAATTTGTTAATCGTTCCGACGCTTTCATGGTATTCAAGAAATTACGGTTACCGTCGATACGGACTGACAGACAATCTAAGCAGGTTGATCTTTCAAGATGACCCGACAGATAAAGGATGGTTATATAGGATACGTGTTTACACTACATCAGGGTTAAACTTTGTTACGAAATATGATGAGCATTTTGTGTATACGAACCTCAATGCCCGCATTGGGTATGGATATTCGATGAATGTATTGTTCACCCATGACGAAGCACTTTTGAATCGCATTGAGGCCAACATTATGTTGGGAAATAAAGAGGTCGTTGCAGCGGATTTAAATGCCTTTTTGTCAAAAAGAATCAGCGGTTACGATCCGGAAACAGATGTACTTACCTATGACGAGCTATCAGCATATTATAGTGCCCGCGTTGAAGCAGGGGAGTACGATCCTTTTTATACCATTGATGCCGATAAGCTCCCATTGATTAAGTGTGTTGAGAAATGCCGTCAACGAGAATTCATGCATGAAGGAATACGTTGGCTGGATACTAAGCGATTGGGGATGGAGATAATCCATGAGGATTATCAAGGCAATCAGCATGTGCTAACTAAAGACGATCCCAGAAGGCAGTTGCAAATACCTCAGATAGCTCAAAATTTAGGGTTGGAACCCAATCCACGATAATAACTAAAAGTAGAAAAAGAGATGAAATTTAAATATAGCATAACAGTTACATTGGTATTGATGCTTTTATGGGGGTGTGATTCTGAAAAGTCACTCGGAGAAAGCAGATTGGACACGGAAACCCCTCCGTTAACAGCATTGGATATATGGATCAGGGAGCAGTATATAAACCCCTACAACATAGATGTTTTATATAAATGGAACGATAATGAAATAGATAACGGCAGGTATTTATACCCTCCAACACTTGAAAATATACAGCCTCTCATGGAGGTGGTCAAGTATATCTGGATCGATTCCTATAATGAATTGGGGGGTGGTGATTTTATTAAAAAAATAGCCCCTAGACAATATGTATTGGTAGGAGGGTATAATGTTAACCCAGGGGGGACCATTACTTTGGGGATTGCCGATTCCGGAATGAAAATCACCTTATTTAATGTAGATTATTTGGATTTGGACGATCGAGAAACCATGCGGGAGTTTTTCCATACGATTCAACATGAATATTGTCATATATTAAATCAAACCAGGCCCTTTAGCCCTGATTACGACAAGGTAACTCCATCGGGGTATATAGGGAATTGGACCGATTATAATGATTTTGAAGCTAGAGAGGAAGGTTTTATATCTGCTTATTCCAGAGCGAATTCTTTTGAGGATTTTGCTGAGATGACGTCTGCCCTTTTAACCTATTCCGCTGAAGAATATCAGGATATTTTGGATAGTATAGAGAGTGAGGAATCCGTACGCCTTATTAAACAAAAGGAAGCTATTGTAGCAGACTACTATTTAAAGGAATGGGATATAGATATTTATGAGTTACAGGCATTGAATTATCAGAAGCTTGTAGAATTGACAAACTAATTTTAAATGTAAGGGAATGAAAAATATAAAACGATTACAGAATAGCATATTTAATATAGCAATCATTAGTTTTTTATTGCTTTTTGCTTTTTCATGTCAGGACGAGGAAGAGGAACAACTCTTCGAAGGCAATGTAACCGAGCGTTTGTCAAATCGGGAACAAGAGCTTAAGAGTGCACTTTTAGAAGCTGAGAATGGATGGAAGATGTTATATTTTACGGATGCAGCAAAATATGGTGGATTTACCATACTAATGGATTTTAAAGCGGATAATACAGTAACGATGACCTCGGATATTGCTACCGGAACTGCAGATGTTATGACCAGTGAATACGAAATTAAATTGGGGAACACTGTCAAGTTATCATTCGTGACCAAAAATCATATTCACAGATTACAGGATAATGTAAATCCTGGTGCTTTATATGGGACAGGGTATCAGGGAAGCGGAGAGTTTTACTATTATGGAAGAGATGGGGAGGATATTGTTTTCAAGTCTGTAAGAGATGTCGAGGCAGAAAAAATCATATTTACCAAGGCCACCAAAAAGGATTGGAATGAAATCGTTGCCGATAACTTAGCAATAGCTCAACATTTAGAACAAGGCCCTGATGATTCTGTTTTTACGAACCTTATCATAACTAAAGACAATAAACAGACAATCTATCCCTATGAATTCAATTCTTTACTAAGATATGTTACAATGTCAGGGATGAACTCCGAGGAGGTCATAATAGATAAGTCCTTTGGAGTTGTTTATACCCCCGAGGGATTAAACCTATACCCCGCATTAGAACTTGATGGGGTAGTGATGGACTCTTTTCAATATGATGAACAAGAGGACCAATTTGTGTATACTTCCGGGGGGGTTACAGCGGTTTTAGGATTTTCCGATCAGCCGGCAAGTGTTTCCGATGACGTGTATGACATAGGTAAGATATTTGACGGTTTTGGATACAACCCAGGTTGGGGGAGTAATCCGTTAACTTCTCCAGGTTATTATCAATTGGTAGATCAGGTAAATACCAATCTTGCAACAGCTACGGAATATACCTTTGAAGGCAGGGTAGAACTTTATACCGTTCCAAACGATGAGGGGTATGTAACATTGTATGCCAATATCTCTGGCTTTTGGGGAGCATTTAACTTTACTTCCAAAATAGAGGACAATAAATATTACCTGGAATATGTAGGTCCAGGGAATGGTAATGGAAGTTTTTTTGAACCCTTTGTAGGGCCGCTTTTAAACTTCTTTGGAAGTAGTGAAGGGCTGTATTATACCAGTGAAGGAAGTTTTAAATCCAGTGGTAGCAATTATTCCAATAGTGCATGTACATTTACCAGTGCAGAAAGTCCTAATATAAGGCTTTATGGGCTATGGTTTTAATCATGTCCTGTTGATGTTTTCATAATTGTATTTAATTTATTTGTTTTTGCCTAAATAGGCTGTTTGTTTTAATACAACGGCCTATTTTTTATGAACTTGCAACAACACAATAATGATTTAACTATATCATTCACCGTATCCATATAAGGCCAGTGAATTATTATTGTAGTATTTCATTTATTATAAAAGAGCATACTAATTAAAATGAGCTATAAAAATATTTTTATAGCTCATTTTTTGTGTTTATATTGAGCTATAAAATTTATATGTTTAGCTCATGGCATGGAATTGGCAACATAAAAGCTGGCCTCATTTTGAATATGAATCAGAAGAGTTACGGAAGTATGAGAGCGAATTTTTGGAAAAGGCTGGTGAATTATACGGAAGCCTCAAACATATTGATGAGGCTAATAAGGATGAACTGAAAGTACTTTTGTTAAGTGATGAAGCTTATCAAACTTCCAAAATAGAAGGAGAGTTGTTGAATAGAGATTCACTGCAATCTTCTATCCGGAATCATTTTGGTTTACAGAGTGATAAAGTCAAGGTTTCTCCTGCCGAACATGGGGTTTCAGAAATGATGATGGATTTATACAAAAACTATGCAGTTCCCTTAACTCATGAGCAATTATTTGAATGGCATAAAATGCTTATGAATGGTCGGAGAGATCTATTGAGTATTGGAACTTACAGAACGCATGAAGATCCGATGCAAATCGTATCGGGTGCTATGAATAGACCTTTAATCCATTTTGAAGCACCTCCATCTTCCAAGGTAAAAGAGGAGATGAACCAGTTTGTTTTGTGGTTCAATGCGCTTGATAACTTACCTCCTTTAACAAAAGCAGGACTGGCGCATTTGTATTTTGAATCGATACACCCGTTTGAAGATGGAAACGGGCGAATTGGTCGTGCATTGTCAGAAAAGATTTTATCACAGTATTTGGAAAGACCTACACTTATAGCTATTTCTCATACTATTGAGAGAAATAAGAAATCATATTACAAGGCGTTGCATGAGAATAGTAATGATTTGGATGTTAAGGAATGGTTGGCCTATTTCTGTGATATGGTGTTGCAGGCACAAGCATATACACAGCGTATGATTGATTTTTTAATTCATAAAACACACTTCTTTCAAAAGTTTGATGATGAAATGAATGAACGTCAAAGAAAAGTGGTGCTCCGAATTTTTAGGGAGGGCGTTGAAGGTTTTACAGGTGGTTTAAGTGCTGATAATTATATGCGTATAACCGGAACCACGGCTTCTACTGCTACGAGGGATTTACAAAAAATGGTAATGCTTAATGCATTTGTAAAATCTGGGGAGAGGAAAAGTACACGATATTACCTGAATTTGAATATTGAATGAACTTTAGAAAAAGTGTTATATTTGGAACTAAGCAAAGTTGAACAATATAACTTGGTCATGATATAAATAAGTTAGCCACAAGCAAGAAAAAAATTGAGTTTAAAAGAAAAATCCGAAAAGCTTAAAGAATTATGTAGCCTTACCTACGCAGCGCGTGTTTAGGTAAAAGCGCCCAGGAAAAGAAGTTCACCGTCACGTATTACCGCGCCCAGTACGAGCGTAACATCGCTAGGGTGAACAGTCCGCAGGGACGTTATATGAAAGCCAAGCGACAAAGCACCGTAGAGCCCGTTTTTGGAACACTTACCCAGTTTATGGGTTTAAGAAAAATCAATACCATAGGCATCAAACAGGCGAATAAGTGTATGCAGCTATCAGCCATTGCTTATAATCTCAAAAAGTACCTGAAATTCATAGAAAAGCACAGTAAAAGTGGGGCGGCAAGTCTTCGCCTTGTTTTTTACCGTTTTAAGGCGGTTATAAACGACATTTTAAACCCATATTATCATCTTTCAATATACAAGATAGGAAACTATTAAAAACAACAAACGCCCTTAAATTGGGCGTTCTTGTATCATGTTTTTATAAAATTATAGGGTTGTGCAACGGCTACCATTGTTGAAGTAGTTTTTTATATGTTTTTCTTTTTGTCTAGACTGTTTTTTCCAACTGTGTAGGCGTATGCTGAAGATGGAAGAAACTGAATATTTAATTCTTTATATTCTTTTTCTCCTTCTTTATTTATAGTGGTTACTATAGGATAGTTTAAATTACTCTCTGTACAGAATTTATATAAACTTTTGAGTTCATTCGGTTTGTCAAAATATCGATTAGACCATTTAATTTCTAATGCCCATAAAGGTTTTAAAGTTGAATCGCTAATTCCAACCATATCAACTTCTCCACCTGACCATCTTGCATACCAAGGCGTAAACCATTCACGATGCATCCATTGAGCAAATATTGCGGTTTCTACCATATTCCCAATCATTTCATCTGTTGCGGTTATAGGTGAAAACAATGCACTTCTTAAAGATGGATTTGTTAAATATATTTTGAAAAAATTATCTCTTTTAAATCGTTTTCCGCTTTGGTCAATTCGCTTTACTTGTTTTATTAGATAAGCTGCTTCCAGGTATTCGATATACTTTTTTAAAGTGTTTTTAGGCACTTGAGATTGTTTACTCAATGTTTCAAGAGAAAATTCTCCGCCACTATTATATGCAATTGTAGTAAACAATGAATTCAATTCTCTTGTATCGCTAATTCCATATAGACTAGGTAAGTCTCTTAATAAAACTTTATCGACTATGTCTTGTCTTATATATCTTCCCGGGTTAGCTTGAATTTTTTCTGAAAAAATAACTTCTGGATAACCACCAAAATTTATATAATCAAGAAAATGTTTATTTAATTCGTCTAAATGTGATGATGAATAAAATTCAGTAATATGCTCTTTCCATTTAAGATTTGTTGTTGTAATTATTCTATCTAGTCCTTTAAGCGATATATATTCGTTAAATGTTAAAGGTGGCAATAAAAAGTCTGTAAATCTACCAGCTCCACTTTCATTACTTGCGAATTTTAAGGCAGCAGCAGCTGACCCAGATACAATAAATTTATCTTTACGATAGCTATCTACTAACGATTTTAAATGAACTTCCCAATCTCGGCAATATTGAATTTCATCATAAATAATATGCCAATCATTTTTGTCTTTTATGCCTGTAGCTTCTTTAGCATATAAAAATAATTGTTCTAAAGGGATGTTATTATAAATCGGATTTTCAATTGTTATGAAAATAATTTTTTTGGGATTAACACCATTTTGAATTAAATCTTCAACTAGATGGAATAGCATTACAGTTTTACCTACACGTCTAGGTCCCATTAAAACTACCGCTCGTCTTATATCTCTTTCATAAACAAGAGGTTTGAAAAGTTCAAAATATAATCTGCGAGGCATTTCATTATAATCATCCTCAATGTGTCCTTCAACCCACCAAGGGTTTTCAAATCTTATTCTGTCTAGAACTTGCTTTTTAGATATCTCTTTTATCATAAAAAATCTTATTTCTAATCAAATATACAAAATAAGGTCAATTATTTGATTTTATTTATAAATAAAATTTCGATTAAGCTTTATTTTTTATTTCGAGAAGTTTATTTCAAAATTACTTACAACGCCAGTATGTCTCAAAACCACCATTAAATTTCAATAAAAGTACATAATTTAAGAGTATTTAATGTAAAGCATATCATGAATCCTTATTTTCCTAAATAATAAGATTTCGTCTAAAATTTGATTTTCAGTCTTCTTAATTACAGGATTTGATACTATTAATATTATGTATCACTTTCTCCTGTCCATAAGTCATCTCTCTAAAATGTTCAATTCGCATTAGAGAAGCTTGAAAAAGCTATCGCTTCAGGTAAACTTGGTAAAAAAAATATTAATAACCGAGGTTATAACAAATACCTTAAAATGGAGGGAGATGTGAATATTACCATAAATTACGACAAATATGAGGATGATAAGAAATGGGATGGACTTAAAGGATACCTAACCAATGCATCTCTAAGCAAAGAAGAGACTATTCAGCAGTACGGGCAGTTATGGCATATCGAACGAACCTTTAGAATCTCAAAATCTGATTTACAAATACGACCAATATACCATAGACTACAAAGACGGATACTAGCACATATATCCATCTCCTTCGCTGCATGTAAGGTTTATAAAGAATTAGAGAGGCTCTTGAAAGAAAAGCAGACAAGCTATAGCGTGGAACAAGCAATCGATATTATCAAAACCATCTACAAAGTAGGAATACGAACTCCTTACTCTAATAAAACACATCAGAGATTGGTGCTAAAAACGAAAGATCAAAAAAACTTAGTGCACCTATTTGATCTGAAAATTTAGGGGATTTTGACTTGGGTGTCCCAACGCACAAAACAGGAGAAAAGGGCGTTTCCACAGACATTATCAGTGAATCCATGGGACATCAAGATTTGGCTACCACAAAAGCTTATTTAAAAGAACTAGACAGTTCTTTATTGGATCAGGCAAGTGAATTGCTCTTGTGAGAAGTTAAATCTATTA
>NZ_JAZEUN010000003.1:0-223981 GCF_037029175.1 Galbibacter sp. PAP.153 | reverse complement strand
GATTTTATCAAAATTAACCATAAGAAATAGTTGTTAAACTATTAATTATCAGTTAATTAAATATACGGCTATTTCTTTTTTTATATGATAAAAATCACCCTGGAATATTAATCGAACTCAGGTTAGTAATAAAAAAATATTAATTTTTATTAAATGCCAGCTATTGGTATTTTTTAATAGGACAATTCAAGTTATTCCAGAATGTTTTGGGTTTTAATGAAGTGGATTGAGTTTCTTTGGGGAAATTAATTGCAAGAGCCTCCATACATTGAAGGCTCTTGTTTGGACTTTTATGCAATTTGTATAAGGTGGTTAGTTATATCCCGGATTTTGCTCCAGGTTGTCATTGGTGTCAATATCCCTTTGTGGGATTGGTAATACAAGAGATTCGTCGTTATATGGGAGGTCGTCCATATTTAAATGTAATCTTTTTATGTCATGAATGGCAAAGCCTTCAAATGCCAGCTCCCTTTTTCTTTCGTCTAAAATATCCTGGAGCGTAATACCCGGGATGGGATCGGCGTTTGCCCTTGTGCGTATTGCGTTTATTTCATCCTCTGCGCTCATACCTACGCTGGTACCTTCTCTAAAATTAGATTCGGCTCTTATTAAATGCATTTCGGCTACCCTTATGAATAGCACATTGGCAAATTGAGCTTGCCATTTTGTGGTAACATCAGTGCCGTTTCCTTCGTAAAAAAAGTTCATTCTATCATCTGGGACGGTAAAATAATCAAAATACGGTGGCTCGATAGACACGTCGGCAGTAAGCGATCTCCCTCCAAATTCGCGGGTAGACCAATAAGTGTTCATATCATTTATGCCATCTTGTGCGGTTACTTGCCATGCTAAAATATCTTCTGTTGAGTTGAATTCGTTGTTAAATGCGCCTTCATATGTTGCTGTTATTACATGTCCGCTGTTTTCAATTACGTCATTGGCGGCATCTCTTGCGGCTGGATAATTTCCTTGCTGTAGATAGATTCTTGCAAGCAGTGCTTCGGCGGTATATTTGTCGGCAAATTCTTCGTTTGATTCGGGTAATAAGTTGTATGCATCCGTAAGGTCGTTTATTGCTTGGCTATAAACTTCGCTAATGGTACTTCTGCTGGGAAATTCTATTTGTGAAGCATCTGTTACGGAATTTAAAACTATTGGTACTCCCAATCCGTCGTTTGCTTGTGTTGTCTCGTAAGGTTGGGCAAAAAAGCGAACCAATTCAAAATACATCATCCCTCTGATAAATTTTGCTTCCCCTTCCATCCTGTTTTTGTCGGAGTCTTCAGTAACGACATTCAAATTGTCGAGCACAATGTTTGCTTGGTTGATGGTTTCATAGCCTTCAATCCATAAATCCGCCACAAACGAATTTGTGGTGGTGATTCTTTTTCTGTTGAATTCCCCTGGTTGCGAGAAAGTACCGCCCCAAAAAATTTCGCCATCGTTGGCCAATAACTCTGAGATTAAGTAAATTTGTCCTCCATAAAGTTCTCCCTGCCCGGCTAAATCATATGCGCCAGTTAAGATGTTTTGAATGTTCTTTTCATTCCCGGTTGCAGCGTCTGGTGTCAGGCTTTGTTCTGGTTCTAAATTTAAATTATCTGCGCAGCTTATAAGTACAATGGTGAGCAGGCTTAAAATAATTCTATTTATGTATGTTGTTTTCATTTGGATTTATTTAAAAGTCTATGTTGATGCCTAAAGTCAATGTTTGTGCCGGTGGCGCAGAATAGAAGTCAACGCCTACTGCCAAATCATTGTTTGAATTAAAGTCGGCTGTAGATTCTGGATCCCATCCGGTGTAATCGGTAAATGTTAGCAAATTAAATGCTGTAAAATAAAGACGCAGTCGTTCTACTTGGAATTTTTTTGTTACTTCTGAAGGGATTGTATAGCCAAGGGTTACATTTCTTAACCGTATAAAATCTGCTTCTTGCAGATACCTTGTGGATTGTTGTGTCCCATTAGCGCCAAACAGCCTTGCTTGTGGAACATCGGTAATGTCTCCGGGTTGTTGCCATCTATCTAACTGGTCACTGGTTTGATTGTCGAAATAATCTGCACTGGCCGATTGAAACCTTCCGCCGTCATTATAAATAGAGGCTCCCCATTGCCCCTGGAAGGTGAAAGACATATCGAAATCCTTAAACCTAATGGTATTTGAAAGACCGGCAATTAAATCTGGAAATGGGCTCCCGGAAACTACTCTTGAAGCTTCATTGAATTCATTGGTGGTCGATCTGTCTCTTGTCCCGTCGGGATTTAAAGTGTTCCTTACAAACAAGGCGTCTCCGTTATCAGGATCGGCCCCGGCAAATTCTACCATATAAAACGATGCAACTGTTTCTCCTTCCCGTGCTATATTTCTCCCAGATATAATGTCACCGCCCGGTAATTCTGTAATTTCATTTTTATTAGTGGAAATGTTGAAAGAAGTTGACCAAAAGAAATCTTCCTTGATAAAGTTTTTGGTGTTTAAAACAAACTCGAATCCTTCATTTTTTAATTCGCCTACATTTTGTGTAATGGATGTAAACCCAGAACTTGAAGGAACGGGTTGGTCCAATAATAGGTCTGATGTGTTTTTATTGTAATAATCTGCCTCAAGCGAAATGCGGTTATTGAAAAACCCAAAATCAATTCCAAGGTCATATTGACTGGTGTTTTCCCATTTTAAGCTTGGATCGCCTAATTGTGTTGGAGATAATGCTGCGCGTTCATTATATGATGCACCACCAAATAGGCTTCTGGATGCGAAATTTCCAATTCCCGCATTTCCGGTGATGCCCCAACTCCCGCGGATTTTTAATAGCGACAATGTTTCGTTGTTTTTTAAAAAGTTTTCTTCAGAAATTATCCATCCGGCCGATACGGCAGGGAAAAGGCCGTACCTTTCGTCCTTGCCAAACCTTGAAGAGCCATCGTAACGCAAACTTGCTTTTAAAATATATTTGCCGGCAATAGTCGCCCCGGCCCTGCCGAAATAGGATAAAAAATTGTAAGCTGTCCTGCTGGAGCCCCCGCCTGTAATTTCTGCTGCACTGTCAACAGTTTGTAAGTCATCCGAAGGGAATTCTTGGCCCTCTACCGATTGCAGGCGCCTTCTGTCGTCTTCGTAAGACATGCCCGCAACGGCATTAAAGTCTATGTTTGAGAATGTCTTGTCAAAAGAAAAATAATTGTTTAGTACGTACTTTTCGTTCTCCACGGCATTTGCATCTGCATAGCCGTTGGTTGAGGCAGATTCGGTCAAGCTGCCAAAAAAACGTTCTTCCACCTGGTTGTTGAAGTCATACCCGAATTCTGACCTAAACTTCAAACTTGGGGTGATTTGGTATTCTCCATAAAGATTTGCAAGGATCCTCCATATGTTTACCTGGTGGTCTGCATTGTATTCTTGAAACAGAAAGTTATAATATAAGGTGTTGCCATTGGGAACAACTCCATTATCTTCATATGGTTTGGAAAAAGGTAATTGAGCAATGGCTTGCAGGGGTGTGGAAAATGCATTGTCATTGGAAAGTCGGTCGATTTTAGTTTTGGATATCCCTGTGCTGATACCTACCTTGAACTTGTTCGAAATGGTGTGGTCGATATTAGACCTTAAGGAATAGCGTTCTAATTTATTGCCTCTTATAATGGCATCTGTTTTGTTGTATCCGGTCGATAAGAAAAACTGGGTTTTTTCGCTACCGCCACTTACATTAACCCCAAAGTCTTCAACCGATCCGTCAACAAGTGCTAGGTCCTGCCAATCGGTGTCCACTTCGTTGTTTCTCCAATCTGCTTCATTTTCGGCAAAAAGATTAAAATAATATGCGGCATCATCTTCGGTTCCGCCACTGTTAATGGTTGCTTCGGTAAATAAATCTACATATTCCCTGGTATTTAAAAAATCCCTTTTGTTGGTGGGTTTGCTCCAGCCATACGATGAGTTGATGGAAACTTTTGTTTTTCCTGCCTTACCTCTTTTGGTAGTGATTAGAACGACCCCGTTTGTACCTCGTGCACCATATATGGCTGCCGAAGAAGCATCTTTTAAAATTTCTATCGATTCAATATCGTTCGGGTTTAAACTTACCAAGGGGTTGATGGGTGAGTCGTTTATGTTTTCGTCGCTGTTAATCATCGGAACCCCGTCTATAACATATAATGGTTCTTGTGATGATGAGATCGTGGCAACCCCGCGAACCCTTATTTTAATGCCCGATTCGGCTTTTCCATTTACCTGTGTTACCTGGACCCCCGCGGCCTTACCGGATAACGTGCTCTGGACGCTTGGGGTAGGGATAAGGTTGATGTCCTCCGAGGATACCGAAGCAATATTGTCGGTAACTTCCCTTTTGGTGGAAGTACCGTAACCAACAATCACTACTTCGTCCAGCGCCTGTGCATCTTCCTGCATGGTTATGTCAATGGTGCTGCTGCTCCCTATGGTGCGTTCTTCGGTTTTCTGGCCTATATAGGTATATATAAGGACAGAGCCAACGGTTGCGTTTATGCTGTACTTACCGTCAAAGTCGGTTTGAGTGCCGGTCTGTGTACCGTTAATCTGGATGTTGACCCCCGGGAGCGGGAGTCCGTCTTGGTCTGTAATAGTTCCATTAATCGTTTTTTCCTGTGCGTATGATAAATAGGTCATACATACAAGAATTAGCGTGAAAATGACACGTAATTTTGTTTTCATTATTTTGATATAGTTTGAGATTAGCTTTGGTGAAAATACAAACAATTATGTTAAAATAATTAACATTTCAACTCAAATGGCAAAAAGTATTGTATAATTATTTGTAATTCAATTTCATTAATAAATTATTGTCAAAATACTAACTAAGTAAGTCCTTTTTTATGAGATTTCTAATTTGGTTTCTGTCTTGTTCTTTATGGTGGATGGATAAGTTTAATAAAGTAATATGTGGTGCCATGCAGATTTTATTGAAAATTAATTAATTAAGATTTGATTTGTTGATAAATATTTCTACCTTTGCCACCCTTTTAAGCGAGAGGTGTGTTCGGTTGCGAACTGTGGGCCAGCGCTTTATAAGGATTTTTAATTAATAAAACATAATTATTGTTAAGTAAATTATGCCAACAATTTCACAATTAGTACGAAAAGGAAGAGCCACGATTACTAAGAAGAGTAAATCGGCTGCTTTGGATTCGTGTCCTCAAAGAAGAGGGGTTTGTACGCGTGTGTACACTACTACACCTAAAAAGCCAAACTCTGCTATGCGTAAGGTAGCAAGGGTTCGTCTTACAAATGGTAAGGAAGTGAACGCATACATTCCCGGCGAAGGACACAATTTGCAAGAGCACTCGATAGTATTAGTAAGAGGCGGAAGGGTTAAAGATTTACCAGGGGTAAGATATCACATCGTTCGCGGTGCGCTAGATACAGCTGGTGTTCAAGGAAGAACGCAACGTAGATCGAAATACGGAGCTAAACGCCCTAAAAAGTAATTAACACTTTTAAAAAGAAGACATGAGAAAAAGACAGGCCAAAAAAAGACCTCTTTTACCAGACCCAAGGTTTAATGATCAGTTAGTAACGCGTTTCGTTAACATGATGATGTGGGACGGTAAAAAGTCTGTAGCTTTTAAGGTTTTCTATGATGCAATAGACATTGTAGACGAGAAAAAACAAGACGAAGAAAAAACTGCTTTGGAAATATGGAAAGATGCGTTGTCTAACGTTATGCCACACGTAGAGGTAAGAAGCCGACGCGTGGGTGGGGCAACCTTCCAGATTCCTATGCAGATCAGACCCGATAGAAAGGTATCAATGGCTATGAAGTGGTTGATTAGCTACTCTCGTAAGAGAAACGAAAAATCAATGGCTCAAAAATTAGCAGCCGAAGTTCTTGCCGCATCCAAAGAAGAAGGTGCAGCTGTTAAGAAAAGGGTTGATACTCATAAAATGGCTGAAGCAAATAAAGCATTCTCTCACTTTAGATTTTAGTAAAAAATAAAATGGCACAAAGAGATTTAAAATATACAAGAAATATAGGGATTGCAGCTCACATTGATGCTGGTAAAACAACAACAACAGAGCGTATCCTTTTTTATACAGGTGTTTCGCATAAAATTGGGGAGGTGCACGATGGTGCTGCCACAATGGACTGGATGGAACAAGAGCAGGAAAGAGGTATTACAATTACTTCTGCGGCTACAACTTGTACCTGGCAGTTCCCAATGGAAAATGCACAGCCTACTCCAGAGACCAAAGGATATCACTTTAATATTATCGATACCCCCGGCCACGTTGACTTTACCGTAGAGGTGAACCGTTCATTGCGTGTGCTTGACGGATTGGTTTTCTTGTTTAGTGCAGTTGACGGCGTAGAGCCTCAGTCTGAAACAAACTGGAGATTGGCCGATAACTATGGGGTTCCGAGAATTGGTTTTGTGAACAAAATGGACCGTCAAGGATCTAACTTTTTGGCTGTAGCTAATCAGGTAAAAGAAATGTTAGGTTCCAATGCAGTGCCAATTGTATTGCCTATTGGCGAAGAAGCCGATTTTAAAGGAATTGTAGACTTGGTTAAAAACAGGGCTATTGTATGGCACGAAGATAACTTTGGATCTACTTTTGATGTAGTGGATATTCCTGAAGAAATGAAAGATGAAGTTCATGAATACCGTGCCAAGCTTATAGAAGAAGTTGCAGAATATGATGAAAACCTGCTTGAAAAATTCTTCGAAGACGAAAATTCAATCACAGAAGACGAAATCCATGCTGCACTTAGAGCTGCGGTTATGGACAGGGCCATTATCCCAATGATCTGTGGTTCTTCATTTAAAAATAAAGGGGTTCAGTTCTTGTTAGATGCCGTATGCCGCTATTTGCCTTCGCCAATAGATAAAGACGCCATCGTAGGGACAAACCCGGACACAGATGCCGAAGTAAAAAGAAAGCCATTGGTAGATGAGCCTTTTGCAGCTTTGGCATTTAAAATTGCTACCGACCCGTTTGTAGGTCGTTTGGCATTCTTCCGTGCATACTCTGGTAGGTTAGATGCCGGTTCTTATGTGTTGAACAATAGATCTGGTAAAAAAGAACGTATTTCACGTATCTACCAAATGCACTCAAACAAACAAAATGCAATTGAATACATAGAAGCTGGGGATATAGGTGCTGCTGTTGGGTTTAAGGACATCAAAACAGGAGATACCCTATCTGACGAAAAGTCGCCAATTGTATTAGAGAGCATGAACTTCCCAGACCCGGTAATCGGTATCGCCGTTGAGCCTAAAACAAAGGCCGATGTAGATAAAATGGGAATGGCTTTGGCTAAACTTTCAGAAGAAGATCCAACTTTCACCGCTAGAACCGATGAGGCTTCAGGTCAGACTATTATTTCTGGTATGGGCGAGCTTCACCTGGATATTATTGTTGACCGTTTAAAGCGTGAGTTCAAGGTTGAAGTAAATCAAGGACAGCCGCAGGTAGAGTACAAAGAATCTGTTACGCAAAAAGCACAGCACAGAGAGGTTTACAAAAAACAATCTGGTGGTCGTGGTAAGTTTGCAGACATTGTCTTTACGCTGGAACCTGCCGAGGAAGGTAAATTGGGTCTTGAATTTGTTTCAGAAATTAAAGGTGGTAACGTACCAAAAGAATTTATTCCATCAGTAGAGAAAGGTTTTAAAGAGGCAATGAAAAACGGACCTTTAGCAGGTTACGAAGTAGATGCCATGAAAGTTACCTTGACCGATGGTTCTTACCACGATGTGGATTCCGATCAATTATCATTCGAATTGGCTGCTAAGTTAGGGTTTAAAGCTGCTGCAAAAGCTGCAAAAGCTGTAATCATGGAGCCAATAATGAAACTGGAAGTGTTAACTCCTGAAGAATATATGGGAGATATAGTAGGTGACCTTAACCGTCGTCGTGGTCAAGTAAATAACATGAGCGACAGGGCAGGGTCTAAAGTGATCAAGGCAAATGTGCCGTTATCAGAAATGTTTGGGTATGTAACAGCCTTACGTACACTTTCTTCTGGTAGAGCAACTTCTACAATGGAGTTCTCGCACTATGCCGAAACACCTTCTAATATATCTGAAGCTGTTATCAAGGAGGCAAAAGGAGTTGAAGCTTAAATCTTAAGAAAATGAGTCAAAAAATCAGAATAAAACTTAAATCGTACGATCACAATTTGGTAGACAAATCTGCTGAAAAGATTGTTAAGACAGTAAAAACAACCGGAGCTGTTGTAACTGGGCCGATCCCGTTACCAACTCACAAAAAAATATTTACTGTATTACGTTCTCCTCACGTAAACAAAAAGTCAAGGGAGCAATTTCAATTGAGCTCTTACAAAAGACTTCTTGATATTTACAGTTCTTCGTCAAAAACCATTGATGCTTTGATGAAGCTGGAGTTGCCAAGTGGCGTAGAGGTTGAGATAAAAGTGTGATGAACTTGGTTTTTTGAAGTTATACTTTCAAAAGCCTTAGTTGAATACATTCCGGAGACGCTTCGGGATCTCATGATGATTACATCCTGAAACAGATTCAGGATAAACATGTCCGGAGCTAGTAAGCAAAGGAAAAACGGGAAAAATACATTCAGGGTTGAAAGTATTTTTGACCCTGAAGTTTTTTAAATAAACAAGTAATAACAAAAAGATGAAAAGGTTTGCCATAGTGTAGACCATACATCGTAAAACTAAATTAGAATGTCTGGGTTAATAGGAAAAAAAATCGGCATGACCAGCATCTTCGACGAGAATGGGAAAAACATCCCATGTACCGTAATCGAAGCTGGACCATGCGTAGTTACCCAAGTCAGAACCAAAGAGGTTGACGGGTATGAGGCTCTTCAGCTTGGTTTCGATGACAAGGCAGAAAAACGTGCAAACAAGGCCGAGTTGGGCCATGCAAAAAAAGCAGGTGTTTCTCCTAAGAAAAAAGTCGTTGAATTCCAAGATTTCAAGAGCGAGTACAAATTAGGAGATACTATAACAGTAGAACAATTTGTAGAAGGAGAGTTTATTGATGTTACAGGTACATCAAAAGGTAAAGGTTTCCAAGGGGTAGTTAAGCGTCATGGTTTTGGCGGGGTTGGACAGTCGACCCACGGTCAGCACAACCGTTTAAGAGCACCTGGTTCTATCGGTGCTGCATCATATCCTGCGCGTGTATTTAAAGGTATGCGTATGGCCGGGCAAATGGGTGCAGAAAGAGTAACAGTACAAAACTTAAGAGTGTTGAAAGTGGTTCCGGAGAAAAATCTTTTAGTAGTTAAAGGATGTGTGCCCGGGCACAAAAACGCTTATGTAATCGTTCAGAAGTAATGGAAGTAGCAGTTTTAGATATCAAAGGAAAAGAAACCGGGAGAAAGGTGAAGCTTTCCAAATCGGTTTTTGGTGTAGAGCCAAGCAGTCACGCTGTCTATTTAGATGTTAAGCAGTACATGGCAAATCAACGCCAAGGAACCCATAAGTCTAAAGAAAGAGCAGAAATTGCAGGTAGTACACGCAAAATAAAGAAACAAAAAGGTACCGGTACTGCAAGGGCGGGAAGTATAAAGTCCCCTATTTTTAAAGGTGGTGGTAGAATTTTTGGTCCAAGACCAAAAGATTATACGCAAAAGGTTAACAAAAGCGTAAAGCGTTTGGCCAGAAAATCTGCTTTAAGTATCAAGGCCCAAGAGAAATCGATTATTGTTGTTGAAGACTTCAGTTTTGAAGCTCCAAAAACAAAAGATTTCACTAATGTTTTGAAAGCTTTAGGGTTAGAAAATAAAAAATCCCTCATTGTGTTGGGCGATTCAAATAATAACGTATATTTGTCGTCACGCAATTTAAAGACCTCTGAAGTTATAACTAACTCAGAATTAAACACTTACAAAATTATTAATGCTAATAATATAGTGCTTTTAGAAGGGTCGATTGAAGGGATTGAGTCGAATTTAAGTAAATAAGAAACCAATGAGTGTGTTAATAAAACCTATTATAACCGAAAAAACAACCGCAGATAGCGAGTTGAACAATCGTTATAGTTTCATTGTAGATACTAAGGCAAACAAGATACAAATCAAAGATGCCATAGAAGCAACTTACGGAGTTTCTGTTGAAAAAGTTCGCACAATGAATTACGGACCAAAGAGAAGTACCCGCTACACCAAGACAGGCATTCAGCATGGTAAAACCAATGCAATCAAGAAAGCCATTATTCAGGTAGCAGAAGGGGACATTATTGATTATTATAGTAATATATAAGTAAAGACAAGAAATGTCAGTTAGAAAATTAAAACCAGTAACTCCCGGACAGCGATTTAGAGTAGTAAACGGATTTGACGCGATTACTACTGATAAGCCGGAGAAGAGCTTGCTCGCTCCGTTAAAAAAGTCGGGAGGTAGAAACAGTCAAGGGAAAATGACCATGCGCTATATAGGTGGCGGTCATAAGAGAAAGTATCGTTTGGTTGATTTTAAAAGAGCTAAAACAGGCGTTGAGGCAACAGTAGAGTCAATTCAGTACGATCCGAACAGAACTGCGTTTATTGCATTGATTACTTACAAAGACGGAGAGAAGAGTTATATAATTGCTCAAAATGGCCTGCAAGTGGGTCAAACAGTAAACTCCGGGTCTGGAGTAGCTCCCGAAATAGGAAATGCAATGCCTTTAAGTGAGGTTCCATTAGGTACTATTATATCTTGTATCGAGTTACGTCCTGGTCAAGGAGCCGTTATGGCCCGTTCGGCTGGAGCTTTCGCCCAGTTAATGGCTAGAGAAGGTAAATATGCTACCATAAAGCTTCCTTCTGGTGAAACAAGATTGGTATTGGCGGGTTGTTTAGCTACAATCGGTGCAGTATCAAATTCAGATCATCAGTTAGTGGTTTCTGGTAAAGCGGGTAGAAAACGTTGGTTAGGAAGAAGGCCTAGAACTAGACCGGTAGTAATGAACCCTGTCGATCACCCAATGGGTGGTGGAGAAGGTAGGGCTTCCGGAGGTCATCCAAGATCGAGAAACGGAATACCTGCAAAAGGATTTAGAACTAGATCTAAGTCCAAAGCGAGTAATAAGTATATTATAGAACGTAGAAAGAAATAAAGTATTAAAAGATGGCACGTTCACTAAAAAAAGGACCTTACGTTCACTATAGTTTAGAGAAAAAAGTTCAACAAAATGTTGAGTCTGGTAAGAAGACAGTTATAAAAACATGGTCTAGAGCATCTATGATTACTCCGGACTTTGTTGGTCAAACAATAGCTGTACACAATGGCCGCCAATTTGTTCCTGTATATGTTACAGAGAACATGGTAGGGCATAAGTTAGGAGAATTTTCACCAACAAGATCTTTTAGAGGTCATGCGGGTGCTAAAAATAAAGGAAAAAAATAATAAGTAGCCATGGGAGTTCGTAAAAGAGAAAGAGCAGAGCAAATAAAAGAAGCTAAAAAAAGTTTAGCGTTTGCAAAGTTGAATAACTGCCCAACTTCGCCAAGAAAGATGAGATTAGTTGCTGATCTTGTTCGTGGTGAAAAAGTTGAAAAGGCACTTGCTATTTTGAAGTTCAGCCAAAAAGAAGCTTCTCGTAGATTAGAGAAATTGCTGGTTTCTGCAATAGCAAACTGGCAAGCTAAAAACGAAGATGCCAACTTGGAAGAAGCAGATTTATTTGTTCAGGAGATCAGGGTAGACGGCGGAAGTATGTTAAAAAGACTTCGTCCGGCTCCTCAAGGTCGAGCACACAGAATTAGAAAGCGTTCGAACCACGTAACAATCGTGATTGGAGCTAAAAATAACACACAAAGTTAATAGATAGTATGGGACAGAAAACAAATCCAATCGGAAATCGCCTTGGTATCATTAGAGGATGGGAATCCAACTGGTACGGGGGTAATGACTATGGGGATAAACTTGCTGAAGACGACAAAATCAGGAAGTACATCCATGCTCGTTTATCAAAAGCTAGTGTGTCTAGGGTAATTATTGAGCGTACATTGAAGCTTGTAACCGTTACTATCACCACGGCCCGTCCAGGTATCATTATTGGTAAAGGCGGCCAAGAGGTAGACAAGCTAAAAGAAGAGCTTAAGAAAATTACAGACAAAGAAGTTCAGATCAATATCTTTGAGATTAAAAGACCGGAACTGGATGCAAACCTTGTAGCGGCTAGTGTTGCCCGTCAAATTGAAAACAGGATTTCATACAGGCGTGCAATTAAAATGGCTATTGCCGCTGCCATGCGTATGAATGCAGAAGGTATTAAAATTCAAATCTCAGGACGTTTGAACGGAGCTGAAATGGCGCGTTCAGAAGCGTACAAAGATGGAAGGATTCCTTTGTCAACATTTAGAGCTGACATTGATTACGCATTGCACGAGGCTCACACTACTTATGGTAGGTTGGGAATCAAAGTGTGGATCATGAAAGGCGAGGTGTATGGTAAAAGAGAACTTTCCCCGCTTGTTGGAATGTCCAAGAAACAAGGGAAAGGCGGCGGAAACAATGCCGGTGGTGGAAGAAAATCTCGTCGTAGAAAGTAATTTTTTAAAGTAAAAGAAAAATGTTACAGCCGAAAAGAACAAAATACCGTAAGCAGCAAAAAGGCCGTATGAAAGGAATCTCTCAAAGAGGGCATGAACTTTCAAATGGTATGTTTGGGATAAAATCAATGGATTCATCGTTTATCACGGCCCGTCAAATAGAAGCGGCCCGTGTTGCAGCAACCCGTTTCATGAAAAGGGAAGGGCAATTGTGGATTAAAATTTTCCCAGACAAGCCAATTACAAAAAAGCCTCTTGAGGTGCGTATGGGTAAAGGTAAAGGTGCCCCAGAATATTGGGCAGCTGTAGTTAAACCAGGTAGAATTATGTTTGAAATAGGCGGAGTTCCTATGGATGTTGCAAAAGAAGCCTTAAGGCTTGCAGCACAGAAACTGCCTGTAAAAACAAAGTTTATTGTAGCTAGAGATTATTCAGCTTAATTATTAAGAAGATTATGAAACAGTCAGAAATTAGAGAATTGTCTACTGCTGAGCTACAAGAAAAGCTTGGTATTGTTAAAAAACAATATGCAGATTTAAAACTGGCTCATGCAATCACGCCTTTGGAAAATCCACTTCAGTTGAGACATACTAGAAGAACCGTGGCAAGATTGGCAACAGAGCTTACTAAAAGAGAATTACAATAATTCGATTCTGCTAGAAGATGGAAAATAGAAATTTAAGAAAAGAAAGAATAGGGGTAGTTACAAGTAACAAAATGCAGAAATCCATAGTGGTTTCTGAAGTTAAACGAGTAAAGCACCCTATGTACGGTAAGTTCGTGTTAAAAACTAAAAAATATGTTGCGCACGACGAAAAAGACGATTGCAACATTGGCGATACAGTAAAAATAATGGAGACACGTCCATTGAGTAAAACCAAATGTTGGAGATTAGTTGAAATCATTGAAAGAGCGAAATAATTATGGTACAACAGGAATCAAGATTAAAAGTAGCAGACAACACCGGGGCTAAAGAAGTTTTGGCCATCCGCGTTTTAGGAGGTACTAAAAGAAGATATGCTTCTGTTGGTGACAAAATAGTTGTTACCGTAAAAGATGCCACTCCAAACGGAAACGTTAAAAAAGGACAGGTATCCACAGCAGTAGTGGTTCGTACCAAAAAAGAAGTAAGAAGACCAGACGGCTCTTACATCCGTTTTGATGATAATGCTTGCGTGCTCCTTAACCCAGCAGGCGAAATGCGCGGAACCCGTGTATTTGGACCAGTGGCAAGAGAATTGCGCGACAAGCAGTTTATGAAAATTGTATCATTGGCGCCAGAGGTGCTTTAATACATTAAGACAATGATAAAACTAAAGATAAAATCAGGAGATACTGTTAGGGTAATTGCAGGAGACCATAAAGGTTCAGAAGGGCAAGTACTTAGAGTAGATCGTGAAAAGAACAAAGCGATTGTTGAGGGCGTAAACCTCGTGTCTAAACACGAGAAGCCAAGCGCTAAAAACCCTCAAGGAGGTATCGTTAAGAAAGAAGCTCTTATCCATATTTCAAACCTATCGTTGATCGATCCCAAATCGGGCGAGACAACAAGGGTTGGTTATGAAACAAGAGATGGTAAGAAAGTGAGATTTTCTAAAAAATCTAATGAAGTAATTTAATTATGGCTTACATTCCAAGATTAAAACAAGAGTACAAAGAAAGAATAGTTTCTGCTCTTACAGGAGAGTTTGGTTATACCAATGTTATGCAGGTGCCTAAACTAGAAAAGATTGTTATTAGCCGTGGAGTTGGTGCAGCTGTTGCAGATAAAAAACTAATCGAATACGCAGTAGACGAATTAAGTAGAATATCTGGGCAAAAAGCAGTTGCAACGATATCTAAAAAAGATGTTGCATCATTTAAACTACGTAAAGGAATGCCAATTGGGGCAAAAGTAACTTTACGCGGGGAGAAAATGTACGAATTCTTAGATAGATTGATTACTTCTGCACTGCCAAGAGTAAGAGATTTTAATGGTATCAAAGCAAATGGTTTTGACGGAAGGGGGAATTACAACCTTGGTGTTACCGAGCAGATTATTTTCCCGGAAATTAATATCGATAAAGTAAACAAGGTCTCGGGTATGGATATTACCTTTGTAACCAGTGCTGAAACCGATAAAGAGGCAAAATCATTATTAAGCGAATTAGGATTACCTTTTAAAAAGAATTAAGACATGGCTAAAGAATCAATGAAAGCCCGCGAGGTAAAAAGAGAAAAATTGGTAGAAAAATATGCTGAAAAAAGAAAGGCCTTAAAAGAAGCCGGAGATTATGAAGCATTACAAAAATTACCAAAAAACGCTTCGCCGGTACGTTTGCACAACCGTTGTAAATTAACCGGAAGACCAAGAGGGTACATGCGTACTTTTGGGATTTCCCGTGTAACGTTCAGGGAAATGGCAAACCAAGGTTTGATCCCAGGGGTTAAAAAAGCAAGTTGGTAAGAAAATTTTAATTGGTGGCAAGTTCGGCCAAAAAACCGAAAACTGTTACCGTAAATAAATACAGATGTATACAGATCCTATATCAGATTATTTAACAAGAATAAGAAACGCGAACAGCGCTGGTCATAGAGTGGTAGAAATACCTGCTTCAAATTTGAAGAAAGACATCACTAAAATATTATTCGACCAAGGATATATTTTAAGTTATAAATTTGAAGACGACTCCCTACAGGGGATTATCAAAATAGCTTTGAAGTACGATAAGCTAACCAAAGAACCTGTTATTAAAAAGCTAAAGCGTATAAGTACGCCCGGTCTGCGTAAGTATGCCGGAAAAGATGAACTTCCTAGGGTTCTTAACGGTCTTGGTATTGCTATTGTGTCAACTTCCCACGGGGTAATGACCAGCAAGCAGGCTAAAAAAGAGAGCGTTGGAGGAGAAGTATTGTGTTACGTTTACTAATATATAAAGACAAGAAAAAATGTCAAGAATAGGTAATAGTCCAATAGCAATTCCCGAGGGAGTTACTGTAGATGTTAAAGAAGACGAAGTTACCGTAAAAGGTAAACTTGGAGAATTAAAACAAACATTTTCTGATGTTACTGTAAAAGTAGAAGAAGGGAATGTAGTTGTAGAACGTTCTTCAGAGATAAAAAACATTAAAGCCAAGCACGGTCTGTACAGATCATTAATCAATAACATGATTATAGGTGTTTCAGAAGGCTTTACTAAAGAGTTAGAATTGGTTGGAGTTGGTTACAGGGCCAGCAACCAAGGTCAGAAATTAGATTTGGCCATTGGTTTTTCCCATAACATCATTATCGAGCTTGCCTCTGAGGTAAAAGTAGAGACGATATCTGAAAAAGGAAAAAACCCAATCGTAAAACTAACTTCATTCGATAAGCAATTAGTTGGTCAGGTAGCAGCTAAAATCCGTTCTTTCCGTAAGCCAGAGCCTTACAAAGGAAAAGGAATCAAGTTTGTTGGAGAACAATTAAGAAGAAAAGCAGGTAAATCAGCTTAATAATTAGCATTATGGCATTATCAAAGACTGAAAGAAGACAGAGAATCAAAAACAGGATACGTAAGGTTGTTTCCGGAACGGAGGCAAGACCAAGACTGGCTGTTTTTAGAAGCAATAAAGAAATTTACGCACAATTGATAGATGACGAATCTGGAAAGACCTTATTGGCGGCATCATCAAGAGACAAAGAAATTAGTTCTGCAAAAGGTACTAAAATAGAAATCGCTGCCCTGGTTGGAAAAGCTATTGCAGAGAAAGCAAAAAGCGCTGGGTATGAAACTATTTCTTTTGATAGAGGTGGTTATCTATACCATGGTAGGGTTAAATCATTAGCAGACGGTGCTAGAGAAGCAGGACTTAAATTCTAAGAAAATATGTATCAAGATTATAAAAACGTAGAATTAGTAAAGCCCAGCGGACTTGAATTAAAAGATCGCTTAGTAGGTGTACAAAGAGTTACTAAAGTTACTAAGGGAGGTAGAGCCTTCGGTTTCTCTGCAATTGTAGTTGTGGGAGACGAGAACGGAGTAGTTGGTCACGGATTAGGTAAATCTAAAGAAGTAGCGGATGCTATTTCCAAAGCAGTAGAAGATGCAAAGAAAAACTTAGTTCGTATACCTCTTAACAAAGGTACATTGCCTCATGAGCAAAAAGGAAAATACGGAGGAGCAAGGGTATATGTACAGCCGGCTTCACACGGTACCGGGGTTATTGCAGGTGGTGCAGTACGTGCGGTACTAGAAGCAGTTGGGGTACACGACGTACTTTCTAAATCGCAAGGGTCTTCAAACCCGCACAACGTAGTAAAAGCAACTTTTGATGCCTTGTTACGTTTAAGGGATGCAAAGACCGTAGCAGCTCAAAGAGGGATTTCTTTAGAAAAAGTTTTTAAAGGATAAATCAAGGATAATCATGGGAAAGATTAAAGTTACACAAGTAAGAAGCAATATAAAACGTCCTGAAACACAAAAAAGAACGTTAAAAGCATTAGGCCTTAAAGGAATTGGTCAAACAGTCGAGCATAATGCAACGCCAAATATCCTTGGTATGGTAAAAAAAGTAGAACACTTAGTTTCTGTAGAAGAAGCTTAATAACAATATAGTTATGAATTTAAGTAACTTACAACCCGCTAAAGGTTCAGTACATAAAGACGGAAAAAGAGTAGGTCGCGGCCAAGGTTCCGGCAAAGGTGGTACAGCCACTAGAGGTCATAAAGGAGCCAAGTCCCGTTCTGGATACTCTAAGAAAATTGGTTTTGAAGGTGGGCAGATGCCACTTCAAAGACGTGTTCCTAAATTTGGTTTTAACAACATCAATAGAAAAGAATACGTTGGTATCAATTTAAACAAGTTACAGGAATTGGTTGATAAAGGTGTTGTTAAAGACACTGTTGATTTAGATGTTTTAGTTAGCAACAGAGTTGTTAAGTCTTCAGACTTGGTAAAAATATTAGGTGGTGGAGAACTAAAAGCTAAATTAAAAATATCAGTACATAAATTTACCGCCAGCGCAAAAGCAGCTATCGAAGCAGCAGGAGGTGAAGCAGTAAGTTTATAACCAACAAGTAACCATGAAGAAATTTATTGAGACATTAAGCAATATCTGGAAGATTGAAGAACTTAAGGGAAGGATTATAGTTACCTTAGGACTTTTGTTAGTGTACCGTTTTGGGGCACAAGTAGTTTTGCCGGGTATTGATACGCAACAATTGGCAGAATTATCGTCCAGGACAGATGGAGGAGGTTTATTGGGGATATTAAATGCATTTACAGGCGGTGCTTTTGCAAACGCTTCGTTCTTTGCATTGGGTATCATGCCATATATTTCCGCATCAATTGTGGTACAGTTAATGGGGCTGGCCATTCCTTATCTTCAAAAATTACAGAAAGAAGGAGAGAGCGGGAGAAAAACATTAAACCAAATAACCAGATGGTTAACCATAGGTATCTGTTTGGTGCAAGCCCCGGCCTATTTGTATTCACTAGGATCTTTAGGGGTTCCGGACAGCGCCTTTCTATTAGGAAAAGGACTGGACTTTATGATTCCGGCAGTGTTAATTTTGGTAACAGGTACCATTTTTGCCATGTGGTTGGGAGAAAAAATTACCGATAAAGGTATTGGTAACGGTATCTCCTTACTTATTATGGTAGGTATTATTGCAAGAATGCCACAGTCGTTTGTTCAGGAATTCGTTTCCAGGACTGCAGGATCCAACGGAGGATTAATGTTGATATTGATTGAATTGATTTTATGGTTCGTTGTTATCCTGGCATGTATCATGCTTGTAATGGCAACTAGACAAATACCGGTTCAATACGCACGAAGAACAGCCTCTGGAGGTTACGAGAAAAATGTATTTGGTTCAAGACAGTATATTCCATTGAAGTTGAATGCATCAGGGGTAATGCCAATTATTTTTGCTCAGGCAATTATGTTTGCACCTGCATACATAGGTAGAATAGGTGCATTGAAAGATACTGGTGTTGGAGAATGGTTGCAAACAGAGTTTAGTAATATCTTTGGATTGTGGTACAATATAGTATTTGCATTGTTAATTATAATATTTACGTATTTTTACACCGCAATTACAGTACCAACCAATAAAATGGCAGACGACCTAAAAAGAAGCGGTGGATTTATCCCGGGCATACGCCCCGGTAAGGAAACCTCAGATTATTTAGATAAAATAATGTCCCTTATTACGTTCCCAGGATCATTATTTTTGGCACTCATTGCAGTATTGCCTGCAATTGTCATGAAGATCATGGGGATTCAGCAAGGATGGGCATTGTTTTATGGCGGTACCTCATTGCTTATTTTGGTGGGTGTTGCCATTGATACAATGCAACAGGTTAACTCATACTTGTTGAACAGGCATTACGATGGCTTGATGAAAACAGGTAAAAACAGAAAAGTTGTAGCTTAGTTATGGCAAAACAACCAGCAATAGAACAAGATGGAACTATTATAGAAGCATTGTCCAATGCAATGTTTCGAGTAGAATTAGAGAATGGTCACGTAGTAACGGCTCATATCTCCGGTAAAATGCGCATGCATTACATTAAACTCTTACCGGGAGATAAGGTGAAACTTGAAATGAGCCCTTACGACCTTACCAAAGCAAGAATTACTTATAGATATTAAAGAGAT
This sequence comes from Galbibacter sp. PAP.153, assembly GCF_037029175.1. NCBI lineage: Bacteria > Pseudomonadati > Bacteroidota > Flavobacteriia > Flavobacteriales > Flavobacteriaceae > Galbibacter > Galbibacter sp. PAP.153. The sequence continues at coordinate 204,860 of NZ_JAZEUN010000003.1, read as the reverse complement.
GAAAGTAAGAGCATCACTAAAGAAAAGAAGTCCCGAGTGCAAAATTGTGCGTAGAAAAGGGAGATTGTATGTAATTAATAAAAAGAATCCTAGATTTAAACAAAGACAAGGATAAGTTATGGCTAGAATCGCAGGAGTAGATTTACCAAAGCACAAAAGAGGAGTTATAGGTTTAACTTACATCTTTGGTATAGGAAAAAGTAGAGCTAAAGAGATCTTAGAAAAAGCTCAGGTTAGCGAAGACAAAAAAGTTAACGATTGGGCAGATGAAGATATCGCTGCAATCAGAGAGGCAATTTCTTCATTCAAGATCGAAGGAGAGCTCCGCTCAGAGGTTCAGTTAAACATTAAGCGTTTAATGGACATCGGTTGTCAAAGAGGTATTCGTCATAGAGCTGGACTTCCTTTAAGGGGTCAGCGTACTAAGAACAACTCTAGAACAAGAAAAGGTAAAAGAAAAACTGTTGCTAACAAGAAAAAGGCAACTAAATAATTCGTAGCTTAATTATGGCAAAGTCAAATACAAAAACTGCTAAGAAACGCAAAGTTGTAGTAGAGTCTGTAGGTGAAGCTCATATAGCTGCATCATTCAACAACGTAATCATTTCACTTACAAACAAAAAAGGAGATGTAGTTGCATGGTCATCAGCAGGAAAAATGGGATTCAGAGGCTCTAAGAAAAACACTCCTTATGCTGCGCAGATTGCTGCAGAAGATGCTGCAAAAGTAGCTCAGGAGGCAGGTCTTAGAAAAGTTAAAGTGTACGTTAAAGGTCCAGGTTCTGGTAGAGAATCAGCAATCCGTTCCATTCATAATGCAGGTATTGAAGTAACAGAAATTATTGATGTTACCCCGCTACCCCACAATGGATGTCGTCCACCTAAAAGAAGAAGAGTTTAATTAATTTATGTTTAAAAGGAGGTTTTTACGATTATCGAAGGATAGCCTTAATTCATAATCACCTTCACAATTTTAAAAAAACATGGCAAGATACAGAGGTCCTAAGACCAAAATAGCCCGTAAATTCGGGGAAGCAATATTTGGAGACGATAAATCTTTCGAAAAAAGAAATTATCCTCCAGGACAACACGGTAACAACCGTAGAAGAGGTAAAAAATCAGAATATGCTGTCCAGTTAATGGAGAAGCAAAAAGCAAAGTACTCTTACGGTATATTAGAAAGACAGTTTAGAAACCTATTCGAAAAAGCAAACCGTAGCAAAGGTGTTACCGGTGAAGTACTTTTACAGCTTTGCGAGTCCCGTTTGGACAACGTAGTTTACAGAATGGGCATATCTCCTTCAAGAAGAGGGGCCAGACAATTGGTTTCGCACCGTCATATTATCGTGAACGGAGAAATCGTGAACATTCCATCTTACCAATTAAAGCCAGGCGATGTAGTTGGGGTAAGGGAAAAATCAAAATCATTGGAAGCTATTAACAATTCGCTTTCAAACAACAGTAGTGTTTACGAATGGATTACTTGGAACAACGAGAAAAAAGAAGGAACTTTTGTTACTGTTCCCGAGCGTTTACAAATTCCAGAAAACATTAAAGAGCAATTAATCGTCGAGTTATACTCTAAATAATAATTAGACAGCAGTCGTACTATGGCAATACTAAATTTTCAGAAGCCCGATAAAGTTATAATGATCGATTCTACCGATTTCGAAGGTAAGTTTGAATTCAGACCTTTGGAACCAGGATACGGATTGACCGTTGGTAACGCATTACGAAGAGTTCTTTTATCTTCATTAGAAGGTTTTGCAATTACATCAACCAGAATAGATAAAGTAGAACATGAATTTTCTACCATAGACGGTGTAGTTGAAGACGTTACGGAAATCATTTTAAATTTAAAACAAGTTCGTTTTAAAAGACAAATAGATGACATCGATAACGAGACCGTTTCTATTTCAATCTCAGGTAAAGAACAGATCACTGCTGGAGATTTCCAAAAATTTATTTCTGGTTTTCAGGTGTTAAACCCAGATCTTGTTATCTGTAATTTAGACCCTAAGGTAACCATAAATATGGAAATCACGATTGAAAAGGGTAGAGGGTACGTGCCTGCCGAAGAGAACAAGAAAGCCAATGCGCCTCTTGGAACCATCTTCACGGACGCTATATATACTCCTATCAAAAATGTTAAATATAGCATTGAGAATTATCGTGTGGAACAAAAAACCGATTACGAGAAATTGGTGTTCGAAATTATTTCAGACGGTTCAATTCACCCAAAAGATGCTTTAACCGAAGCCGCAAAAATACTTATTCACCACTTCATGTTATTCTCTGATGAGCGTATAACACTTGAAGCTGATGAAATTGCACAAACAGAGACCTATGATGAAGAATCACTTCATATGCGCCAACTGCTTAAAACAAAGCTAGTGGACATGGATCTTTCAGTACGTGCGCTAAACTGTTTAAAAGCGGCCGAAGTAGATACACTTGGAGACTTGGTATCTTTTAACAAGAACGATTTAATGAAATTCAGAAACTTTGGTAAAAAGTCACTAACCGAGCTAGAAGAACTGGTAAACAATAAGGGGCTTAGCTTTGGGATGGACCTATCAAAATATAAATTAGATAAAGATTAGTAACAGTAAATAACAAACATCATAATTTGCTCCCTTAACGTAGGTTGAGCAAGATGAAGGTTTAAAAGAAACGTCATGAGACACGGAAAAAAATTTAACCATTTAGGCAGAAAGGCAGCCCACAGAAAGGCTATGCTTGCCAATATGGCCTGCTCTTTAATCGAGCATAAGCGCATCAATACAACATTGGCCAAAGCAAAAGCTTTAAAGCAGTTTATTGAGCCGCTAGTGACCAAGTCTAAAGAAGATACAACACACAACAGGCGTATCGTTTTTAGTAGGATTAGAGACAAATATGCAGTAACCGAACTTTTTAGGGAAGTAGCCGCTAAAGTAGGCGACAGGCCCGGGGGGTATACTAGAATTATTAAACTGGGCAACAGGCTTGGTGATAATGCAGACATGGCAATGATAGAATTGGTTGATTACAACGAAATTTACAATGCCGACAAACCTGCAAAGAAAAAGTCGACCAGAAGAAGTAGAAGCAAGAAAGCTGCCGAGGAAGCTACTGTTGAAGCCCCTCAGGTTAAAGAAGCTCCTGCTAAAGATGAAGATTCTGATAAAGAAAAACCAGAAACTTCACAAGAATAGTGATTAATGTTATCATAACATATCAAAAAGGATAAACGCTTTAGTTTATCCTTTTTTTTATGTTATTTTGTAAAACTTTTTGTAACATCCACAAATGAAGTATCAAACAAGAAAAAAAGCAATGATTTTATTGGCCGACGGAACCATATTTTATGGAAAATCAGTAGCCAATAAAGAAGGAAGCGCATTTGGCGAAGTCTGTTTTAATACTGGAATGACAGGCTATCAGGAAATTTTTACCGATCCATCATATTTTGGGCAATTAATGGTAACCACCAATGCACATATTGGAAATTACGGTGTAAAAAATGATGAAGAAGAATCAGATTCGGTTAAAATTGCAGGGCTTATATGCAAAAACTTTAGCTATGTACCATCCCGCACCGGAAAATCCGATTCATTGGAGAACTTTTTAGCAGAGAACAATTTACTTGCAATTTCCGATGTAGATACAAGGGCACTGGTAAGTTACATCAGGGACCATGGTGCAATGAATGCCGTAATTTCTACCGAAGTAGACAAAATAGACGATTTGAAGTCGCAGTTGGCAAATACTCCCAACATGAAAGGACTTGAGCTTGCTTCAAAAGTATCTGTTAAAGAACCTTACTTCTTCGGTAACGAAGATGCAACCTATAAAATCGCAGCCATGGATTTGGGTATCAAGAAAAACATCCTTAGAAACTTGGCAAAACGCGATTGTTATATTAAAGTTTTTCCATACAATGCCACTTTTGACGAGATGAAGGCCTTTAATCCGGATGGGTACTTTTTGTCCAATGGACCCGGAGATCCAGAACCCTTAACCTCGGTTATAGAAATAGCAAAAACCATTATAGATAAAGATCTTCCTTTGTTCGGGATTTGCCTGGGCCACCAGATAATTGCATTATCTCAGGGGATATCAACCTTTAAAATGTATAACGGCCACCGTGGAATTAATCATCCGGTTATTAACCATAGCACCGGAAAAGGAGAGATTACCTCCCAAAATCATGGTTTTGCCATCAACAGAAAGGAAGCGGAAGCCAATCCTGATATTGAAATTACCCACACTCATTTAAACGACAATGAAGTAATGGGCATTAAACACCTTAAAAAGAATTGTTTTTCGGTTCAATATCACCCAGAAGCTGGTCCCGGACCTAATGATGCCACATATTTATTCGATCAATTTATAGAAAACATTAAACAACAAAAACTAGAAACAGTATGAGTATAATAATAAGTGTTCATGCACGCCAGATATTAGATTCAAGAGGAAATCCAACCGTAGAAGTAGATGTAGTAACAGAAAATGGAGTCTTGGGCAGGGCTGCGGTGCCTTCTGGTGCATCTACCGGAGAACACGAAGCAGTAGAATTGCGCGATGGAGGTAAAGATTACATGGGGAAAGGTGTGGCACAGGCCGTAAAAAACGTAAACACAATTATAGCAGAAGAACTTGTAGGAGCTTCTGTATTTGAACAGAATTTGATCGATCAAACCATGATCGATCTAGATGGAACCCCAAATAAATCCAAATTGGGAGCAAATGCTATTTTAGGGGTTTCACTAGCCGTAGCAAAAGCAGCAGCAAACGAACTCGGGATGCCATTATACCGATATGTAGGCGGCGTAAGTGCAAATACGCTTCCGGTCCCCATGATGAACATTATTAACGGGGGTTCGCATTCTGATGCACCTATTGCCTTTCAGGAATTTATGGTAATGCCCGTGAAAGCAAAAAACTTTACACACGCCATGCAAATGGGGACCGAAATTTTTCATAACCTTAAAAAAGTATTGCACGACAGAGGTTTAAGTACCGCTGTAGGAGATGAAGGAGGTTTTGCGCCCACGCTTGATGGAACCGAAGATGCACTGGATACCATTTCTAAAGCTGTGGAAAAGGCCGGATATAAAATGGGCGATGAAGTAATGATTGCTTTAGACTGTGCTTCAGCAGAGTTTTATGTAGATGGCAAATACGATTATACAAAGTTTGAAGGCGATAAAGGCGCTGTGAGAACTTCTGCTGAGCAAGCAGAATATTTAGCCGGGCTAAGCCAAAAATATCCAATTATTTCTATTGAAGATGGTATGGATGAAAACGATTGGGAAGGCTGGAAAATGCTTACGGAAAAAGTAGGCGACAAAGTACAATTGGTTGGAGACGATTTATTCGTTACCAATGTAGAGCGTTTGTCTAAAGGAATCGATAATGGCATAGCAAATTCTATTTTGATTAAGGTAAACCAAATAGGTACGCTAACCGAAACCATTGCAGCGGTAAATATGGCCAAAAATGCAGGGTATACTTCAGTAATGTCTCACCGTTCTGGAGAGACCGAAGACAATACCATTGCCGATCTTGCCGTAGCATTAAACACAGGGCAGATTAAAACAGGATCTGCTTCCCGAAGCGATCGTATGGCCAAATATAACCAATTGCTCCGCATTGAGGAAGAATTGGGTGCCGTGGCCTTCTATCCGCAAGAAAAAGCGTTTAAAATAAAGTAACAGGAAACGTTTTAAATAAAACACAAAACCTCCCAATTTTTTGGGAGGTTTTTTTATTGCCGTGAAATCAAGTGCGATATTAACATTGATTTAATAAAGTATATTTTCCTTATCTCGGTATAATTGATTAATTTAAAGGTGTTTAAAGCCTGTGGTCTCAATTTTTCTTGAATATTGACCATAACTCATTATTAACCTTCTAAAACGAGTTGCCTTGTGAAGTCTAATTTTCTTTTTGTTTGTGCCGAAAACGATGCGATACCCAACTGTAAAGCCGGGGGGATGGGCGATGTTGTCCGGGACGTTCCCAGGCAATTGGCCGCCAATAACGATACTGTGCATATAGTTACGCCTTCCTATGGTAGGTTGCATCAAGGCGGAATTAAAAAATGCAATTTAAGGTTTAAGTACCGCGGAATGGTTCAAGAGGCAATTTTGTATCAGGTTCCGGGGAAAAAAGAGATGGCCAATATTGCACATTATGTAATAGATCATCCTGCAATTGTTTCGGGAGATATTGCGCATATCTATTTTAATGACCCGGAGCAACCTTTTTATACAGATGCTTGTATGTTTTCATTGTTCTGTACGGCAGTTGCGCAGGCAATAAAACAAGGAGTGTTTGGCGGACTGCAAATTATGCACTTACACGATTGGCATACTAGTTTATTGTTGTTTTTAAAAGAATTTCATCCCGAATATAAATTGTTGCAGAATATTAGGTGCGTGTATTCCATTCATAATTTGGCCATTCAGGGAATACGTCCTTTTGACAAAAATCATTCTTCCCTAAAGGCATTTTATCCGGATATTGATTATGACGAAAGTCGCTTAAAAGATCCCCGGTACCACGACTGCATCAATTTAATGGCATTGGGCATTCGCTTTGCCGATGCAGTTCATACCGTATCGCCTTCTTATAAAGAAGATATTCAAAAACCGAGTAATCCGCCGGTATTTATTGGAGGAGAAGGATTGGAAGAAGATTTGAAGGAGGCAGACAAACAGGGTAGGTTGTTTGGAATTTTAAACGGATGCAATTACAGGAACATTAACAGGGTCAGGAAAAACGAACTGTACAGAAATAGTCTGCGCTATATATTTAAATGGCTGCAAGAGCCCAATAAAAAGTATAAAGCAGATTTTTTAGCGCATACCGGAGATAAAATAGCCATGTTGAGGGAACAAAAGCCCGACTTTATGTGTGTAAGTGTAGCTAGGCTCACGGAACAAAAATTCTTTTTTTATAAAAACAATCCAAGGGTACTGGAACAGATACTACAGGTCCTTAAAAAAAGAAACGGGGTTTATATTGTTCTGGGAACCGGTGCTCCGGAATACGAGCAGTTGCTCCGGAATATCAGCTATGAAAATGAAAATTTTATATTTATAAATGGGCAGTCGGAAGAAATTATAGATTCCCTTTATTACGAATCTGATTTGTATTTGATGCCAAGTTTGTTCGAACCCTGCGGAATAAGTCAAATGTTGGCCATGAGAAACGGCCAACCATGTTTGGTTCATGCCACAGGAGGTTTAAAAGATACCGTTGAGCACATGAAAACGGGATTTTCGTTTGGAGGCATTACGCTGGAAGAAAAAAACAGGGAATTCATTAATGTGTTTGAAGATGCGGTAGACTTATTTTTTGAAGACAAGGAAATTTGGAAACATATTAGTAAAGTTGCAAAAAACAAACGCTTCAGTTGGGAAAAATCGGTTAGGGAATATTACAAGGATCTATATAGGTTGCCAATACCGTTTCAGAATAGCTTTAAACCCCAAAAAAATCCTTCAGCCATAAAAATGGACAAGCTTATATATAACAAATAGAAACCAATTTGAGCAAAATTGCAATTTTGGTATTATTTTAACTTCCATATCCTTGAAAAAGAAGCGGGCTTAACCCTAAATTAACAGTTAATTTCGTATTTTCGCAACACTTGTAAAAAATTGTAAAAACTAATAATATATTATGTCAGATACGGCTACTTTTGAGTATAAAGGTAAAAAAATAGAATTCCCAATTGTTGAAGGTACTGAAAATGAAATAGGAATAGATATTAAAACACTAAGAGCTTCTGCCGGAGTTATTACTTTGGACCCCGGTTATAAAAACACAGGTTCTTGTGAAAGTGCAATAACATATCTAGATGGAGAAAAAGGGATTTTAAGGTACAGGGGGTATGCTATTGAAGACCTGGCAGAAAAGGCAAATTTCTTGGAAGTAGCATATTTATTAATCTTTGGCGAGCTTCCAAACAAAGAGCAACTGGATAAGTTCCATAGTGATATTAAAGCAAATTCTGAAGTAGACGAAGACGTAAAGAAGATAGTGGACAGTTTCCCCAGGACGGCACACCCAATGGGAGTTCTTTCATCGTTAACAAGTGCCTTGACGGCCTTTAACCCTTCTTGTGTGGATATCAATTCTGAAGAAGACATGTACAATGCCATCGTGAAAATCATGGGTAAATTCCCTGTATTGGCAGCCTGGACGCTTCGAAGAAGAAATTCCAAGCCTTACGATTACGGAAATGCATCATTGGGATACGTGGAGAACATGCTTTACATGATGTTTAAAAAACCTAATGAAGAATACAAGTTAAACCCGGTCGTGGTAGATGCATTGGACAAATTGTTGATTCTGCATGCCGATCATGAACAAAACTGTTCTACTTCTACGGTAAGAATTGTGGGGTCTTCGCACGCCGGATTGTTTGCATCCCTTTCGGCAGGAGTTTCAGCATTATGGGGGCCGCTTCACGGAGGCGCCAACCAAGCTGTTATTGAAATGTTGGAAGGTATTAAAGAAGATGGCGGGGATACTGCAAAATATATGGAAAAGGCCAAGGATAAGAACGATTCCTTTCGTTTAATGGGCTTTGGGCACAGGGTTTATAAAAATTTTGACCCACGCGCCAAAATCATAAAAAAATCAGCAGATGAAGTGCTTGGCGACCTTGGGGTCGAAGATCCTGTATTGTCAATAGCCAAAGGATTGGAAAAACAAGCGCTGGAAGACGATTACTTTGTAAAAAGAAAGCTATATCCAAACGTAGATTTCTACTCGGGTATTATTTATAGGGCGCTTGGAATCCCAACTGAAATGTTTACCGTAATGTTTGCATTGGGTAGATTACCGGGCTGGATTGCACAATGGAGAGAAATGCGCTTAAAAAAGGAACCAATTGGAAGGCCTAGACAAATATATGTAGGAGAAAATTTAAGACCTTTTGTAGAAGTTAGTAAACGATAAAGAATATTCAATGATAACAAAACGGGGTATGTTGCAAAACATATCCCGTTTTGTTATTTATAAAAGGAATGTTTTTACTCGATTTTATAATTGAATTATTAATGATATTTTTGGCCAACAATACGGATTTGTTTTTGTGTTGGTTTTTAGTGCCCGATTTTGCATATAATGGGTATAAGAGATTGCAAAAAAATTAAATTTTTATGTTAACATTGCATATTAAAAATGAAACATCAAGGCTACAGGCCGTTGTTTTGGGAACAGCAAAAAGTAATGGCCCTGTTCCATCCATTGAAGAAGCTTACGATCCAAAATCGTTGCAACACATAAAGGCTGGGACGTACCCCAAAGAAGAGGACATGGTGCCAGAAATGGAAGCATTTTCGGCTGTTTTAAAAAAATATAATGTTGAAGTGTTCCGGCCTGAACTAATAGAAAACTGCAATCAAATATTTTCAAGGGACATTGCGTTTGTAATTGACGATTATTTTATAAAATCAAATATTTTACCGGACCGGGAAAAAGAACTCGATGCCATTCAGTACGTAATAGACCAAATGAACCCGTCAAAAGTAATTACGCCCCCAGAAGAAGTCCATATAGAAGGTGGCGATGTAATGTTATGGAACGATTATATTTTTATAGGCACATACAAGGGCAAAGATTACCCCAACTACATTACGGCCAGGACCAATATGCACGGGGTGCAATTTATAAAAGATATGTTTCCCGGTAAAACGGTAAAAGAATTCGACCTGAACAAGTCCAATACAATAGCTAGGGACAATGCCCTTCATTTAGACTGTTGTTTTCAGCCGGTAGGAAAAAACAAAGGGATTATACATAAGGAAGGCTTCAGGGACTTGACCGATTATGAATATTTGGTACGTTTGTTTGGCCACGAAAACCTGTTTCATATCAGCAAGGACGAAATGTATCATATGTTTAGCAATGTATTTTCCATAGACTCGAACATTGTAGTTTCAGAAAAAAACTTTACAAGGCTCAACAAATGGCTACAAGAGCAGGACTTTACGGTAGAAGAAATACCTTATGCAGAAATTGCAAAGCAAGAAGGACTTTTACGTTGTTCTACAATGCCATTGATACGGAATTAACACGTATTTTATATTAGATAACTTCTATCTATATTTGTAGCTTTGCGCGGTAAAATTGGATGTAGCTATGCAACAAATCACCGATACGATTTTTATGGTACGGCCAGTAAGGTTTAGAATGAACGAACAAACTGCCGTAAACAATTATTTTCAGGAAGATATAGACCTTTTAAACGCTTCGGTTAATAAAAAGGCACAACAAGAGTTTGACGGGCTGGTTAAAACCTTGAGGGAAGTAGGTGTTAACGTTATTACCATTGACGATACACAGGAGCCCGACACGCCCGATTCTATATTTCCCAACAACTGGATTTCCACACATGAAGACGGAACGGTGGCTTTATATCCTATGTTTGCCGAAAATAGGAGGATGGAACGAAGGGAAGAAGTGTTGGAGAAACTAGAAAACCACGGTTTCTATATAGGTAATATAATGGATTATACAACTGCTGAAGATGAAGGGGTATATTTGGAAGGTACCGGGAGTATTATTCTTGATAGGGTAAACCGAAAGGCGTATTGTGCCTTGTCGCCCAGGGCAGATGAAGATTTATTTATTGAGTTTTGTGAAGATTTTGAATATTTCCCGGTAATTTTTACCGCCAATCAAACAGTAGACGGGGCTCGAAAGGCAATATACCATACCAATGTTATGATGTGTGTTGGAGATAATTTTGCAGTAATCTGCTTGGATAGCATAGATGATAAAAAAGAACGTAAAAATGTTATTGCCCATTTAAAAAACGACGGAAAAGAAATTATAAACATTACCGAGGCCCAAGTTGCCGATTTTGCCGGGAATATGCTGCAAGTTCGCTCAGCAAAAGGAAAAAAATACTTGGTAATGAGCCAATCGGCACACGATAGCCTAACACAGGCACAAAAAGCAGCTATTAACAAATATGCCAAGATACTGTCGTCTAACCTAAATACTATTGAAACTTGTGGCGGCGGAAGTGCCCGTTGCATGATGGCAGAAGTATTTCTGCAAAAAAAATAGTATATTAGGGACCATCGCGATTTTTGACACACAACACTTATGCTTTCAAAAAAAACTAAATATGGTTTAAAGGCACTTACTTACATGGCTAGAAAGGAAAGTAAGGCCCCAGTATTGATTTCGGAAATAGCAGAAGAAGAAAATATATCCAAAAAATTTTTGGAAATTATTTTGCTTCAGCTAAAAAATAGTGGCTTCCTGGGTTCCAAAAAAGGAAAAGGAGGCGGCTATTACCTAATCCGGGAACCCGAGAAAATCACGATTGCCTCTTTAATCAGAGTTTTGGAAGGGCCAATAGCCATGCTTCCCTGTGTGAGTTTAAATTTCTATGAAAAATGCGACGACTGTAAAAATGAAGAAACATGTTCGTTGAGCAAGCTTATGATAGAAGTTCGTGACAGCACACTTAAAATACTTGAAAATAAAAGTTTGGCCGATCTTACACAATCCACCATAACTTCATTATAATCAATGTTTTACTTTTTTAATTAAAAACTTCGCGTGATTTTTTTGTTAAAAACCTACTTAATTACTAGACTATTAATATCTTTGCTTTCTGGATTAGATATTAAGTGTCATGAATTTAAAAGAAATAAATAAAGAACTTAGCAACAAAACACCCGAAGAAATAGTAGCTTGGGCAATTACGCAAGCAAAAAAGCCGGTTGTTACTACCAATTTTCGACCGTATGAGGCTTCTATTTTGCATGCTACCACTTCAATAAAAAAGGATATTCCTGTAATTTGGTGCGATACCGGTTATAATACCAATAAAACATATCTGCATGCAGAACGTATAATTGATGCACTGCAACTTCAAATAAAATTATACGTTCCCCAGCAAACATCAGCGTACCGCGATGCCGTTATGGGCATTCCGCATATAGATAGTCCACAGCATAAAATATTTACCGAGCAGGTAAAACTGGAACCTTTTAGGCGTGCCATGGAAGAAAACAAACCCGATGTTTGGTTTACCAATTTACGCAAAGGCCAAACTGCATTTAGGGATACATTGGATATTGTAACGCAAGACGACAATGGCGTGTTAAAAGTGAGCCCCTTTTTCTATTGGACCGATGAAGAACTTGATGTCTATCTGGAAGAACATAACCTTGAAAACGAATTTAAATACTTTGATCCCACAAAAGTATTGGATAACCGGGAGTGCGGGCTGCATGTTAGTTAAAAGCTAGAAAAGACCAAAATAATAAAACCCCAATAAAGTTTTGTACTTTGTTGGGGTATTTTTTAATCGATAATAGCGGTTTTCCCCGTTAGTTTACTAAAGAAAAAGCCACATATTTTAAAATATATGCGGCTTTAGGATTAATTATTGTGGGTTTAATCAAAAATTTCTATAATCGGGAGGTTTTTCTTTTATTTCAATACATGTTTTCTTTTGAATGTTTTAGCATTAAATCTTTTTTTTAGTGTAGAAACAAGATGTATTTTATTAAAACAATGTATATATACAAAAAACATAGTTTATACCCTATAAATATCAAATATTTTTCGATATTTGCAGGGTTATAATGTATTTCAGTTGAAATATTTATGATAAGATTAATCATATTAATACATTTATATATGCTGAGAAAATTACCCAACTATTTAATTGTTTTAGGAAGTTTATTATGTACGGTGACGTTTGTAACTTCTTGCAAGCCTGCAATGGTCCATGAAAAAATTATCTTTAATGAGCAGAGAAACGAACTCAGTTTACAATATTTAAAAGAGCGGTACAACATGGTTCAGGATACGCCAACAATAGTTCCCCGTATGGTCGTTGTACATTGGACCGCGATACCTACTTTTCAAAAATCTTTTGATGCCTTTTACGAGCCTACTTTACCGCCCAACAGAAAGGGTATTTCGGGTGCGGGCACGCTTAATGTATCTTCTCAATTTTTAATAGATAGGGATGGAACCATTTATCAACTTATGCCCGAAACACTTATGGCAAGACATGTAATTGGCCTGAATTACTGTGCAATTGGGATTGAAAATGTGGGAGGTACTAAAAGTACACCCCTAACCGATGAACAACTAAAATCCAACATCCGCCTGATAAAATATTTAAAAAAGAAATATGCCATAGACTATGTAATTGGTCATTATGAATATACTTTGTTTGAAAATACAGACCTATGGCGTGAAACCGATGCGAATTACCGAACCGAAAAAACAGATCCGGGGGAAGAATTCATGGAGAAAATTAGGTACGGGGTTCGTAAATTAGACTTAAAACCATTGCCAACTAATAATTAAAACATAAAATTCATGAAAAACCATGTACGAAACCTGTTGTTGCTATGTATTTGCATAGGGACTTTTCAGGTGCTTCAGGCTCAGGACTTTTACAATAAATTGTATGATACGTATAATTCATATAAAGAAGAAAGCATTAAAACACGTAGGTTTACCCATGACCAAATTATACCATTAATTACTGCTTTAAAAAACAAGCCATTTTTTGAAGTAAACCGGGTAGGGACTTCCATAAAGGGGAAAAGCCTTAATTTAATTAGTTTCGGCCAGGGAAGTACAGACGTGTTCTTGTGGTCGCAAATGCATGGCGATGAATCTACGGCAACCATGGCTATTTTTGATATTATAAATTTCTTCCAGTCAGATGATTTTAAAGACGAAAAGAAAGAAATGCTGTCAAACCTTCGCATCCATTTTTTACCAATGCTGAACCCAGACGGCGCCGAACTTTTTACACGTAGAAATGCCTTGGGAATAGATGTTAACCGCGATGCGCTCCGCTTGCAATCCCCGGAAGGGAAAACCCTAAAAAGGGTCCGTGATAGTCTGGAAGCCGACTTTGGTTTCAATCTTCATGACCAGAGCACCTATTACAATGCCAATAGAACTCCAAAGCCTGCTACCATTTCGTATTTGGCACCTGCTTTTAATTATGAGAAAGATATAAACGATGTGCGCAAAAGGGCCATAAAACTTATTGGCTACATGAACAATATCCTCCAACAATACGCGCCTGGACAAGTAGGAAGGTACAACGACGATTTTGAGCCAAGGGCCTTTGGGGATAATATTCAAAAATGGGGAACAAGCACCGTATTGATAGAATCCGGCGGTTACCCTAACGACCCGGAAAAGCAAGAAATTAGAAAACTTAATTTCGTAACCATACTTTCTGCTATCTATGCCATTGCCAATAAGGAATATGAAAAAGTCCCGCAGGAAGTGTATTTTAAAATTCCCGAAAACGACCGTAAACTTTTCGACTTAAAGTTAACCGGAGTTCAATACGAATTGCTGGAAAAAATATATACTGTAGATTTAGGTATAAACACTCACGAAGTGTCCGCACATAACCCGAATGGATATTTCGACAGGGGAGGCATTGCAGATATGGGCGATCTTTCTACCTATTATGGGTACCGCGAATTGGATGCTTCTGCATACCATGTTGTTCCCGCAAAAATATACCCAAAAGCAATGCACTCGGTTGGGGAACTCATGGAAAATGGTGTTAAATGGCTTTTAAAAGACGGTTATGCTTACGTGGTAATAAAAAATATCCCTGCCGATATGAATGCATCATCGGTGCCTGTACATATTTTGGCCGAAGAAAAACCTATTCAGTTTAGCTTGCATGTAGGAGCAAATCCTACATTTTTCCTTCAAAAAGATGGAAAACTTCAGTATTTGGTAATTAATGGCTTTCTGGTAGATTTGGAGCAACCAGAGAAGGGTTTTGGAAATGCATTGATTTATAAATAATTGATTTGTAGCGTATTAAATAATTGTAAAAAACAAAAATATTTTTATTTTTTATATTCAATACATTTAAATAAACACTACCTTTGCGCCCTTAAAATAAAGGGTTTATATGACAGCCATTAAAAATATTGCAATTATCGCACACGTTGACCATGGAAAAACAACCTTGGTGGATAAGATTTTACATCATTGCGAACTTTTCAGGGATAACCAAGAAACAGGGGAGCTAATCCTTGATAACAACGACCTTGAAAGGGAACGTGGAATTACAATTCTTTCCAAAAACGTATCGGTAATGTACAAGGACACGAAAATTAACATTATCGACACCCCCGGGCACGCCGATTTTGGTGGTGAAGTAGAGCGTGTTTTAAATATGGCAGACGGTGTGTTGCTATTGGTAGATGCCTTTGAAGGCCCTATGCCGCAAACCCGTTTTGTGTTGCAAAAGGCCATTTCTATGAAGTTGAAGCCTATTGTGGTCGTAAACAAAGTAGATAAAGAAAACTGTACGCCCGATGAGGTGCATGAAGCCGTTTTTGATTTGATGTTTGAACTTGGCGCAGAAGAATGGCAGTTGGATTTTCCAACAGTATACGGTTCTGCCAAAAACAATTGGATGTCTGATGATTGGCAAAACCCAACAGAAAATATAGAGCCACTGCTGGATATGGTAGTGGAGCACATTCCTTCGCCAAAAGTAGAAGAAGGTTCTACACAAATGTTGATAACCTCTTTAGACTTTTCTTCCTTTACCGGAAGGATTGCCATTGGACGTCTACAACGTGGAATTCTAAAAGCTGGAATGAATGTTTCTTTGGTTAAAAGAGACGGTAGCATAACGAAATCAAGAATTAAAGAACTACATGTTTTTGATGGTCTTGGCCGCAAAAAAGTTGATGAAGTGGTAGCTGGCGACATTTGTGCCATTGCCGGACTGGAAGGTTTTGAAATTGGAGATACCATTGCCGACTTTGAAAACCCCGAAGGGCTTCCAACTATTGCTATCGATGAGCCTACCATGAGCATGCTCTTTACCATTAACGATTCTCCTTTCTTTGGTAAAGACGGTAAGTTTGTTACTTCAAGGCATATTAAGGAGCGTTTGGAGAAAGAATTGGAGAAAAATTTGGCATTGCGTGTAGAAGCAACCGACAGCGCCGATAAATTTATGGTTTTCGGTCGGGGGGTATTGCACTTATCCGTTTTAATAGAAACCATGCGCCGCGAAGGCTACGAACTTCAAATTGGGCAGCCACAAGTTATCATTAAAGAAATAGATGGTAAAAAATGCGAGCCTATTGAAGAGCTTACTATTGATTTGCCCGAAGATGTTTCTGGTAAAGCCGTAGAAATGGTAACGCTTCGTAAAGGTGAAATGTTGAGTATGGAACCTAAAGGAGACCGTATGAACATTACTTTTAACATCCCGTCAAGGGGTATAATAGGGTTGCGTAACCAGTTGTTAACAGCTACTGCGGGAGAAGCCATAATGAACCACCGTTTCTTGGAATATCAACCGTACAAAGGAGATATCCCGGGAAGAAATAACGGATCGTTAATTTCTATGGAAAACGGAAAAGCAATTCCGTATTCAATTGATAAATTACAAGATAGGGGCAAGTTTTTCGTGGACCCCAACGAAGAAATATACGAAGGACAGGTTGTTGGAGAGAATTCACGTAGTGATGATATGACGGTAAATATCACCAAAACCAAAAAATTATCCAATGTTCGTTCTTCTGGAGCAGACGACAAAGCAAAAATTGTACCTGCTATTAAGTTCTCATTGGAAGAGGCCTTGGAATACATACAAAAAGATGAGTATGTGGAGGTAACGCCAAAAACAATGCGTATCCGTAAGATTTATTTAAAAGAAGTAGACCGTAAACGAATGGGCAAACAAATAGGATAGTCTATCCGTTTGTCAATAAGTTCAATATAAAACATCCCAAAAGTTTAAATCTTTGGGGTGTTTGTTTTTTTTGGAGGATACTGTTTTTAAAACTTGACCGAAGCCAATGCTTTAGCAGCATAAGCAGCACCAATTATACCAGCTTCATTAAGGGTTTCAGCTTGTATTACAGGAGTTTTTACTTTTAAATATTTTTCATATTCGTCAAAATATTTACTGCCGCCACCACCAATAATAAATAAGTCCGGACATACAATAAGTTCCACATGGTCGAGGAATTTATTAAACCGCTTTCCCCATTTTTTAAAACTCATGTCTTTTTTCTTCCGAACGGAATTGGCGGCATAATCTTCAATATTCTTATATTTTTTATAGTACATCTGCCCAAGTTCGAAGTTAGGGATCAGGTTTCCGTTAAAAAAAGCACCGCTCCCGAGACCGGTTCCTACGGTAATGGTAAGTACAAAACCTTTTTTCCCTTTTCCGGCACCAAAATTAATTTCGGCAATACCGGCCGCATCGGCGTCATTTACAACAATAAAGGGCAGTCCGGTTACGCTTTCAAAGAGTTCATCAACATTTACCCCTACCCATTTGCTGTGCAAGTTACTTGAAGTAAGCACAATGCTGTTTTTAATGGACGATGGAAATCCGCATCCAACAGGACCGTTCCATTTAAAATGGTCCACGATGGCTTTAATAACTTTGGACATTGCTTCCGGCGTGGCCGGGCGTGGTGTGTCTATACGGAATCTTTCAGTAAGTAAAACCCCTTTTTTTATATCTACAATGGCCCCTTTCATGCCAGAAGCCCCAACATCTATTCCTAAAACTTCCATGGATTGTTTTTTCTGATAAAGAAATCTTTTGATGTAAAAATAATGGATTGTTATTATTAATCAATATTTTTTGTCTTTTTTATAAAAATAATCACCTTTTTTATAAAAACTGATGATTATCTTGACAAAGAATTGTAGCTTAATATGTAATAATTAAAAAAGCTTATATGGAATATTTTAATACGTCCATTACCGAATTAATTGGCTATGCAGCTTCTTTAGGCGTGCTTTTGTCTTTTTTTATGAAAGAAATAAGAAGGCTAAGAATTGTAAATTCCATAGGGTGCCTACTTTTTGTAATTTATGGGGCAATGCTCCCTTCAATCCCCATTATTATTACCAATGCCGCCATACTTGGAGTTAATTTTTATTATTTGTTGATAAGGCGGAAGTAAAAAAGTCATTCATGAATATTTAGTCGCATAAAAGGTAATTTGTTTTTGTTGAACTTCCTAAACGGACTGCCTTACAAATAAAAACCTACACACTTTTCTGTACCACTTCAAATACTTTGCTGCCGTCGCATTTTAGGGTTTTAGAAGGAAACTTTAGCAAGAGGGCATAATCGTGCGTGGCCATTAAAATGGTACGCCCGTTTTTGTTAATGTCCTGTAACACCTTCATTACTTCCACACTGGTTTGTGGGTCGAGGTTTCCGGTAGGCTCATCGGCCAGGATAAGCTCGGGGTCGTTAAGCAAAGACCGTGCAATGGCAACCCGCTGTTGTTCGCCACCCGATAATTGGTGCGGGAACTTAAATCCTTTGGTGGCCATTCCCACTTTGGTAAGCACTTCGTCTATTTTGGCGGCTATTTTGTCTTTGTCGGTCCATCCAGTAGCTTTCAGTACAAACAAAAGATTGTCGTTTATGGTCCGGTCGGGCAATAATTTAAAATCTTGGAACACAATACCTAGCTTTCTCCGTAAAAAAGGAATGTCTTTTTCTTTTAAGGTACGCAAATCGTAGTCTACAATAACGCCCGAGCCTTGCACAAGCGGTAAATCTCCGTAAAGGGTTTTCATAAAACTACTTTTTCCGCTACCGGTCTTGCCTATTAAATAAACAAAATCACCTTTGTTTATATTTAAATTTATTTCACTTAACACCAAATTTTCTTTTTGGTATATGGCAACATCCCGTAGTTCTAGAATTACTTCACTCATTGTATTTGGTTGTGCGTATTTGTTTTTGTTTTTGATGTTTTATAACAGGCCGCATTGAAAATTCAGTATACAAATTTTCAATAATTTAAATAGCATACTATTTTATAAAACTAGCCGTAAAGGTAATTATTATATGTTTTTCTAAAATACAAATTATTGCTTTAGGATAATTATAACAAAAAAACCACGTTATTAATATGTTCATTCATGTATTTTTGAAACTAGAAACAAACCAATTTTTTATGAATCTGACACAGAAAGGATTTACTATGTTGCTGCTGTTGGGAAGTGCAGTTTCCTACAGTCAGCAATCCAAAATTTATACATACGGTCAAAAAGATTATTACAAAGCATTAGACCTGTACAATAAAAAGCAATACCAAGCCTCACAAGTTATTTTTCAAAATGTAAAAAGAACAACCACAGATAATGAAATAGAGGCAAATGCTGCTTATTATATTGCCAATGCAGCCATTAGGACCAACCAATTGGGGGCCGATAAGTTAATGGAAGATTTTGTTACCAACTACCCAACATCCACCAAGCGCAGTTCTGCATTTATGGATGTGGCCGACTATTATTTTAGCCAAGGAAAATATGCCAATGCGTTACATTGGTACGATATGGCCGAAGACCAATCGTTAAGCAATGCCGAACGCGATGAATTCAACTTTAAAAAAGGATATTCATTGTTTGTGTCCAAGAAGTACGGGCCGGCAAAAGAATATTTGGAAAGGGTGTCCACCTCTCAAGAATATGGTTCGCAGGCCAAATATTACATTGGTTACATGGCTTATCAAGGCGATGATTACAATGAAGCAAACCAATATTTCGATCAGGTTTCGGGCAACGAAGAGCTCAACAAGAACCTTTCGTATTATCAGGCCGATATGAACTTTAAGCTAGGGAAGTTTGACGAGGCCATTAAACTGGCAAAAGAACAGCTTCCAAATGCCGATAGGAACGAGCTTTCCGAACTCAATAAAATAATAGGCGAAAGTTATTTCAACAAAAAAGAATACCAAGCCGCCATTCCTTATTTAAAAGAATACAAAGGAAAAGGAGGAAAATGGAACAATACCGATTTTTATCAGCTTGGATATGCTTATTATAAACAAGGAGATTACGAATCGGCCATTGGGCAGTTCAATAAAATAGTAGAAGGGAACAATTCCGTAGCACAGAACGCATATTACCATTTGGGAGAATGTTACTTAAAGACCAACAAGAAACAACAAGCATTAAACGCCTTTAGAAATGCTTCGGACATGCCTTTCGACGAGCAAATTAAAAAAGATGCCTTCCTCAATTATGCACGTTTAAGCTACGAAATAGGAAACCCCTACCAAAGCGCGCCTTTGGTGCTTACCAACTATTTAAAAGCATATCCCAACAGTGAGAACACCCAAGAGATCCAAGAACTTTTGGTAGATTCGTACATTACTTCCAAAAATTACGATGCCGCTCTGGATTTGTTGGAAAAGAACAAAAATTACAGTACAAAAACAACGTATCAAAAAGTTGCCTTTTACCGTGGACTGGAACTTTTTAACGAAGGTAAATACGCAGAAGCGAAAGAATACTTTAATAAATCTGCCAAAGAGCAGCAAGACTTGCTGTTCACGGCAAGGGCTACGTACTGGAATGCCGAGGTTGATTATTTAATGGATAATTATAGTGAAGCTGTAATAGGTTTTAAGCAATTCAATCAAAATACAATGGCTTCACAGACGCCAGAATATAAAAATATGAATTACGATTTGGCCTACGCTTATTTTAAACAAAAGGAATATGCCGAAGCCGCTACTTATTTTAAAGCATATGTAGATGGAAACCAGCAAAAAGACAATGCGCATATAAAAGACAGTTACCTGAGGTTGGCAGACAGCCAATTTGCAAGCAGTCAATACTGGCCGGCCATGGAAGCATACAATAAAGCCATAGAACTGGGTGGGGACGATGCCGATTACGCACATTTCCAAAAGGCGATTAGCTACGGCTTTGTTGACAGGCAGGAAAAGAAAATAACCGAACTGGAATCGTTCATCAACCGTTTCCCCAACTCAACCTTAAGAGACGATGCGTATTACGAGCTGGGGAACACCTACATAAACAACAACCAGACCGATAAAGGTATAGAAGCCTATGGAAAACTGGCCTCAGAATACCGAATGAGCTCCTTTGTGCCCAAAGCCATGCTAAAAGAAGGCTTGGTATACTACAACAATGGCGCCAACGAAAAGGCCTTGTCCAAATTCAAGTCGGTTGTAAGCGCTTATCCAAATACACCAGAAGCCGTTCAGGCAGTGGCAACTGCAAAACAAGTATATGTAGACGAGGGCCGCGTGGGCGAATATGCCTCATGGGTTAAAGGTTTAGGCTTTGTAAACGTAACCGATACAGAGTTGGAAAGCGCCTCCTTCGAGTCGGCCGAACGGCAATACATCCAAAACAAATCCAATGCGGCCATTAAGGGCTTTGAGGGGTACCTCAATGAGTTCCCGCAAGGTTCCAACGCCTTAAAGGCCCATTTTTATTTAGGTGAATTGTATTACAAAGAAGGAAATAAAGAAAAAGCACTGCCGCATTACGAATACATAGTAAACGAAAAACGTAACGAATTTTCTGAAGAAGCCTATGTGAAAACAGGCGAAATGTACATGCAGAACAAAAATTACAACAAGGCCATAGAAGTATTAAAGATACTTGAGCAGGGAGCAGATTTTCAACAGAACATCATCTTTGCGCAGTCCAATATCATGAAAGCTAGCTACGAGCAAAAAAACTATCCGCAGACCATTACCTATGCCGAGAAAGTTTTAAACACAACAAAAGTAGACGACCGTATTAAAAGTGATGCCTATGTAATGATTGCACGTGCTGCAATTGCAACGGGAGACGAGGCAAAGGCAAAAAGTGCCTATGCCGAAGTACAAAAAATAGCTACAGGAGAATTGGCTGCCGAAGCCCTGTATTACAATGCTTATTTTAAAAATAAAGAAGGCAATTATGAAGCCTCAAATGCATCGGCACAAAAATTGGCCAAAGATTATTCGACATACAAAGAAACCGGGGCAAAAGGCCTTATTGTAATGGCAAAAAACTTTTTCGCCATGGACGATGCCTTTCAGGCCACTTATATCTTACAAAATGTAATTGATAATTTTTCGCAGTATCCGGAGGTAGTTGAAGATGCCAAAAAAGAGCTTTCCCTTATTAAAACCAAAGAGGCGCAACGCAATTCTTCAATCAATCCAAACCAAAACTAACCATAGTTTTATGACATTCAATTTAAAAAGCACAGAAGATAAAATAGCACGATATACCATGCGCAAGAATTTATATATAACGGCCTTATTGTTTATTTCCGGAAGCTCTGTTTTATGGGCACAGGAAAAAGACAAGAACAAAGAAAAAGAAGAAGAGGGCATAGGCACAGAGGTTGTAAACGTAGTAAAACCATACACGCCCACTATTTCCGATGCCAATAAAATTCAGGAAACCCCTTCGTTAAACGATTCCATTACCACCACAAGAAAAAATATAGAATACAATATCTTTTCGGTGCCCGTAGCCTCGACCTTCACGCCTGCAAAGGGAAAAGCAACAGGACTAAAAAAGGCTGCCAAGGAACGTCTGTACAACTCGTACCTGTCCTTGGGCCTGGGCAACTACAATACGGCTATGCTGGACTTTTATACAAGCCGCGATTTTAGCAGGGACGAAAGCCTGGACATTATGCTCAATCATCATTCCTCTCAAGGCGGGATAGACAATGTGGTGTTGGACGATAAATTTTTCAATACCTCTTTAGAGGCCTATTACAGAAAAAGAGACCGGTACATGAGCTGGGGGCTTAACGGTGGGTTCCAACATCAAATATACAATTGGTACGGACTTCCCGAAGGTGTATACAGTGATGCCGTAATAGGCAGCATAGACGAGAAGCAAAGCTACTATACCGGTTTTGTTGGTGGTAACCTAGAGTTCGAAGAATCTTATTTTACCGGGGGCGAAGTTTATTACAGGCGCTTTTGGGATGCATACAGCTCAGGAGAAAACAGGGCGGTGCTAAAGCCTAAATTTCAGTTTCCGGTAGGAGAGGAGCTGGTGAACCTGGATGTTGCCGTAGATTATGTTGGCGGAAGCTTTGACAGGATTTATGGAAACGCCAATACCGATATTAACTACAGCAACCTCTTTGCGGGCGTCAAGCCAAGCATACAGATTTTAAACGATGGACTTACGCTTAACCTGGGGGCTTCTATTGTATACAACCAAGATTTGGAAAACAGCGATGGCGATTTCTTTTTCTACCCCAATGTAGATGTGTCCTATGATATTGTAGATGAATTTGTTACCGCATACGGTGGGGTAGACGGTAGTTTGCAGCAAAACTCCTATTACCAATTTGCACAAGAAAACCCATACGTTTCCCCAACGTTGAACATCATGCCAACCGACCAGCAATACAATGCCTTTGCCGGGATTAAAGGCCGCTTTTTGCCAAACGTGGGGTACAACCTAAAGGGCTCGTACATTGTAGAAAACAACAAATACATATACAAGTCCAATTCTATATACACCGGACAGGACAGCCAGATTGTTAACAACGAAGGCTATGCCTATGGAAATTCCTTTGGAGTGGTTTACGACGATGTTACCACAATTTCCGTATACGGGGAGGTAAACGCCGATATAAACCGAAACTTTTCTTTGGGCGCCAATGCAGAGTTTATTGATTATTCTACCGATAACGAAGAAGAAGCCTGGAACCTGCCAACCATTCAAGGGGCATTGTTTGCAAATTATAAGTACGGGAAATGGTCTGCCGGGGCACACCTCTTCTATGTCGGGGAAAGGCACGACAGGATAGACTCGCCCATCCTTTTAGATCCCGAAACGGTAAGCTTGGACGGTTATTTCGACATCAATGCCAACATAGGCTACGATATCACCAACCAATGGTCGGCCTTTATCAAGGCCAATAATATTGCCAACAACCAATACAGCCGCTTGGTGTTTTACCCCGTACAAGGCTTCCAGATACTGGCCGGGGCCGCCTATAAGTTCGATTTGTAAAACACATAGACCAAAGAGTTTAAAAAAATAAAAACATAAAGGAGCTTGTCGAAGGGTTGTATAGAATACATATTGTTATATAAACTTCGATAAGCTCCTTCACAGAAATGAATTTCTTCATAGGTACTCATTTTCTTCATGCATGGCAAAGCCTTTAGAACATGTTATTTACTCAACCCTTAATATTTTTTTCGCGGGTGTGTTTCCTTTAAAGAGCAAAGCACCTTATTCATTCTTTGTTTATGAGTACTTTCCCGGCTGGCAAGGGTCCAGCTCAGTACTTGGTAATAATTCTTAATGCCCTCATAAGCACCAATATAATAAAAAACATCAATGCCATCAATTTCACCCTTAAGTGTTGTTAATCTTGCGGGCATGCTATTTATCAAAGTATCCATCACTTCGCCTTGTACAGGGCTGTTAATACTATTGCTAAGTATATTCAGGGATATATCGGCATAACTGTCAATATCATTGTTATAGATGCTGGATAAATCATTTTCATCTAGTAGTTGCTGCAAACCATCCTTGGGCTCATCAATGACAACTACATAAAATTCACGGATACCGTTCATGTATTGAAGCGAGGCATCATTGTTTAGGTCATTGGCTTTGCTTAAAAACGAAGGGACAGCCAAAGTATACCTATCTTCTACCGATACAATTTGTTCCCCGTCGCCTCCAAGGGCACAAGATTGTAAAAAAAGGATGGTAAGTAGTAGCGTAAAAGTTTTTTTCATGGGTGATCTTTATGGGTTTAAGGTTGGAATATAGTAAATATAACAAGAACTGGCATAAACTTTCGTTACTTATCCCGGTATTTGTCCTCCGTTGGTAGGTTAAACTATTGATGTGGAACCTTATTTACCTGTCATTTCAACTTCCGAGCAGTCTTATCATACAGTAGCAGACCACTTCCGTAAGTTGGCCGGAATACTTGCGATAGCAAAGCATACAACCCAAGCAAATAAGCAGTATAGCAGTTATAAAAATAATAAAATAGTGCTGTTAAAGCATTTTATATGAAGCTATAAACCTTCCATATACTTTTTAATGCCCGCATGAAGGTTTTGGCAAAGGGCATAGAGCCACTCCAGTTGTTCCGAGATAATCCTGACCTCCTTTAGTTGCTCCCTAAGTTCGTCTTTGATGGCATGTTGCCCAGCATCTATCTCCTCGTTTCTTTGTGCTGAAAGGTTATTGTAGATTTCCGCAAGGCGGTTTTTTGCCTGGTTGAGGTCCGGTTCGTTTTGTGGGGTAAAGTCCCTCTTATGGATAATGGCTTCGCAATAAGTAAGCTTGTCGATAATAGAATTCATGTACGCGTCGAAATATTCAGAGGCATCGGTAGTATGATGTATCTGTATATAAGTCCCCATTGAAGCCGTGGCCGAGAGCAATGAGTTTAGTGTTACCACTATTTCGTACAACCTGTTCAGGTTTTGCTGCTGCCATTTGGGTTCTTGCGTCATCCGTTGAAAACCCGCATGTAGGTTTCCTATGGCAATAAAAGTTTGCTTCCGTGAAAGTTTGTAAGAAGTCTTTAACTCTGTTTTATCGTGATAAAAAGCCTTTGCTTCTTCTAAATAAGCCTTGTTGGTTGCAATAGCTTCCATGATTAAGCTTTGTATGCTCTCTTTTTCCCAAGTAGGCCATAACAATAAATTGGCAACACTCGCCAAGATGGCCCCCACTAAGGTGTCTACTACCCTAAATTGAATAATTCCCAGAGTATTGGGCGATAACATGGCATATACAAAAACAATGGTAAGTGTAATAAAAACCGCCGATGCCTTATAGTTTTGTTGTACAAACGTAAAGGCAAGTGTCATGGCAACAAAGGTAATGCCCATGTAAACAAATATGTTGTTGGTAAGCAAAACAATGCCCACGGCAATGGCACCGCCAATAAGGGTGCCTATAATACGCTGCTGCGATCGGTCTTTGGTAAGCACATAGCCCGGCCTCATTATTACTATAATGGTCAATATGATCCAATAAGCATTTTGGAGCGAGAAGAAAGTACCTATAAGGTATCCTGCCAAAACTGTAACCACCAGCCGCAGGGAATGTTTAAATATGGGCGATTTTAACGTGAGGTTCTCCAACAATAATTTAGGACTGTAGTCCTGGGGGGTTATAAATTTAAGGCGGTCCCTGTTTTTAAGCCTTTCCGAAATTTCGTCAGTAAGCGTCCCCGTTAAAATACGTTTAATTATAGTTACCTTTTGATGCTGTTTTTCGGTATAGTCAAGCAGGTTCCTCAATTGTAAAATCTCCTCCCGGTATCTTTTTACGTCTACTTCCTGTTTAAACTTTTCTATGGCCATTTTACAGTTGACAATAAGCTCGTTGATGCTCATGGGCGCCATGCCTTTTTGCTGATGTAGGTTGCGGTTGGACAGTATTTGCAGTCTGTTGGCAATGGCGTTCATGGCAATGGCTATTTCATCTACGGCCTTTTTAAAACCTTGGCTTCCCATGTCGTATTTTTTATAGTGGAGCGGGTTGGCAACGGCAAATTCATGAATATCTATCAACTCTATAAAGAGCATTAATTGCTTTCTTTTAGAATACATCCCGCCCGAGCGTTGCCGTTGGTGCAGTAAAATGGCACGCAGGGTTTCGTGTTTTTCATTAATCTCGTTTTGTAGTGCCAGTTGCTTGTTTAGGGCATTTTCCCTGTTTTTTGCCGCTATAGATGCAACCCTTGTTTTAAGATAAGAAGAGGTAAGCTCCATACATTCGGTCAAGAGCTGGTCGCTATATTGTTGTGTCCGCAATTTTCCAACAAGCTGAGACAAAAGCAGGTACCACATCCCGCCCCCTATTATATAGAGGGCATTGTACCATATGTCCATGCCCGAAAGCGGATGTGCAAAACTCAATGAAATCGCCAACAGGCCGGAAAAGGCAACTAAAGAAGCCCTAAAACCATAAACCGATATATAAGAATTGATAAAGACCAGCACTGCAAGGGAAATAACGAGCAAGTATACATGGGGCATGGTATAATGAATTATAATAAAGCTCGTTATTGCCAACAAAAGCGATATAAGCATTCCGTTTAAATGATGTTTTTTGTTGCCCGGTATATCACTGGCAGAAATTAAAAGAACCCCCAGGGCTGCACCCGCGCCAATGGTCATATTTAAAAAGAAATAGCAAATGGCAATGGCGCTAAAGGCGGCACAGCTTATTAATAAGCCCTTGGTAAAGTTGTAGCTTTTAAAAAATTGAACAATAGTTGGCCTCATTAAAACACATGTTGACAGTACAAAGTTAGGTTATATGTTTAGAACTCGACTTTTCTTTTTTCTGATTTGTTTTTACGGCAGTATTCCATATACAATTGTTTATAGTAAACAGGGAAAAGGGGTTAGGGAGATGGTTAACTGTTATTGGTTGTTAGGGACATACAGTTCTAAACCCCCAACTCTCAGCTACATAACATCATAACAGTGAAACAGCATAACGGCACGAAACCTGAAACCTAAAACCTTCTCCTACTATTTTTTGAATTATATTTGGTAATGCTAATTCTAAAAACCAATACAATGAAAATACAGGGAAAAGTCATAGCTGGTATAGCCACGACCTTCTTATTAACCATGTGCATTTCTTGTGCTAGTAAGCAAAAAGTAGATTTAATAGTAGTAAATGCCAAGGTATATACCGTTGATAAAAACATGAGTAAAGCAGAAGCTTTTGCCGTTAAGGATGAAAAATTTATTGAAATAGGAAGCTCTCAATCCATAACAAGTACTTATGAAGCCAAAAAGGTAATAGACCTTGAAGGTAAGCCCGTATATCCCGGTTTTATAGATGCTCATTGTCATTTTTTCGCACTCGGACTTAACAAGCAAAAGGTAGATTTGGTAGGCACGTCCAGTTATAAAGAAGTTTTAGGGCGAGTTGTAGCCTTTCAAAAAGAAAGACAAGCCAGCTTTATCCAGGGCGGGGGCTGGGACCAAAACGATTGGGAGGTAAAAGAATTCCCAACAAAAGATGCCCTGGATTCGCTCTTCCCCGATACGCCCGTAGTTTTGTCCCGTATAGACGGGCATGCATATCTAGTAAACCAAAAAGCACTGGATTTGGCCGGGATTACTTCAGAAACAAAAATAGATGGCGGAGAGATAATCATAAAAAACGGAGAGCCTACAGGAGTTTTGGTAGACAATCCCATGGGACTAATAGATAAGGTTATGCCGGCTATTACCGCGGAAACAGCGACAAATGCACTAACCGATGCCCAAAAAGTTTGCTTCGACTATGGATTAACTACCGTAAATGATGCAGGTTTGAGCAAACAAACCATTCTTCTAATTGATAGTTTACAAAAAACAGGAAAACTGGATATGCGCATATACGCCATGGTAAGCAATACACCCGAAAGTGTAAATTATTTTTTAGAGCGGGGCATACTTAAAACCGACAAGCTCGATGTACGTTCGGTAAAAGCCTATGCCGATGGAGCTTTGGGGTCGCGCGGAGCGGCATTAAAGGCACCTTACACAGACAAGCACGGCCATTTTGGCGCCATGGTAACACCCGTAGACCAAATATACAGCTTGGCAGAACGTCTGGCCAAAACAGATTATCAGTTAAATACCCATGCCATTGGTGATTCGGCAAATGTGGTTGTTTTGCGCGCTTACGAAAAGGCATTAAAAGATCAAAAAGATAGGCGTTGGAAAGTAGAACACGCCCAAATTGTAGATGTAAAGGACTTTCATTACTTTTCCAACAACATAATTCCGTCAGTACAGCCCACTCATGCCACGAGCGATATGTATTGGGCTGAAGACCGCGTGGGGCCAAAACGTATAAAGGGTGCCTATGCATACAAAACATTGCTGGACAAGGCAGGGGTAATAGCATTGGGTACCGACTTTCCCGTGGAGTATGTAAGTCCGTTTTTAACTTTCTATGCCGCCGTTGCCAGAAAAGATGTTAAAGGATTTCCCCAAAACGGGTTCCAAACAAAAGATGCATTGAGCAGGGAAGAAACCTTAAAAGGGATGACCATCTGGGCAGCCTATTCAAATTTTGAAGAAAAAGAAAAGGGCAGTATTGAAAAAGGCAAATGGGCCGATTTTGTAGTGCTCGATAAAGATATAATGACAGTCCCGGTAGAACAAATACCCGACATGAAAGCAACCTATACCTTTGTGGGAGGTAAACAAATGAAATAATAGGTATAAACAAAAAGCGAAGCGGGTATAAACCGGCTTCGCTTTTGTCTTTTTTTAAATTAGTTTTTAATAGGCATATGTAAAAGGAACTTCTACACGAGCCTTGTCCCATCCCATAATCATATTGGCACCGCCATCAATAGGTGCAAAAATAATTGAAAATGACTCCAAAGACTTGCTGTCGGTTTTGGCAGGCACGTTAATCCTGGCCACATCGTTCGACTCATTATAACTAAAAGCACCCCAAACATCGGTATCTTTATTGATAATAATAGTCCATTCGTCTTTTCCGGGAATGGTAAACAAGCTATAAGTGCCAGCTTCAATTGGCTTTCCGCCAAAAGACACATCTTGGTACAACTTAATCTCGGTAGCCTCATTGGCACCGGTCCTCCATACTTCGCCGTAAGGGGCCAGGTCTATGCCAACAACACGGTCTTTAAGTTGAGGCCGGCTATAGATAACCTTGATGAGCGGGGCGGCATTTTTTTCTGGTCGGTAATAAGCAATGTCTGCCGGACTTTTGTCCAATCCGCTAAATTTTTGGGCTTGTACTTGTGTTCCAAACGAAAGTGCAGCTACAAAAAGCATTGCAACGAGGGTCTTTTTCATAATGGTCTGTTTAATTATTAATAGTTATGTATTTATTTGTAGATATTAAACTTACGTTTAATAGTATGAAAAAAGATCTAGAACTTACATTTTATTAGTCAATAATATAAAAAAAATATATTGTCTTTTGTATTTGCAGTAAAAAGATTAATATTTGTTTTAAATTAAAACCAATATTAATCTTTTTGTTTTTAAATTAAAACTTATAATGCATATTTGCCTTATCAATTATTAGATGGTATATAAAATATATAGATATGTGTGGAATTGTATGTGCATTCGATTTAAAGGAAAAGGCCGAAGACTTAAGGCCTCAGTTATTGGAAATGTCAAAAAGGGTCCGTCATAGAGGCCCCGATTGGAGCGGGATTTATAGTGATAATAAAGCCATCTTGGCACACGAGCGTTTGGCCATTGTAGACCCGGCATCGGGAAAACAACCTTTGTTGAGTGAAGACGGAAAACTTATTTTAGCTGCAAATGGAGAAATATACAATCACCGTGAGTTGCGCAAGCAGTTTGAGGGAAAATATACCTTTAAAACAGAATCCGATTGCGAGGTAATCTTGGCATTATATAAAGAAAAAGGAGCTGATTTTATAGATGAAATGAACGGGATTTTCGGGTTTGCAATCTACGATACCGAAAAAGACGAGTATTTTGTGGCAAGAGACCATATGGGGATTATTCCTTTATACATAGGCTGGGATAAAAACGGAACCTTTTATGTAGCTTCCGAACTAAAGGCTTTGGAAGGCGTTTGTACCAAAATTCAACTCTTTCCTCCGGGGCATTATTTGCACAGCTCAGACGGGGAGTTTAAAAAATGGTACGTAAGGGACTGGACAGAATATGATGCCGTAAAAGATAACGAGACCAGTATTCAAAAAATTAAAGAAGCCCTTGAGGCCGCCGTGCACAGGCAATTAATGTCAGACGTTCCTTATGGCGTGTTGTTGTCTGGTGGGTTGGATTCTTCGGTTACTTCGGCCATTGCAAAAAAATATGCCGAAAAACGTATCGAATCAGACGATGCCTCTGAAGCCTGGTGGCCACGTTTGCACTCGTTTTCAGTAGGATTGGAAGGCTCGCCCGATTTAGCGGCGGCACAAAAAGTAGCCGATCATATCGGGACGGTTCATCACGAAATAAAATTTACTATCCAAGAAGGGCTGGATGCCATCAAAGATGTTGTTTATAACCTGGAAACATACGATATAACCACAATTAGGGCCTCGACACCCATGTATTTAATGGCAAGGGTGATCAAATCCATGGGGATAAAGATGGTGCTTTCCGGAGAAGGTGCAGACGAGTTGTTTGGCGGGTATTTGTACTTCCATAAAGCGCCCAATGCAAAAGAATTTCACGAAGAAACCGTACGCAAATTAAGCAAATTGCATATGTACGATTGCCTGCGCGCCAATAAATCTTTGGCCGCATGGGGAATCGAGGGCCGTGTACCGTTTCTGGACAAAGAATTTATGGATGTGGCCATGAGCATCAATCCACAGGATAAAATGATCAACGGCGAGCGCATGGAAAAATGGGTGGTACGCAAGGCGTTCGAGTCGTATTTGCCAGAAAGCGTGGCTTGGCGGCAAAAAGAGCAATTTTCCGACGGTGTCGGGTATAGTTGGATAGACACTTTAAAAGAGATGGTAAACCAAGAGGTAAGCGACGAGCAATTGGCAAACGCCAAGTTTAGGTTCCCGTTACAGACACCTACTTCAAAAGAAGAATTTTACTACCGTTCTGTCTTTGAGGAGCATTTCCCTTCGGATGCAGCTGCACTTTGTGTTCCGCAAGAAGCATCGGTGGCATGTAGTACACAAATTGCCTTAGAATGGGACGAGGCATTTAAAAACATGAACGACCCTTCTGGAAGAGCAGTGGCAAAGGTGCATACAGATGCCTATGAAAAATAAGGAGTTACATTTTTTCACTAAATAATCTTAGTTTGTAGAGGCAAAATCCCGCGAATGCGGGATTTTTCTTTTTTTGACCATCTTCGGAAATGTTAAAAATCACCGAAATCAATTTTAAGGACGTTTTTAGCAGTTCTAACGAACTTTTAGAGTAATTAACAATTGTTGATAATTTTATGCCCAAATAAGCTCAAGGCTTTTAAAACAGCTCTAATTTTCGTATATTTGTAGGTATTCCAACGAATGCACCAAAGTGCATTTTTTTATGTTTGATAATACCAAAAAATAATAGCATTCAGGGTAGCGGAAACTATAATAAAATTCTGGTTTCCTACGCTCTTTTTGTGTAATTAGAAAGGAAAATTTATGAGCGAAGAAGCAAAAAAGCATAATTATTCGGCCGATAGTATTCAGGCACTGGAAGGGATGGAGCACGTTCGTATGCGCCCGTCCATGTATATTGGGGACGTAGGTACAAGAGGGCTTCACCACTTGGTGTACGAGGTGGTGGATAACTCTATTGACGAAGCATTGGCCGGTCATTGCGATACCATCCGTGTGGTAATAAACGAAGATAATTCCATCACCGTTGAAGATAACGGCCGGGGTATTCCTGTTGACCTTCATAAAAAAGAAGGTATTTCGGCACTCGAAGTGGTAATGACCAAAATTGGAGCCGGAGGTAAATTTGACAAGGATTCTTATAAAGTTTCCGGAGGGCTTCACGGAGTTGGTGTATCTTGTGTAAATGCACTTTCCGAAAGTTTGAAAGCCACCGTTTACCGCGACGGTAAAATTTGGGAACAGGAATACGAACGGGGAAAAACTTTATATCCGGTAAAAACCGTTGGCGAGACCGATTTAAGAGGTACTTTGGTTACCTTCAAACCAGACCCTACCATTTTTCAGCAGACGCTTGAATATAATTACGATACCTTGGCCAGCCGAATGCGCGAGCTGTCATTCTTAAATAAAGGAATTACCATTACCCTTACCGATAAACGTCATAAAGACGAAAAAGGGGAATTTGTTTTTGAAAAATTCTATTCGGAAGAAGGATTAAAGGAATTTGTTAGGTTTTTGGACGGTAACCGCGAACCGCTAATTGCAGATGTGATTTCCATGGAAGGCGAAAAGAACGATATTCCGGTAGAGGTTGCCATGGTATATAATACTTCTTTTAATGAAAATTTACACTCGTATGTAAACAACATCAATACACACGAAGGAGGAACGCATTTATCCGGATTTAGGCGCGGGCTAACAACTACATTGAAAAAATATGCCGATGCTTCGGGAATGCTGGATAAATTGAAGTTTGAGATTGCAGGAGATGACTTCCGTGAAGGATTAACGGCAATTGTTTCGGTAAAAGTAGCCGAGCCTCAATTTGAAGGGCAGACCAAAACAAAACTAGGCAATAGGGACGTAACTTCTGCGGTTTCGCAGGCGGTTTCAGAAATGTTGGAAATCTACTTAGAAGAACATCCAGACGATGCCAGATCTATTGTACAAAAAGTAATACTTGCAGCTCAGGCCCGGCATGCAGCACGGAAGGCGCGTGAAATGGTACAGCGAAAAACTGTAATGAGCGGTGGTGGACTTCCCGGGAAACTATCAGACTGCTCCGAGCAGGATCCACAAAAATGCGAAATCTTTCTTGTGGAGGGTGACTCGGCAGGTGGGACCGCCAAACAAGGGCGTGATAGGAATTTTCAGGCAATTCTTCCGCTTCGCGGTAAAATCCTTAACGTGGAAAAGGCCATGCAGCATAAGGTATTTGAGAATGAGGAAATCCGAAATATCTTTACCGCTTTTGGCGTGACAATAGGTACCGAAGAAGACAGCAAGGCACTAAACCTTGAAAAACTACGCTACCATAAAATAGTGATTATGTGTGATGCCGATGTAGATGGATCCCACATTGCGACACTTATATTGACTTTTTTCTTTAGATATATGCGCGAACTTATTGAAAATGGTTATGTATATATTGCCACACCCCCTTTGTACCTTATTAAAAAAGGAAACAAAAAAGCATATGCTTGGAACGATAAAGAACGCGATAAATTAACCGAAGAATACGGTGGCAGCGTAAACGTTCAACGTTACAAAGGTCTTGGAGAAATGAATGCAGAACAATTATGGGATACTACCATGAACCCTGAGTTTAGAACATTGAGGCAGGTAACCATCGACAGTGGTAGCGAGGCCGATAGGATTTTCTCCATGCTAATGGGTGATGAAGTGCCGCCACGAAGAGAATTTATAGAAAAGAATGCAGTCTATGCCAATATTGACGCATAAAATTTTTTAAAAATATCAGTTAAAAACGAGACCGTCTTTTTTAGGCGGTCTTTTTTGATTAAAACTGAAGCTTATAAAAAGTATAGGTGATTGGTTAATTTACTGAAAATGATTGGGTATAGGATTTTTTTGTATTTTAGTTTTGACCATCAGCGCTAAACTAAAATAATTTTATATGAAATTAAGACTTATCATTTTGTTGTGCTTGTTTTTTATTGCATGCAAAAAAGATGCAGGTACAAAAGACCAAACTTCCTCAACGACATACAAAGTGCCTGTTGAGTATTATAAGTTGGATAATGGGCTAAAAGTTATTCTTTCTCAAGACAAAACGGCACCTACGGCCATTATAGCTGTTTATTACAATATCGGTTTTAGGATCGAACCCAAAAACAGGACCGGTTTTGCCCATTTGTTTGAGCATATGATGTTCCAAGGTTCTCAAAATCTTGGCAAAATGGAATTCATTAATTTGGTGCAAAAAAACGGAGGGGTCCTAAATGGTTCCACCCGATTTGATTTTACCAATTATTTTGAGATTGTCCCGGCCAATAAATTGGAAACCATGTTATGGGCAGAGGCAGACCGAATGAAGGGATTGGCAATTACGCAGGACAATTTAACCAATCAACAGGGGGTAGTTAAGAACGAAGTAAAAGTAAATGTACTTAACCAGCCGTATGGGGGATTCCCTTGGTTGGATATGCCTCAATATGCAAATGAAAATTGGTATAATGCCCATAACTTTTACGGCGATTTGGAAGATTTGGATGCGGCCAACCTGGAGGACGTACAAAGCTTCTTTAAAACATATTATGCGCCAAATAATGCTGCGTTGGCCGTTGTGGGCGATTTTAACATTGACGAGGCCAAAAACTGGATGCAAAAATATTTTGGAGGAATCCCTCCGGTTGAATTACCAGAGCATCCCGATATTTCCGAGCCAAAACAAACCGAAGAAAAAGAATTTGTTAAAAATGATTCCCTTGCCAATAAGCCTGCCATTGCGGTTGCGTATAAGATGCCAAAGCGAAATTCTTCAGAATATTATGCCATGGGCTTGCTAGACCAGATATTGGTACAGGGCGACAACGCTTTATTAAGGCAGAAGTTAGTGAGCGAAAAAGGCTATACTTCAGGGATTTCCGGTGGGATAAATTATTTGGGAAACATGTTTAATTACAAAGGCCCCATGGTGTGGATGTTTGATTTTACTTATGATAAGGAAACTTCTAAAGAAGATGTAATGTCGGCAGTAGATTCGGTGATGATAAACCTAAAATCCAGTATTGATAAAAAAACATTAAATGCTGCGCTTGTAAAAATGCGTTCCAGCCTCTATGATGATTTAGGAGGGACGTTTGGATTGGGTAGGGCAGATATGCTGTGTAGTTTTGCCTTATTCGACGACAATCCTAACCGTATAAATACTTTGGAGGATGAATTCAAGAAAGTTACCCCTGAGATTATTAATAAAACAATTGATAATTATTTAAGGGCTACCAATAGGACGGTTCTGGAGGTTAATCCATTGTTGGAAAACGATAAAAACATGGAGAAATAAAATCGAAAGGATTAAAACGGTCGCTTTCATTTTATATGAAAAGCCTCTTTTAATTATTGAAGGGTTAAATGTATCCAATAAAAACGATAAAAATACATCAAATGAAAAACATCATTCTATATATCATGGCAATTGTATTTGTGTTAAATGCAACTGCACAGGAAAAAGAACTTCCACCAAAAGGTGGGAAACCAAAAGATTTTAAATTGCCCGAAAAACAAACCATAAGCCTTGAGAATGGATTGGAATTAGTAATGGTGCCTTATGGGGCAATTCCAAAGGCAACCATTAACATACGGATAAAGACCGGAAATATTCATGAAAAGGAAAATCAGGTATGGTTGTCGGATTTATTGGCCGATTTAATGGAAGAAGGAAGTGAAACCAGTGATGCCAAAAGTATTTCCAATACAATGGCCTCCATGGGCGGAAATCTTAATATATATGTAAACAGTCACGCTACAACGCTTAATACAAATGTGCTTTCGGAATATGCAGGAAAGGCAATTTTCACCATGGCCGACGTATTGATGCATCCAAAATGGCCGACATCAGATCTGGATCGGTTAAAAAACGATATGAAGCGTAGCTTGACCATTCGTTTGTCACGGCCACAGGCACAGGTCAGTAAAGATTTCTATGCGGCCATATACCCGAATCACCCGTACGGGAATATATATCCTACGGAGGAAATGATAGATTCTTATACCATTGATAATATTAAACAGTTTTACAAAGCAAATTTTGGGGCCAAACGAACAGTTGTTTATGTTGTGGGGAAGTTTGATGCATCGGAAGTTGAAAAAGCGGTGAAGGAAACCTTTGCCGTCTGGAAAGAGGGACCTGAGGTTCAGTATCCGCAGGCTACTCCCGTAACCAAGCATGAAGTGAAAATCATCGATCGTCCGGGGGCGCCGCAATCTACCATAATGTATGGGCTACCAACCATAGACCCTTCGAACCCCGACTATTTGGCATTGAGCATAACCAACTCCTTATTGGGCGGTTCTTTCGGTTCTAGGATTACAAGCAATATCAGGGAAGATAAAGGATATACCTATTCCCCATATAGCAACCTTCAAAGCAATTATAAAACTGGAGTTTGGTATGAGTCTGCCGATGTAACTTCGCAATATACCGGGGCATCAATAGAGGAAATAAAAAAGGAGATTTATAAACTACAGGATTCCATCCCTTCCAAAGAAGAGCTTAGCGGAATTAAAAATTACGTATCGGGCGTATTTGTACTGCAAAACTCAACGCCAAGTGGAATTGTTAATCAATTGAGTTTTTTGGACTTGCATGAATTGCCAGAATCCTGGCTAGAGAATAAGGTTAAAAATATTATGGAATTAACACCGGAGCAAATAACGGAAATGACCAAAAAATACATTAAACCCGAAGGCATGACATTGATTGTTGTTGGCGATAAGGAAAAAATTAAATATCAACTTCGGGAAACCTTTGAAAAAGATAGTCTGGAGAAGTAAAAATTATTGAGAAAGCCGCAAACTATCGGGTTCGAATATCTAGACGGTTTTGGAGAAGATGATTGTTATGATGAAGTTGATTTCTCTATCGAAAATAACAAACCGATGTACCGTATGAACAAAGTAGAAAAAACGGGTTTATTACATTCAAGGAAATTCATTGTATATTTTTGATTATAACTGATAATATAAATTAGTTTTATAACATATTTAATAATTTTCAAAGCTACTGATTGTGTTAAAATTAGTAGCTTTGTGTCTTTGTATAACAAACGTTTAAATTAAAATAATATATAATATGAAAGTTACAGTTGTAGGGGCAGGAGCCGTTGGTGCAAGTTGCGCAGAGTATATAGCTATCAAGAATTTTGCCTCAGAAGTTGTTTTGGTAGATATCAAGGAAGGTTATGCCGAAGGTAAGGCCATGGATTTAATGCAGACAGCCTCCCTGAACGGTTTTGATACTAAAATTACAGGAACCACTGGGGATTATGCCAAAACAGCCCATTCTGATATTGCAGTAATTACAAGCGGTATTCCACGCAAGCCGGGAATGACACGTGAGGAACTTATCGGAATCAATGCCGGTATCGTTAAAGATGTATCAAGCAACCTTATTAAGCATTCTCCCAATGTAACTATTATTGTGGTGAGTAACCCAATGGACACTATGACTTACTTGGTGCATAAAACTACTGGACTTCCTAAAAATAAAATTATAGGCATGGGCGGTGCTTTAGACAGTGCTCGCTTTAAATACCGTTTGGCAGAAGCCTTGGGGGCACCTATTTCTGATGTGGACGGAATGGTAATTGGAGGACATAGCGACACAGGCATGCTTCCTTTAACACGCTTGGCTACAAGAAATAGTGTTCCGGTAAGTAAGTTCTTATCTGAGGAACGTTTGGAGCAAGTAAAAGAAGATACTAAAGTTGGCGGTGCAACCTTGACCAAATTGCTAGGAACAAGTGCTTGGTATGCCCCAGGGGCCGCAGTTTCAGGGCTGGTTCAGGCTATAGCATGCAATCAGAAAAAAATGTTCCCATGTTCTACTTTGTTGGATGGGGAATACGGTTTAAAAGATATTTGTATTGGTGCTCCGGTTATTCTGGGAAATGACGGGATTGAAGAAATAGTTGAAATAGAACTAACTGATGCCGAGAAAAATAAGCTTCAGGAAAGTGCTGCTGGTGTTAGAAAAACAAACGGACTTTTAGAGGTGTAAACAAGAAATAAGTAATATTTTTTTACTAAAATCCTGCAAACATGATTGTTTTGTGGGATTTTTTGTATTTCAAATCTTCAAAAAAATAATTGTCAATTCATATCGTAAACGCTATATTTGTCCGTTTTTAAAAATGACCATTAAAATAAATCAGAATGCAGAATAAAGGACTTATTAGGCTGTTTGCTATTTTGTTTGGTATTGTAAGTATTTATCAGCTTTCGTTTACGTTTGTTGCAAACAACGTAGAAGACGATGCTGAAGTTTATGCAGTTAACAAAATTTCAGATGCAGAAGAAAACTACGTGGCCAAGCGAGAAGCCGAAGAATCTAGGTACTTGGACTCTCTTGAAAACCAGGAAGTTTTTAATCTTGGTTTTACCAGTTTTACCTACAGTGAGGTAAAAGAAAAAGAATTGAACAAGGGGCTTGATCTTAAGGGAGGGATTAACGTAATCCTTCAAATATCGGTAAAGGATATCTTAAAAGGACTGGCCAACAATAGCAAGGACCCTGTGTTTAACAAAGCATTGGCGCAAGCAGATGAGACTTCAAAAAACAGTCAGGACGATTACGTTGACATTTTTTTCCAGGAGTTTGAAAAAGTAAGCGGAGGTACTACAAAATTGGCTTCTCCCGATATTTTTGCCAATAAAACACTGAGCGAAGAGATTAATTTTCAGATGACTGATGCTCAGGTGCAGCCTATCATCCGTAAAAAAATTAACGAATCCATTGTTTCTGCATTCGAGGTATTGCGCAAGCGTATCGATAAATTCGGGGTTACCCAGCCAAACATCCAACGTTTGGGTACTTCTGGCCGTATTTTGGTAGAATTGCCGGGTGCTAAGGACGTAGCCCGTGTACAAAACCTATTGCAAAGTACAGCACAATTAGAGTTTTGGGAAACTTATAAGGCAGATCAAGTGGCCCCTTTCTTAATTGCCGCAAACAATACCTTAAAAGACATAGTTGGTACAGATAAAAAAGAAGAAACCAAGGAAGAAACTACTTCCGAAATAGATTCTTTGTTATCAGATGCTGCCGAAGATTCTTTGGATATAGCCAATCAAGTAAATCCGTTATTTGATTTAATTGCCAGTGGTGGGGCGCAAGGGTCTCCCGTAATTGCAATGGTTGCCATTAAGGATACGGCAAAATTCGATCAGTATTTAAAGATGCCGGAAGTAAAACAAGAGCTTCCAGCAAACCTTCAATATGCAAAATTTGCTTGGGGAATTCCTCCAAAAGATGCTCAAGTAGTAGAATTATATGCACTTAAAGGAAACCGTGAAAACGAACCCAACATGAGCGGTGATGTAATTACAGACGCAGCCCAGTCATACGATTTAGGAGGTAGACCTGCGGTTTCCATGCAAATGAATTCTAGAGGAGCCAAAATCTGGGAAGAATTAACAGGAAAAGCATTTAGGGAACAAGGAAACATAGCCATCGTTCTTGATAATATTGTTTATTCTGCACCTGGGGTTTCCAAAGGGGCCATTAGCGGTGGAAATTCTGAAATTTCAGGAGATTTTACCTTAGATGAGGCAGACGATTTGGCAAACGTATTGAGGGCAGGTAAATTACCAGCTTCGGCTGATATTATCCAATCGGAAGTCGTTGGACCTTCTCTTGGGCAAGAAGCTATAGATAGCGGGATGTTCTCATTTATTGTTGCCATGATCTTGGTATTGATATGGATGATTTCATACTACGGTAAAGCTGGTTTGTTTGCAGATATTGCCTTGGTATTTAACATTGTATTGATCTTTGGTGTTTTAGCAGGATTGGGTGCCGTACTTACATTGCCCGGTATTGCAGGTATTGTATTGACTATTGGTATGTCTGTAGATGCCAATGTAATTATATATGAACGTATAAAAGAAGAGATAAGGGCAGGTAAAGGACAGAAACAGGCCATTGCCGACGGGTTTAGCAATGCACTTTCGTCTATTTTGGATGCCAACATCACTACAGGGTTAACGGCCATTATTCTATTGTTATTTGGAACAGGGCCTATTCAAGGTTTTGCCACAACTCTATTGATAGGTATTGCAACTTCTTTATTTACAGCAATCTTTGTTACAAGGTTATTGATTGAATGGAATTCCAGAGGTGGTAAAAATGAATTGTTGTTTACTACAGCACTTACAAGGGCGTTGCCTAAAAATCCGAATTTCGACTTTTTGTCAAAACGTAAAATAGCGTATGTGATTTCGGGTATAATGATTCTTATTAGTGTTGTAGCATTATTTACCAAAGGCCTCGAAGGCGGCGTGGATTTTGTTGGAGGGCGCTCTTATCAAGTACGGTTTGTAGATCCTGTAAATCCTACTGATATTTCCAACGACTTGGAGACCGTGTTTGGTAATACCGAGGTGAAAACATTTGGTGATGCCAACCAGATAAAGGTTACCACCAAATATAAAGTAGATGAAGAAGGAACACAGGTCGATGAAGAAATTCAAAACAAGCTGTTTGAAGCAGTAAAAAAATACCTTCCAGAAGGTACAACATATAACGATTTTACAACAGGTGGCGGAGCAGACAAAATAGGGATCCTGCAATCTATAAAAGTAGGACCCACAATAGCAGATGATATTAAAAAAGATGCTTTTTGGGCAATTTTAGGATCGCTAGCCGTGGTGTTCTTATACATCTTGTTACGTTTCCAAAAATGGCAATTCTCATTAGGTGCCGTTGTTGCGGTTTTTCATGATGTTATGATTGTTCTGGGAATTTTCTCTTTAACATCTAGTATCATGCCTTTCAACATGGAAATAGATCAAGCATTTATTGCGGCAATATTAACAGTTATTGGTTACTCATTGAACGATACCGTAATTGTGTTCGACCGTATTCGTGAGGTTGTTAGGGAAAAAGGATGGAGAGGCGGAGACAATGCCAATGAAGCATTAAACAGTACATTAAGTAGAACATTGAATACCTCATTAACCACTTTGGTGGTGTTATTGGCAATATTTATTTTCGGTGGTGAATCGCTACGCGGATTTATGTTCGCAATGATTGTAGGTATTGGTGTAGGTACATACTCATCTTTATTTATAGCAACCCCGGTAATGTTTGATACATTGAAGAACAAAGGGGAAAAGAAAGAGTAACTGTTTTTAAAATAGTATAAAATTAAGGACTGCCTTTTGGTGGTCCTTTTTTTTTGCAATGGGAATTGCAGCGGGAGCTTTTGTAAATTTTGATATATGCCATTTGACAAAACTACAATCGTAAAGCCCGGGATGCCGCAATAAAATTGCAATTGCCATAAACTAATAACAGAATTTCTTGTCAATGTCATAAAGGAATAGCGAAGACTATAAAAATATTGCGTAGTTTTACCGCTCAAAGATGTTCTTTACATAATAATCAATCAAATAAAGGTTTGGCTTAACGCCAATTAATAGGGAATTGTGTGCAAATCACAAGCTGTCGCGCAACTGTAAGCTTTATGCTGCCCTGATACTTATCGGGATTATCGGCATCCATTAAAAATGCTTTTGCATTTTTGGGCGTGTTGTTTATTTAAAACCACTGTCTTGGAAACAGGATGGGAAGGTAAAACAACATGAGAGCAAGCCAGGAGACCTGCCTGTATTTTAATGATGATGTTTTCGCGATTTGAAGCAATAATCAAGCATTGATAGTAAACACCTTTTTTATAAGGTGTATTTTGCTATGGATGCACGTGTTTTTTAAATCGGGAAAAGTTTAGGAGTAAGGAAATATCTAGAATGTTTAACCGATTTTTAAAAACAAACAAATGATTACACACAATTTAGGGTACCCGCGTATTGGTGCCAAAAGAGAATTGAAGCGAGCGTGTGAGCAGTATTGCTCTGGTAAAATAGACATTTCGGTATTGCTTGAGGAAGGAAAACGCTTACGGAGAGAACACTGGTTACTTCAAAAAGAAAAAGGAATTGACCTTATCCCAACGAACGATTTTTCGTTTTACGACCAAGTTTTGGATATGTCGTATGCTTTAGGAGCTGTTCCTAAACGATTTTCGAATGTATTCCTTGAAGAAGACCAGCCATTGGATTTATATTTTGCCATGGCAAGAGGATATCAAAAAAACGGTTTTGATATTACAGCCATGGAAATGACCAAATGGTTTGATACGAACTACCATTACATTGTTCCGGAATTTTATAAAGACCAACAGTTTAAACTGAATGCCATAAAGGTTGTAGACGAGTTTAAAGAGGCCAAAAGCTTAAATCTTGAGGCAAAACCGGTGTTAATTGGTCCCGTAACGTATTTATTGTTGGGGAAAGAAAAGGAAGAAGGGTTTAACCGCCTTGATTTGATAAACCGCTTGTTGCCCATATATGTAGAGTTGCTGAGTTTGTTGGAAGCCGAAGGAGCAGAATGGATTCAATTGGATGAACCGTTTTTAG
Organism: Galbibacter sp. PAP.153; assembly: GCF_037029175.1. Lineage (NCBI taxonomy): Bacteria > Pseudomonadati > Bacteroidota > Flavobacteriia > Flavobacteriales > Flavobacteriaceae > Galbibacter > Galbibacter sp. PAP.153. The sequence continues at coordinate 162,290 of NZ_JAZEUN010000003.1, read as the reverse complement.
TTACCAATCTTTCCGAAAAGGAAAAAGAAATATATATTGAGGTATACAATGCCCTTGCAAAGCGTTTTCCTGCATTGAAGATTATGTTGGCGACTTATTTTGAAGGATTGCACGAAAACACATCTTGGGTAGCCCGGTTGCCTGTATATGCACTTCATGTAGACTTGGTAAGAGGTAAAAAACAATTGAATGAATTATTGTCTGCAATACCAGAAAAGCTGAAATTATCTTTAGGCTTGGTTGATGGGCGTAATATATGGAAGAATAATTTTGAACAATCGTTGTCAATAATTGAAAAAGCAATAGGGGCCATAGGAAGCGACCGTATTAGCATAGCTCCTTCCTGTTCTTTGTTGCACACTCCTTTTGATTTGGATAACGAAACAGACGAAGCAACCTTGCCCTCGGAAGTGAAAAATTGGATGGCCTTTGCCAAACAGAAAATAGAAGAATTATCACTTCTTGCCGAATTGGCTCGGGAAAACCCTTCAGAAAAAGCCAAAAATGCCTTTGAAGCCAATAAGTTAGCAATGAAGAGCAAGTTAACGTCGCAGTTAATACATAATAAAAAGGTAGAAAATGCCGTAAAAGAAATTACTATAGACCATGCAAAACGAAATAATCCGTTTAATATCCGCCAGGCATTACAACATGGAAGTTTAAAATTACCATTGTTTCCTACCACTACCATTGGCTCATTTCCGCAAACCAAAGAAGTACGTTTGCTACGTTCGCAACTTAAAAAAGGGAGCATAACCGCAAATGCTTATGAAACAGCAATTAAGGACGAAATACAAAAAGCAATTTCTTGGCAGGAGCAAATTGGCTTGGATGTATTGGTGCACGGCGAATTCGAGCGTAACGATATGGTTGAGTATTTTGGCGAACAATTAAATGGTTTTGCTTTTACAAAGTTCGGTTGGGTGCAGAGTTATGGTTCCAGAGCCGTAAAACCCCCAATTATTTATGGCGATGTAGACCGCGTTGACCCCATGACCGTTGCGTGGACTAAATATGCGCAAACTTTAACCGACTTGCCGGTTAAAGGGATGCTTACAGGCCCGGTAACAATTTTACAATGGTCGTTTGTACGCAATGATCAATCAAGAGAAGAAACAACCAATCAAATAGCCTTGGCTATTCGAAAAGAAGTACAAGATTTGGAGTTGGCCGGAATAAAAGTAATTCAGATTGACGAACCGGCTATTCGCGAAGGCCTGCCGTTGCGGAAAGAAGCTTGGAAAAATTATTTAGATTGGGCCATTAGAGCATTTAGGATCAGTGCTTCGGCAGTAAACGATGAAACGCAGATACATACCCACATGTGCTATTCTGAATTTAATGATATTATTGAAAGCATAGCAGCTATGGATGCCGATGTAATTACCATTGAAACTTCCAGGTCACAGATGGAATTACTGGATGCGTTTGTAGATTTTAAATATCCTAACGAAATCGGCCCCGGGGTATACGATATTCATTCGCCAAGAGTCCCTTCGGAAAAGGAAATGGAAGCATTGTTGGAAAAAGCTGCTTTGTTAATACCCATACGGAATTTATGGGTAAACCCCGATTGTGGCTTAAAGACAAGAGGCTGGAAAGAAACCGACAAAGCGTTGGTTAAAATGGTAAATGCCGCCAAAGCATTGCGTGAAAAATATCAAGTTGAAGCATAACTTTAATAAGATATGATCTTTATAAATATGAAGCCGTGCTCCAGCACGGCTTCATATTCTTCTTATTTTTTAAAAGTGAAGCTTTAGTCCTTCATGTGAAGCTGTAAAGCCAAGTTTTTCATAGAAGCGTAGTGCCTCTGGCCTTTTTTTGTCTGTGGTAAGTTGGATTAGGTGTGCGCCTTTTTCTTTTGCTCTTTCTATGGCCCATAAAAAAGCTTTTTCCCCGAGCCCTTTGTTCCTGTGTGCTTTATGGATCCGTACCGCTTCTATTTGAGCCCGTATACCGCCTTTGTATGTTATGTATTGAATAAAACTTAATTGAAATGTACCCGTAATTTCCGAGGCTTCGTTTTCTATAACATAGAGTTCTTGATTGGGATCATTGTCAATATTTGTAAAAGCTTTGTAATATTGTTCGGGGAGCGGGGTTTTGTAATTTTCGCGCAAGCTGCCGAGTTTATCATCAGCTAGCATTGCTACAATAGCAGGAACGTCGTTTTTAGAGGCAGATCGAATATTCATTTTATTTGGTTTCCTTGTAATTTATACGGTCTCCTTTTTCGATCTTTAATTCGTCAGTCATTCCTCCGTTTAATTCCAAAACATATTTAGCGGGAAAGTTGGAAGGTAAAGACGCCTCATTCATGGGATGTGCATTCTTTACAAGGCTCACTATTTTTTTATCGGCATCAATATAAATTATGTCCAACGGGATTTCGGTATTCTTCATATAGAAGTACCGAGGCTCTTCATCTTCAAAAATAAAAAGCATTCCACGGTCTTTTTTCATGGAAGGGCGGTACATAAGCCCGGTTTGCCGTTCGTATTCATTATCGGCAATTTCAATGTCTATTTTTTTTACGGAAAGCGAATCACCTTTGTAAATACTCAATTCGCCCTCTTTTTTAAAGGAAACAGTTTCTGTTTTCACTTCTTTTTTGGTGTTGGATTCACAACTAATAAGCGTTAAGCATAAAAAAATGAGTACTAATAAAACCCTGAATAAAAAATTAATCATGATTTGCTTTTTGAAGGTTTAAACATGAAAAAGAAGCCTGCAATAATGAAAGGGATGCTAAGCCATTGACCGGTGGAAAGCAAACCGAGTTCGTTTTCAAATCCGCCTTGCGATTTTTTATAAAACTCAGCAATAAACCGCACGGTCCATAAAAGAACCAAGAACAGTCCGAAAATATAACCGAGTTTCTCCTTTTTGTTGGTTTTCCAATAAGTGTACCAAAGTATAGCAAAAACAATTATATACCCAAAAGCCTCATAAAGCTGGGCCGGGTGCCGTGGAAAAGTCTCGCTAAGTTGCTTAAAGATAATTCCATAATCGCTATTGGTAGGTTTTCCTACAATTTCAGAATTGAAAAAATTTCCCAACCGCACAAAAACGCCACCAATTGTTACCGGAATAACAATGCGGTCCAGAATCCATAAAATGGGCTTTTTTATAACCCTTTTGCTGTAAAGATACATGGCAATAATAATACCAATGGCTGCACCATGGCTTGCAAGTCCCCTAAAGCCGGTAAATTTAAATTCTGGATTAAATTGTACGGGAAGAATAATGCTCAATGGGTCTTTGACGAACATTTCGGGTTCGTAAAACAAAAAATGTCCTAATCGGGCGCCTATCAATGTTGCCAAAACGGTATATATAAAAAGAGAGTCCAGTGCTTCTTCAGGTTGTCCTTCGTTTTTATAAATTCTTTTCATCAAGAACCAGCCCAATGAAAAGGCAATAACAAACATTAAACTATAATAGCGAAGCTGAAAAAAACCTAAGTCTAATAGAACCCCGTTTGGGTCCCAGGTAATACTTATAAAGTGCATTATCTATATATATTTTGGGTAAATATAGTTATAAACTTCAAAGTTATAAAGTTCGGGGTTGGGTATTTGTATAATACCTATTGTAAAATTCTGTTAACCATGACTGCTTACTATATATTTACCCCGCACAGCATTACCTGTTCTTTATAAGTTCCCGCAAAAAAAGAAAACACATAATGGGTATAAAAATGGCAAAGGGCAACGAGGTTATAATAAGTATTTTTTGCAATGCAATAAGCATGTCTATGTCTGGGCGGGCATTTCCAAGCATAAGCATGGCAATGCAAAATACGGTAACTATAATTCCCCATAGTAAACGATGTGCTTTTTTAGGGGTTGTTTTTCCTTTGTCGGTAAACATGCTCAAAACAAAAATGGCCGAATCTATGGAGGTAAGTAAAAAACCGGCAAGCAGTAGAACCACGACCATATTGATAAAGAGATGATAGGGGAACTCGCTAAAAAATACAAAAACCGATGTAAAAACATTTCCGAACTCGTTATTGTAACTGCCCCAATTTTCAATAATCCTAAAAGCATGGTCGCCAAAGCTGCTAAACCATAAAAAAGTTCCCAACGAGGGGATAACCATTACCCCCAATAACATTTCCCTTATAGTGCGCCCCTTGGAGATACGTGCAATAAACACTCCTGTAAACGGTGCCCAAGCCAACCAAAAAGCCCAATAATAATAAGTCCAATCGGTTAAAAACGCTTTCCCTGGGTTGTAATTGCCCAAGGCTAGACTTAAGGGGATAAAATCTACGATGTAATGATATAAAGCATTAAAAAAAAGCTTTAAAACCGATATAAAATTGCTATTCAGCAAAACAAAAAGCAAAAGTAAAAAAGTAATAAGAATGTTTACCTTCGAAATATTTTTAATGCCTTTATTGATTCCCTTCCATGCCGAAAAAGAAGCCAATAAACAAATAATGACCGTTATACCTATGGTGTGGTTAATTGTAAATTGATAATCGCTTAAATGGTTAAGCCCACCGTTAATTTGTGTTGTGCCAAGGTCTATGGCACCTACAAGTCCGAAAACAGTAGTAATAATAACCAGAATATCAATAGTATTCAATACCCATTGGTTGTGCACACTTCCTGCAACAGAGGCGCTTATGAGTCCTTTTTTTTGTTCAGAAAACAAATAATAACCAATAATCAAGGCAAAGAGCCCATAAAAAGCCCAGGCAGTAAGCCCCCATTGATAAAAAGTATATTCCAGCGCAAGGGTATTGTTTAGAGTTCCCGTCTGCAAAGGTGGATTTACAAACATAAAAACGGGTTCTTGTACGGCCCGCAACAAAATACCGGCTCCCATGCCGGCACTATAAAGCATGGCAATCCAGGACCATCTGGAATGTTCGGGAGTATCTTTTGGGGTACCCAGTTTGACCTTCCCCAAGGGAGAAATTGCTATGCAGAGTAAAAAAATCACACTAAAAAAGCCCAAAACCAAATAAAAGTTTCCAAACCAGTCCCTCACCCATAAAGACCAGTTTTCTATATAATTATATACCCCTTGCGGGTCCATAAATGCAAAAACAGCAAATAAGGCAAAGAAGCAAATGGGTATGGCAAGCAAGTAAAATTTTTTAAAATGCAAAAGACAGATTAAATTAAGTGCAACGGAAAGATATAAAAGTTTTATTAAAATGCAGGTGCTTTATTTTATTATATGGATATCTGGAAAACAGGCCATAAATGGTTATCTTTGCACCCAAATTTTTAAAGCTATAAAGAAAGGGCAATGTGCTTATGCCTGTGCCCTTCTTTTTTTCCGGACGGTTTTATAATCAATAAAATACTAAAAATTTAAGCGCGTGAATATTCAAGATATTATAGTTGCCAAGGTTGAAGAAGCTATAAAGTCGATTTATAATAAGGAAATTGAAACTGTGGAATTACAAGCTACCCGCAAGGAGTTTGAAGGCGATATTACAGTGGTAATCTTCCCTATGTTGCGTACCATTAAAGGAAACCCGCAGCATATAGGGGAAGAAATAGGAGCCTATTTGGTGGCCAATGTAGCCGAAATAGCAAAATTTAACGTGGTAAAAGGCTTTTTAAATCTTGTAATTTCTGATGCTTTTTTTGTAGATTTTTTCAATTCCATCAAAAAAGAAAAACATTACGGATACCAAAGCCCCGCTCCGGGAAGCAAGGCCGTAATGGTTGAGTATTCTTCGCCCAATACAAATAAACCACTCCACTTGGGGCATATTAGAAATAATTTATTGGGGTATTCTGTAGCCGAAATTTTACAAGCCTCCGGGAGAAAAGTATATAAAACACAAATTATCAACGATCGTGGCATTCATATTTGCAAGTCCATGTTGGCTTGGCAAAAGTTTGGGAACGGAGAGACACCACAGTCCACTGGATTAAAGGGCGATAAACTGGTTGGTAATTATTATGTAGCTTTCGACAAGGCCTACAAGGCCCAAATTGAAGAAATGATAGCCAATGGCATCGATAAAAAAGTAGCCGAAAAAGAAGCGCCGTTACTTTTGGAAGCACAGGAAATGCTACGCAAGTGGGAAGCCGGCAACCAAGAAGTGGTAAATTTATGGAAAACCATGAACGGCTGGGTTTATGAGGGCTTTAATGAAACCTATAAAAACCTGGGCGTAGATTTCGACCAGTTGTATTACGAGAGCGACACCTATTTATTAGGGAAAGATGTGGTAGCCGATGGTTTGCAAAGAGGGGTGTTCTTTAAAAAGGAAGACGGCTCTGTTTGGATAGACCTTACCGATGAAGGCCTTGACGAAAAAATTGTGCTCCGTGCAGATGGAACCGCCGTTTACATGACGCAAGACATAGGCACGGCCATACAGCGTATAAAAGATTATCCCGATGTTGGCGGACTTGTTTATACCGTAGGAAACGAGCAGGATTATCATTTTAAAGTATTGTTCCTCATTCTAAAAAAACTTGGGTTCGATTGGGCAGATAACCTTTACCACCTAAGTTATGGAATGGTCGATCTGCCTAGCGGAAAAATGAAAAGCCGCGAAGGAACCGTGGTTGATGCCGACGATTTGATAGTAGAAATGAGCCGGACTGCTGAGGAAATCTCATCAGAATTGGGTAAACTGGATGGTTTTTCAAATAAAGAAAGGCAACAGTTGTACAAAACAATCGGGTTGGGGGCATTAAAATATTACATACTTAAGGTAGACCCTAAAAAACGTATCTTGTTCGACCCGAAAGAATCCATAGACTTTCAGGGGAATACGGGCCCGTTTATACAATATACCTATGCCCGGATACAATCTATTTTAAGGAAAGCCGACTTTGATTATGCCCAGCCTATTGACAATAATTACCATTTGCATGAAAAAGAGCGGGAGCTTATAAAACAGCTTCAATTATTCCCTGAAGTTATACAAAACGCCGCATCCAACTTTAGTCCGGCGCTAATTGCTAATTACGTATACGATTTGGTCAAGGAGTTTAATTCATTTTATCAAAATGTTTCCATTTTGGGGGCCGAAAACACTTCAGAAAAAATAACCAGGGTACAACTGTCCAAAAAAGTAAGTGAAATTATAGCCGATGCTTTAAGTCTATTGGGGATTACCGTTCCAGAGCGTATGTAGTTTCAGGTTGTTACGCTGTTATGTTGCTATATTGTTGAGAGTTGAGAGTCCAGAGGTTCAAAGTTGCAAAGGTTCAAGGTTTAATAACTTATCCCTAATCACTTTTCCCTTATCCCTAACCCTTAATAACCATTAACAAATAACTATGAAGCTATCAAAACCTCATAGTATAGAAAGTGTCTACCGAAGTATTTTTTGCAAATAGTTAAGTATTATGAATATGTGAGAAAGTACTTACTTCAATGACCAAAGTAGCGCGTGAAAAGACCAAAGTACGACGTGAATGCATCAAAATAGCATATAATATAGCAAAGCATCATTTCAATGTATTATGCAGGGCATCGGTTTAAGGAAGTAGGTATCCCGTATGCCCATGAAGGATTTGGCGGTTAATTATAAAGGCTTTAAGTGCCATGGTAGCATAGAAAACCCCTAAAATGGCTTAATTTTTAGGGGTTTCTTTTGTTGCAACGCAACGTTAAACTAACAAACTCAAATAATTCGAAAACAAATATTAGTTAGGGAATAACTTGTAATCGATATCTTTAAAATCTATAAACTCATAGCTGGGCGTTCTCAACCTTATAAGCAATATAAGTTCTTCAACCTCTTGTTTGTTCAACAGGATAAGCAAATTAGACTGTATGGTCGGGATCGGGATGCGCTTATCGTAAACAGAATGTTTGTATTCTTCTTCCCAATAGGCCACTTCTAAGTTGAATATGTATTTATGAAAACTTTCAAACTCGGCTTCGGTAAAATTAAAGTTGAGGTTGTTGAACAGTAATTGATACATACGGTTATGCTTGCAATAAATAAGAATCCCGTTTTTAGATCTATTTAATATTTGAAGGTGTTTGCACATATCAATTACATTTTATTAATAATCGGTTTATTCTTCAGCAATAAAACTGTCTATAACAGCTTCGATATCTTTTTTGCTACTGTTAGGCGGCATGCCAAACAAGTGGGCAAAAAGCGGTTTGTTGTCCACGCTTTTTTTAAGGTGAATGTCTTTGTTCTCATTAAATAACCGTTGCCATTTATTTCTTACGACCTCCCAGAAAGCTTGGTTTTCTTTCCACCAATCTTGAGCCGCTTTGCACTTGGTATCGTCTACCTTTGTATAGGTATCATATCCCTTTTCCTGAGCAAGCACAAAGTCTTTTCCATCATCGTCTCTCACAATTTTATCGTTGTCCTGCTCGTGCAGCCAACCATAACCGGTTATGGCATGTATGTTCCTGCGTTTCATAACATTATAATCGTCGCGAACGGTATGCTCCCTTCTCGGCAGGGGGGCATCGGTAGTGTTTACCCAATAATCCTTACCGTCTACATGGAGCCAAGTGGCCGTACCTTCGTAGCGCGGGCTGTCGTCTACTTGAAATACCTTTTGTGTCCATTGCCCTTTTACGTCCTTATTGTCCAGCGAAGTGTACTTCCAGGTCTTGTCTTTGTAAAATTGATAAAGGTCGGTGTTCTCATAAAGCCAATCCTGTCTCCAATGCTTGATAATCATGGTGTCATTGGCAATTAAAAGGTGTTGCATTACAACCTTTTCGGGTTTATCTTCTACCAATTGCACCCATTCTAGGGCGCCAACCTGTTTAACTTTGGAGGGCTGGTAGGTAGAATCTTTGGCGTTGTTAAAAGTTTCGGCAAAATTAAAGCGGACTTCATAACAGCCGCACATAGCTTTAATGCTTTCCAGGTCTTCTTTCTTTTTTTCCTGTGCAGTTAGGGTCAAGGCCTGTAAAGTTGTTGCAAGGCCTATTAACATTAGTTTTTTCATTGTTGATGTAATTAGTTTTTCAATTTGAATAAGACAAAAATATAAAATTTATTTAGATTGAATAAAAATAACTATATATTTGTGAAAAATTATTAAGAACCAATCTAAATAATGAAGCAACTAACAAACCTGATACTATTCTTAACAATAAGCTTTGGGTATGCACAGGAGGTTAATATGATAGATTCCCTGGCAATAAACAATTTGGAAGAAGTGGTAATAACGGGCCAGTACAATGCACAGTCCATAAAAAAGTCGGTTTACGAAGTTTCGGTAATAAGCAAGGCCGATATAGACAGGCAGGCGGGAAACAACTTGGCCGATATTCTTAACCAGACGTTGAACATAACCATTCTCCCCAGTGCATCCACGGGAAAGTCGCAAGTACGTATGTTTGGTCTCGACGGGCAATACGTAAAGATTCTGGTTGATAACATTCCGCTGGTAAACGATGAAGGATTTGGGAACAATACCGACCTTACCCAGATAAACCTGGACGATGTCGAACAGATTGAAATCGTAGAGGGTGCCATGGGGGTGCAATATGGAACCAATGCCGTGGCGGGCGTTATAAACATAATCACGAAAAAGTCGTCCCGGCACAAATGGAAGATAACCCCTTATATCCAGGAAGAAACCATAGGCAACGAGTATGGATGGTTCGATAAGGGCAGGCATATTCAATCGTTGAGCATAAGCCATGACCTGTCTAATAAATGGTATGCCAATGCCATGTTTACCCGTAACGATTTTGCGGGCCTTTGGGGCGATAAAGAAGGACAAAATTATGCCCAAAACGATGGGAAACGGGGGTACGAGTGGCTGCCAAAAATACAATATAACGGGAAGGCGTTGCTAAGTTACAACGGAGAGCATGCCAAGTTGTTCTATAAGTTTGAATATTTTAACGAAAAGGTTTCCCGTTACGATTCGGTGGTACGGTCAAACGAAAACCCATCTACGGGTACGAACAATCCTATTTCTTCTGATGAGATATTTACTTCCAACAGGATAATGCATCATTTAAATGTCAATGGAAACTTTAACGGTGGCGTTACTTACGATGTGTCGTTTTCTTTTCAGCAACAAAAAAGAAATGCAGAAACCTATAATTACCGTATTCCAACACGGGAAAAATTTGACGTGCAGGATTTTGAGTACGAATCACGCAAGATATATTATTCAAAAGGGATGTTCAGCAATTTCATGGCCGCCAATGCTTTCGACTTTCAATTGGGGTACGAGCTTAATGCCACCAATGGTTATGCATCGGCTATTTCGGGCGATTTTGGAGGGGAGAACATCGACAGGTATTTGGGCGCTTACGATGTTTTTGCTTCCGCAGAATACATACCCGGAAACAGGTTTTCGATAAGGCCGGGTGCAAGGGTGTTCTTTTCCAATAAGTTCGATACACAAACGGCATTGGAGCTTTCATCAAAATACCTTTTCGACAACAACCTAGAGCTCCGGGCAGTGGTGGGTACAGCACCCCGGATGCCCGATTTTACCGAGCTCTATTCGTACTTCGTAGACACGAATCACGATATAAGGGGCAACGAAAACTTAAAACCCGAACAAGGAACATCTATTTTTGTACATGCCAAGAAGTCATTTGTTTTTAATAATGGTTTGATGCTTAAAAGTAAACTGTCGCTGGGTTATATTAATGTAAAAGACCGCATAGAACTTATAATTGTGAACAGCTCTCCTTTGGCATACCAATACAACAACATCGATAAATACCGTACATGGAACATCTCTTTTGCCAATGGTTTTGCATACCAAAACTGGAGCGGGAACCTCGGGGTTTCATATTCGGGCGTTTCCAAAGTTTTGGACAGCCGCGATTATAACGATGATTATCTTAACGCATTGCAATTAAACGCAAATTTGGCATATACCATCCCGGACTGGGGCACTACCTTTTCAACCTATTTTAAGCATAACGGACCCGAATACCAATTTGTACAGCAACAAGATACCGATGGAAACGCTGTATTGGTACGCGGTAAACAAGATGCATACAGCTGGTGGGATGCATCGGTACGTAAATCATTTTTAGAAGATAATAAATTACAAATAACAGTAGGAGCTAGAAACCTATTAAACATAACACGCGTGAATACCACGGCCACAGAAGGCGGCGCGCATTCCGGTCCTCCAAGCAGTGTACTGCTGGGCTATGGCCGGTCTTATTTTATAAAACTATTGTATAATCTAAACTTTAACTAATTAATCATGAAAAAAACAATATTATTATGTGGCCTGCTTTTGGCCTTTGTACTGTTTTCTTGCAGTAGCGATGACGACGGAGGAACTACACAGCAATTTGTCGCGGCTTTTGAAAACCCTTCAATGAGTTTTACCGCAGACGATGCGTCAAAGGAAGTAAAACTGGTATTTTCCAAAACAGCTCCCGAAGATGGAACGGTAACCATTACCTATACAACCGTAAATGCTGAATATGGCACACATTTTACCACCGACCCTTCAGGAGAAGAAGGCACTATAGAAGTCCCTATAACTGCCGGAAGCAACCAATCTACATTTACCTTCAACAAACTTGCAAACCCGATTGAAGGCACCGAAATGTCGGTAAGCTTTAAACTGGAAGCAATTACCAATCCCAATAGCGCCATACAAGGAAATACCACATTGGCTGTAAGCTTTACCGAAAGTGCCGCTGTAGGAGGTGTTATGGCTCCCGAAGTAGGAGGCCCAGATCAGCCTAATCAAGTATATGTGGATTTAAGTGCACAGACCCAAACGGTGGTTAAAAGAGACGCATGGGACTTAGGTTTTTATAGCGGTGAAAGCTTTAGGGTAGTTTTAAATGAATCTGTTTATATGGCAGCAGCTCCATTGGAAGTAACCGATATTGATGCCGTAACAGAGGCCGATGTAGCAGCATTACAACCAAATGTGGCAGTTGGTATACCGGGATCTAATGTATACGTAGATAACCCATCTGGTGATATTCAGGAGACGGTAATTGCCGAAGTTTCTGAAACAGATACCGATAATAAAGTGTATTTAGTAAACCTGGGAATCAATATTGGAGGAAGCATCCATGTGCCGGGCGGTTCGCGCGGATGGAAAAAAATAAGGGTGCTTCGTCAAGGTAATGATTATGTGTTGCAGTATGCCGATTTAAATGCAACGACACATGAAGAAGTTGTAGTAAGCAAAGCAGAAGGTTACAACTTTACTTTCTTTAGTTTTTCTTCAGGAGAGCAAGCTTCTGTAGAGCCTATGAAAAACAAATGGGATTTAAACTTTACACATTATATAGACTTGTTATCCTTTCAAGGAGATAACTACGCATACACCTATCAAGATTTTATAGTGTCTAATACCAAAGCTGGAATAACAGCATATCAAGTTGCAGTTTCTGATTTTACCTATGAAGATTTTACGTCAGAAAATATAGTTGAAGCCAATTTATCGGCCGATCAAAGAAGTATTGGAAGTAGCTGGAGAAACGCTGGAGGTCCCAATGCCCAGCCTTCCATAAAAGAAGATGCGTTTTATGTTCTTAAAGACGCCGACGGGAATTATTATAAAATCCGCTTTACGGCTATGTATAATGAAAGTGGAGAGCGTGGGTATCCTAAATTTGAATACAGTCTTTTATAAAATTTTAAATACATGAAAGTAAACATTCTATTTATAATTCTACGGCTTATTTTGGGCGGGCTCATGGTATATGGAGGGGTTCATAAATTCGAACAGCCCAGTCCGACGCCCATAGCGGTTTTCCAAAAGGCAGAAAAATTTGCAACACCCGAAAAAGAAAGCACGCTCCAAAAGATATTGTACATAAGCGGAGCCAAGCAAACCGGTTATTTCTGGCAGGTTTTGGGAGTATGCGAGCTATTATTTGGTTTGCTCCTTATTTTTCAGGGCACCAGTTTTATAGGGGCAATTTTTCTTTTGCCCATAACCTTGCATATTTTTCTGTTTCATTATTTTTTGGAATCAGATGAAATGGGAGAATTATTAAAAACAACAGGCCTGTTGCTTATCAACATTGCATTGGTATTGAAAGAATACAAAAAATGGAAACCCTTACTCTGGGTAAACCCCATGAGTTAAGGTATAAAAATATTTAGTTGACTTATTGTTAATTAGATAATTAGTTATTTCATTAATTCAACGTGGTGAAGGGGTGCTTTTGCAAAAGGGCATCCCTTTTTTTTCGTGAGACCCGAACCACAAAAGCGTTTGGCACATTGTGTTTCGTGGTCTCACGAATCTTGCATTGGGCAGTAACTATTGGTTCGTGTTCATGGTTTGATGATGAACGTCATTTCATTCATATTTAATATCTTGCAACAAAAACCACTAAATGTCTAAACAACTAATCAAAGCTGCCCTGCTTTCAACAATTCTATTTCTATCGGCTTGTTCCAAGGACGACGACATACAAGATAACGGTAATTCCACGATAGGAAACAGGTTGAGCACCGGAGACTCGGCCCATGAAATTTTATCAGATGAAGAATTTACAGATATGGTTATTGAGGTTGTATATGTAGAAGGCTATCAACCCTCTCAAATTTCATTGAATAATTTAACAAGCTTTATCAAACAACGTTGCTACAAACCAGGGGGTATCGAGCTTAACTTGCGCGCAATACAGGCCCCGGGAAAAGAAACATATACAATTCAGGAAATAGATAGCATAGAAAGAGAAATAAGGTCGCAATATAACAACGGAAAAAGGTTGGCGCTTTTTATTTCTTTTATGGACGGAAGTTTTAATGAAGATACCGATAGTTCGGTTGTCTTGGGGGTTGCCTATAGAAATACTTCTTTTGTTGTTTTTGAAGAAACCATACAAACGCTTAGCGACCAAATTACAGAACCGGACAGGGATTTGTTGGAAAGCACGGTATTGCGGCATGAATTTTCTCATTTGTTGGGTCTGGTCGATTTGGGTACCGATATGCTGACCGATCATCTGGATACCGAAAACGGCCATCATTGCAATGTTGAAAGTTGTTTAATGAATTTCAAAGTAGAGTCGGGGGTAAATTTAATCGGGATGTCATCGGAAGAAAACATACCAAAACTGGACCAACAATGCCTAGCCGATTTAAAAGCAAATGGAGGGAAATAAAACATTCGTTATTTTTCAAAATCGTATACCAATTAAAATCCCTATTTTTATAAGTAATGGAGAAGGGGAACATTCATACAGAAGGTAAAATATTGAATGCGATTTTACGATTGGCTTTTCCTATAATTATGGCCAATGTTTTGCAAACCATGTATCAATTGGTAGATACTTTTTGGTTAGGTAGGCTAGGAGCCAATGCGGTAGCAAGTGTAAGTTTAAGTTTTCCAATTTTGTTTTTGGTGGTTTCTTTAGGTGGTGGGTTAACACTTGCAGGTACCGTTATTGTATCGCAACACAAAGGTGCCAACGACCAACGAATGGTAAACTATGCTGCTTCTCAAACCGTTATGGTTATTTTTTTCACCTCTATTTTGTTAGCGGTTGTGGGTTATTATGCGGCTGCTCCACTAATGAAACTGGTTGGTGCCGGTAATGAAATATTAAACGACTCTGTGGCATACTTTAAAGTTTCGTCTTGGGGGTTTATCTTCATGTTTATGTTTTTTGTATACCAATCGCTTATGCGAGGTATTGGCAACGTAATGATTCCTATGTACATAGTTTTAGGGACCGTTTTACTCAATTTGGTGCTAGACCCACTTTTTATTTTTGGTTATGGTGCTATTCCCGGTTATGGAGTAGCCGGTGCAGCTGTTGCGAGTATTTTTACACAAGCAATTTCGGCCTTCATTGGTCTTTTTATTCTCTTTAGAGGAAAAAGAGGGATAAAAATCAAATTCTTTCATATGAAGCCGAATTTTCCCTGGGTAAAAAACTTATTTGCACTGGGTTTGCCATCGAGTCTAGATCAATCGAGTAGGGCTGCAGCAATGACTGCCATGGTTATGTTGGTTACCAGCTACAGCAGTGATATTGTTGCTGCTTATGGTGTGGGCGCCCGAATTTTGAGTTTGGTTATTGTTCCTGCTTTAGGGCTTTCTATTGCAACCACAAGTTTGGTTGGACAAAATATTGGAGCCGGAAGAATGGATAGAGCAGAAAAGGTAGGCGATTTAAGTACATTAATGGCGGTAATAGGGCTCACTGTTTTAGGAATGTTGCTATTCTTTTTTGCAGAGCCTTTAACTCGGTTTTTTGTTCCAGATAATCCCGAGGTGATAAAAGAAGGGGCAACATTTATAAAAATTATGGCACCAAGTTTTGGGTTATTGGGTGTGCAACAGGTATTAAATGGAGTATTTAATGGTGCCGGACTAACAAAGGTCTCGATGTTGATATCAATATGCGCATTATGGGTAGCTCGTTTCCCTATGGCTTTTATGCTTTCTAATAAAACCGATTTAAATTACGAAGGTATTTGGTGGGCCTTCCCGGTTTCTAATGTTATTGCAGCAATTATTGCATTTTCATATTACAAAAGCGGTAGCTGGAAAGTAAATCAACCGCAGTTATTATAGTTAGGTATTGTTTAAATAGTTCAATAGGATAACGTTAGGGTTTATAAAATAATCTTCCCATTCTTATCAAAAACCCGATAGCTGTAATAGTTTTTTCCAAATAGAAATTGATCTTCTGTTTTGGTGATAAGGTCTTCAGCATTGTAATTCAAAAGTTCCATGTCTTTGTAAGCAGATAGCAAAATTAATTTAAAATCTTGGGTAATAATCCAATTTAAATATCGATCGTTCTTCATAACAGTATATATAGAAACAGCACCATCCAAATTTATGTTTTTGAGTATTTTTTTGGGAAATTCTGAAGTTATATTATTGTTGTAATCAGTAAAAGACATGTCGTTGGTAAAGTTTATATAAAAATCTTTTATATATCCTCTTTCTTTCAGCTCCCATAAATAATTTTGTTGAGAAACAATTTGTATGATATGTTCTTTTTGAGATTCAAAATTAAGAAAAGGGGTTATGCTGTCTTCTAAGCTCATAGTCAGGTCGTAATATAGGCTATCTTTATCCTTTTTATTTTGAATTTTTGCAGTCCAACATTCACCGCTAAAGCTACTTGAAGAAATATTGGCTATTAAAGATTCTTTGATATTGTAATTTTTTACTAACTCTTTTTCTCTTATGAGCAGGTCTGTTAATTCTTTATCAGGATTTTCAATTCTAGACTTTATTGAATAGGGGAAATCTTTAGTAACTAATAAAAATCTATTATCCAGTTGGATGTCCTTTTTATTTAAATAATACTCATAATTTTTTAAAATATTATAAAAATGTAATGTGTTAAAAGTATCAATATCTGTATTGATTAATATTGAAAATAATTCATCTTCAAATTTTTGCCTATTCATTTTTGATGCATTGGCAAAAGCCTTCCCTATTTTGTTTGAAGATGAAAAGTAATGGCCCTTTTTGGGGTTGCCGATTTTGTAACTGCTCCCTAACAATAACTGAACAATATCAAAATTTAATTTCTCTAGATTATTTATATAAGTATTTCTTTCATCGGATGCAATACTGCTATTTGCTACTCTATATGTATAATCATTTAATAAACTTAAAGAGCTATGAATGAAAGCATCCCAGTTTGGAATTGCAGCTGATAAAATTGTCATTTCCATTAATTGAATGTTGGGAGAATTATCAAAGCTGCAACTTCCCGCAACTTGATTGTTTCTAGCAAGATTTAAGGCTATCTTATTATTTATTAATGTGTCGGCAAGCATTATTAAGTCTCGATTGTAAACCGAGCTGTCTTTTGCATATTCGATAGCCTCTTTTAACAATTTGTTGTAGTGCTTATCATATAATTTTAAACTATCATTTAATAATGGCCTTTTTTCTTCCCATTCGTATATAGCATCCATTGATTCTTCAAAATTATCTTGATCATAAGTAGGTTTGTTGGTAACCTTTTCAAAATAGGTCATTAAGGAGTCAATGATCGTAACTTCAAATTTATGAAAAGAAGGCCTGTCGGTGAATTCTGAATTGTAAAAGAGGTTAAATGATGGATTCACATACTTGTCTGTGTAAGCAATGTAGTTGTTATACTTTTGTGGAATAGATTGAGAATTAAAATCTTTTAATAAATAAAAACCTCTAATGTACCCCTTTTTTGCATAATTAGACTTTGGAGTATATTTGTAGATGATGTTTTTGAATTCTTTATTTTTAAAATCAGTTTCGGTAAAAGAAATAGTTTTATCTTGAGAATTGCCTATGCTGTATGTATTAAAGTCGATTTTTATTACATCTTTTTTGCTTTTGTAATCAAAGGCTTCATAACTTGATTTTACAATTAGTAAGTCAAAATCAGTACGAAGATTTTTATACGTTTTGATGAGAGTATTAAAATCAGTAGTTTTAAGAAGCTGTTTAATGAAAATATCCGGATTATCGGTTTTTAATTCGAAATAATGCCCTGTTGTTTGCGGCAATGAATAAAAAGGCTCGCCTTCATCTGTTTTAAATGAACTGTTTATTGAATCTACTTTTTTATTAAGTTTTTCTATATATGGATCGATATTAAAATCTTGTGAAAACAAAGAGAGATTGATAAAGTAAATAAATAGAGAGATAAGTAATTTGATTTTCATAATGTAGTGTATTAGTAAAAAAGTATATCAAAAAGCAGACCGAACTATTAATGAATAAAACCTAAACCAATAACTCCAAAATAACTTTCGCACTTCTCGTTCAAATTCTTAAATTTGCATCTCTCAAGAAATTAGGGATAAAAACTTCTTGAGAACCGAGATGTAAATCTCGCAATACAAGTAAAGCAGCAAGATATTATGTTTGATAATTTAAGCGAAAAGTTAGATAAGGCGTTTCATGTACTTAAGGGGCATGGACAGATTAGCGAGGTTAACGTTGCCGAGACCTTAAAAGAAGTACGCCGCGCATTATTGGATGCCGACGTGAACTTTAAAACCGCAAAAGAATTTACCAATACGGTTAAGGAAAAGGCACTTGGGCAAAATGTATTAACCACCCTAAAGCCCGGCCAGTTAATGGTAAAACTCGTAAAAGACGAGTTGACCGAATTAATGGGCGGCGAAGCGGCCGATATTGATTTGTCCGGAAATCCATCGGTGATTTTAATGGCAGGTTTGCAAGGATCGGGTAAAACCACTTTTTCGGGCAAACTAGCCAATTTCCTCAAAAATAAAAAAACAAAAAATCCACTTTTGGTAGCTTGTGATGTGTATCGCCCTGCGGCGATAGACCAATTACACGTGGTGGGCGACCAAATTGGCGTTGAAGTATATTCCGATAAAGAAAACACCAATCCCGTTGCAATTGCCAAAGCCGGGATTGCTCATGCAAAAGCAAATGGACATAATGTGGTAATTGTTGATACCGCTGGACGTTTGGCAGTCGATGAGCAAATGATGGACGAGATTTCAAACATTCACAAGGCCATTCATCCAAACGAAACCTTATTTGTGGTTGACTCTATGACGGGGCAGGATGCCGTAAACACCGCCAAGGCCTTTAACGATGTGTTGGATTATAACGGGGTAATCCTTACCAAATTAGATGGGGATACACGTGGTGGTGCCGCTTTGTCCATTAAATCGGTAGTTAACAAACCCATCAAGTTTATCGGTACGGGCGAGAAAATGGATGCTGTAGATGTTTTTTACCCTGCACGTATGGCTGACCGTATCCTTGGAATGGGAGACGTGGTGTCGTTGGTAGAAAGGGCACAAGAGCAATATGATGAAGAAGAAGCCCGCAAACTCCATAAGAAAATTGCCAAGAACCAATTTGGTTTTGATGACTTTTTGAGTCAGATACAGCAAATAAAGAAAATGGGGAGTATGAAAGACCTCCTCGGAATGATTCCCGGTGCAGGAAAAGCATTAAAAGGAATGGACATAGACGACGATGCCTTTAAAGGGGTTGAGGCAATTATTCATTCCATGACCCCTGAAGAACGCTCAAACCCTTCCGTGTTGAACGGAAGCAGAAAAAAAAGAATTGCCAAGGGAAGCGGGACTTCTGTTCAAGAAGTAAACCAACTGTTGAAGCAATTCACACAAATGAGTAAAATGATGAAGATGATGCAAGGCGGTGGCGGCCGTAAAATGATGCAGATGATGCAGGGGATGAAGTAGATTTATTATTCCAGGTTTAAAGTTCAATGTTAATTAATGGCTACGATAAAATCTTTTGAAGATTTAGAGATATGGAGACTTTCAAGGGAGATTAATAATACTATCTTTGAAATCACGCAAAGACAGCTTTGAATAGAGATTATGCGCTTAAAGATCAGTTAAATCGTTCTTCTGGTTCGATAATGGATAACATTGCAGAAGGATTTGAGCGTAATGGAAATAAGGAGTTTATTCATTTTTTAAGCATTGCAAAAGCTTCTTGTGGCGAAGCTAGGTCTCAGTTATACAGAGTTAGTGATAGAGGATATATAGATAACGATAAGTTTGAATTAATTTACAATAGATTGATAGAGATAAGTAGGAAGATAAGTTCCTTTATGATGTACCTTAGGAAATCAAATTATAAAGGAACTAAATTTAAATTATAAAGGGCATATCCAGCACCTTAAATCTTGAACCTTGAACTTGGAACCCTTGAACTAAAAAACTAAACAACATTCAGTAAAAAACCATAAAATGGAAATTCTAGACGGAAAGAAAATATCCAATCAAATAAAAGACGAAATTACAGTTGAGGTTGATAAAATGAAGAAAAATGGGGAGAAAGTCCCTCATTTGGCCGCTGTACTTGTTGGAAACGATGGCGCCAGCCTTACGTATGTGGGGAGCAAGGTAAAATCTTGCGAGCGTGTAGGTTTCGAATCCACTTTGGTAAAAATGCCAAGCACAACAAGTGAACTGGAATTGCTTAAAAAAATTGAAGAACTTAATAAAAATCAGGATATCGACGGTTTTATTGTTCAGCTTCCACTCCCGGAACAAATCAATGAACAAAAAGTACTAATGGCCATCGATCCCGATAAAGATGTTGATGGTTTCCATCCGGCAAATTTTGGTAAAATGGCATTGGATATGAGTACTTTTATTCCGGCTACGCCATTTGGTATTTTAGAATTGTTGGAGCGGTATAATGTAGAAACCAAAGGAAAGCATACGGTAGTGATTGGGCGTTCGCATATTGTGGGCCGTCCCATGAGTATTTTAATGGGGCGAAAAGGATTTCCGGGAAACTCTACAGTTACCCTAACACATAGCCATACCAAAAATATTACGCAAATAACATCGCAAGCCGACATTATTATTACCGCATTGGGGCAGCCCAATTATCTAAAAGCCGAAATGGTAAAAGACGATGTGGTTGTAATTGATGTGGGGATTACGCGTGTTCCCGATGAAGACGCACCACGTGGGTATAAGATTACCGGAGATGTGGATTTCGAAAACGTAAGCAAAAAGGCAAGTTATATTACACCGGTACCCGGTGGCGTAGGACCCATGACTATTGCAATGCTTTTAAAAAACACACTGTTGGCAAGAGAACGCCACAGGGCAAAAAACGGAAATTAAAATTCAAGATAGCAATGCCTCGATGATAAATTGGGGCATTGTTGATTATGAGCTTCCGTATTCGTTTTTATAAATTTTTACCAAGAGCAAAAAGAGGCTTAAAAGCAACGGGCCAAAAATAAGGCCTATAAAGCCAAACAAGGGAACACCAATTATAACTCCAATAAGGGTAATGAGCGGGTGCAGGTTTGCCAATCGGTTTTGTACAATAACCCTAAATACGTTGTCGGTAGAGCCCACAACTGCAATACCATAAATTAATAAACCTATAGCTTGCCAATTTTCTCCTTGAGATAACAATAAAATAGTTACGGGAACAATCCCCAATGCCGTTCCTATAAATGGTATCATAGACCCTACCACAGTTACAACAAACCAAAACAAAGGGTCCTTTACGCCAAAGATATAATATCCGATTAAAGCTACGATACCTTGCATAAATGCTACCAAAGGAATGCCTATTGCATTAGATTTTACAATATCGGAACTTTCTTTAGAAATAACCGCTATGTTTTTATCGCTCAGCGGGATATATTCCAAAAAAATAGATTGCAATTTTTTTGCATTTATCAGCATAAAATACAATATAAAATACATAATGGTAACGGCAATAACAGTATCAAACGTAGAACCGACCAATCCCTGTATTTGGTCCGAAACCCACGATGTAATATCTTTTGTGTTTATTTGAGAAAGGAAATCAATGCCGATATAACCTTCAATTTGATCCAATTTCGACTTTACTATTGTTGTGAGTTCTTCTGAATTTGAAGCGGCTTTTTGAATTTTAGAGGAAAGTAAAAGTATAATTAAGGAAATAGGAATTACAATGATGAACATGGAAAGAACAATTACAATGGCTGCTGAAATCCATTGCTTAAAGCCTTTGTTCACAAGTTTTATCATGAACTTTTTAAAAATCACATAAATTGTAATGGCGCCTAGAATACCAGATAGATAGGGAACCATTTCTTTTGCAATTAGGTAGCCTAAAACTATAATAGTGGTAAGCATAAACAATTGGCGGGTCAATGCAGGGCTCAAGCGATCTTTATTCATATGCTATGGTTGGAATTTGTCCTTGTCGGTGCTCAATATAGCCCGCATGGATGTATTAAAGTTATAAAACTTCCTGCATAATAATGTTAATTAGTGCCTAAATTTTAGAAGTATCAATGTCGGTTTTGGGCAAATCATTAACAATGACCCTTGTTTTTGCAAAGCTGTCGGGATAATTTTGTTGAATAAACGTGATTAACTTTTCCCTGATATAAACGCGTAGATCCCATGCCTGTGGAGAGTTTTTGGCACTCATCAATGCCCTTATTTCCACATAATTTTCTTTACAATCGGTTACTTGTAGAACATTGGCCTTGCCGTCCCATAGATTGTGTCCTTCCAAAAGCCGGGTAAACTCTTTTCGTAAAGCATCAAAAGGAACATTGTAGTCCGTATAAATAAAAACGGTACCCAAGATGTCGGCATTGGTGCGTGTCCAATTCTGAAAAGGGGTTTCAATAAAATAAGTAGTGGGTAAAATCAACCTGCGTTTATCCCAAATCCTTACAACCACAAATGTAAGCGTGATTTCTTCCACCCATCCCCATTCGCCTTCAACAACCAATACATCGTCAAGGCGAATGGGCTGTGCAATGGCTATTTGCAAACCGGCAAGAATGGTGCCTATAACCTTTTGGGCCGCAAAGCCAAGAATTATCCCTGCTACTCCTGCTGAAGCAAACAAGCTTATCCCGAGCTTTCGCACACCATCAAACAGCATTAAAATAGCGGCAATGGAAATAAGTACGATAATAAAAATAATAATGCGTTCCAGAATATTGAATTGGGTGTATAGTTTCCTGGCGTCCAGATTGTTTTCGATGTCAAGGCTATAACGCTTTAGATATCTTTTTTTTAATGCTTTTAAAATGGCAATAAGTATCCATGCAATACTTATGATTAACAGTATGGAACTAATTTTGCCTACTATGTATTCGGTTTCTTTATTGAAGTTTAAAAAGCTGTGCGCGCCAGATTTTAAAACGAGCGAAACCACGAAAAAGAGAATGGGGGAGATTATTTTTTTTGAAGTCAATAGTGTCATAAATTCCCGAATTTGTTATAAAATAGAAAAACTTTTTTAATATAACCAGCTAATTAACAAGCTTATAACCTATAACGATATCGAAAAAAAAGAGGCTGCCTTTTCGGGCAGCCTCTTTGGAATGTATGATGCTTTTATATCTTTTTATTGATTCATGGTCATCAAAAATTCTTCATTGTCCTTGGTCATTTTTATGCGTTGTTCCATAAATTCCATTGCTTCAACAGGATTCATGTCCGATAGGTATTTGCGCATAATCCACATACGCTGAATTGAATTTTCATCCAACAATAGATCGTCACGACGTGTAGAAGAAGAAATAAGGTCAATGGCAGGGAAAATACGTTTGTTGGCAATACGTCTATCCAATTGAAGTTCCATGTTACCGGTACCTTTAAATTCTTCAAAAATAACTTCATCCATTTTAGAACCGGTATCGGTCAGCGCAGTGGCAATAATGGTTAAAGACCCGCCTCCTTCAATATTCCTGGCAGCTCCAAAGAAACGTTTGGGCTTGTGTAGGGCATTGGCATCTACACCACCGCTAAGTACCTTG
This sequence comes from Galbibacter sp. PAP.153, assembly GCF_037029175.1. Lineage (NCBI taxonomy): Bacteria > Pseudomonadati > Bacteroidota > Flavobacteriia > Flavobacteriales > Flavobacteriaceae > Galbibacter > Galbibacter sp. PAP.153. Next base: position 139,133 of record NZ_JAZEUN010000003.1, on the reverse strand, counting down.
CCACTAGCGGGCTGTACGGTATTGTATGCTCTTGCCAGTCGGGTAATGGAATCCAAAAGGACCACTACGTCATGGCCGCATTCTACCAAACGCTTGGCTTTTTCAAGCACAATATTGGCAACTTTTACGTGCCTGTCCGCAGGTTCGTCAAAAGTCGAGGCAATTACTTCGCCTTTTACGTGGCGTTGCATATCGGTTACCTCTTCTGGACGTTCATCAATTAATAAGATAAGTTGATATACTTCTGGATGATTGGCCGCAATAGCATTGGCTATATCTTTCAATAGCATGGTTTTACCTGTTTTAGGCTGAGAAACTATCATTCCACGTTGCCCTTTTCCGATAGGCGAAAACAAATCTACGATCCTTGTTGAAAGAGTACTGTGTTTTTCGGCAAGCCTAAATTTTTCATTGGGAAAAAGTGGCGTAAGATGTTCAAAAGAAACACGGTCCCTTACAACTTGGGGATCCAGTCCGTTAATTTGGTTCACCTTAATTAAAGGGAAGTATTTTTCTCCTTCTTTCGGAGGCCTAACGGTCCCCTTCACGGTATCCCCGGTTTTTAAACCAAACAATCTAATTTGCGATTGCGATACATAAATATCGTCGGGGGAAGATAGGTAATTGTAATCACTGCTTCTCAAAAAGCCATAACCGTCCTGCATAATATCCAGCACGCCTTCACTTTCCACAATACCGTCAAATTCAAAATCGGGCTCTCTGTAACGGTTTTTCTTCTCTTTGTCAAAGTTGTCCTTGTCTTTTGGCGTATTGCTTTTTTTGTGCTGTTGCTGGTGCTGTTGGTTGCGCTGGGAATTTGTGTTGCTGTTCTCTTTGCGCGGTTTGTTATTTTTGGTGTCGTTATTGTTTTTGGTATCGTTGTGTTTTTGTGTAAACTGCTTTTTAGGTTCCTCTTTTTTAGGTTCTTCCTTTTTTGAGCTTTCTTTTGGGGCCTGCTCGGTTTTTGGTGCAGTTTCTGTTTTGTTTTTTGTAGTTTGATCTGGGGAAGAAGTGTTTGTTTTGGAAGTATTGTCCCTAGAATCGGTTGGGTTGGTTGCTACTTTTTTGGTAGTTCTGGTACGTTTCCTTTGTGCAGGTTTTTTTGGACCCTGCTGGGTATTGCTTGCGGTATTCTTTTCATTAGCTACCGCATTTGGGCTTGCTGCTTGTACATCTAATATTTGGTATATTAAATCGTTCTTTTTTAGAGATTTGTATTTGGGGATACCAGCTACTTTGGCAATCTCATGCAACTCAGCAAGTTTTTTTGCTTTTAAATCTGAAATTTCAAACATTGATTAAATAAATAATTATTATTGGTTTGAGGTGAAAAATGATAGTTTTTCGTGAAAATCTTTATTGAAGTGCAAAAACAAACGTAGTAAAGTACTCGTTTCGAATTGACTACGCAATAATACAAATTTATTTTAATAAACAAGCATATTTTTTAGAAAAGAACATTATTTTTGCCAAACAAAAAGAGAAAAGTGTTACAGCGCATACAAACCATATATTTACTTTTAGTAGTTATAGTAAACGGTGCATTGCCGTTTTGGGTGTATTTGTGGACAGATGCTAACGGAGCAGCAGTATACGCCGAAAGCGATGTTTTGTACTCGGCACTGTTTATAGCTTCGGCCATATTGGCTTTTATCACTATTTTCTTGTTTAAGAATAGAAAAAATCAATTTGTGTTGAACAGATTGAACATGATATTAAATCTTTTTTTACTAGGATTTTTCGTTTATCGGTCGCTAATCTTATCCGGAGAAATTAATATTTCTGAGAAGGGTATTGGGATGCTTCTACCTGTAGTTTCTATCGTTTTTTTAGTGTTGGCAAACAGAGCCATTAAAAAGGACGAAGATCTCGTAAAATCTGTTGATCGGTTACGATAAACCTAACATCTTAGTATATTAGTGCGTGAAGCCCGGGTGAAGATCCGGGCTTTTTTTATGGACAGGTTTTAAAAAAAATTGTACGGCCCTACGTTTTGTCGGAATTATCCAACATGTTGTCCGGGGGCATGCTTGTCAATATTTTCCATACCACTAATATGGCGTTATTGGCAACATTATGTTTTAATCTTCTGCATAATTAAATACATTCGTGGGGATTTAAACAAATTTTATCAATGCTATTTTACAGCCCCCATTCCCCCATAAAGAAAATAGTAATTGCCTGCCTTGTTGTATTTGGTTTGGTAGGCAGTATTTACGGTTTTAGCAAACTTTATACAAATACGGTAAATAAAAATTATGTCCTAGCCCCTGTTGATACCGACGGAGATGGCCTGACGGACGATATTGATAAAGACGATGACAACGATGGAATCCCCGACTTATGGGAAGACGAATGCGAAGTGAAGGGAAATTTCGGTCCCCCGCCGGCACCCACGACCTCAAGCAATGTAGTCGATGCTATTTATTCTGATTATAAAGGATATTGGCAGTCTTCAACTTCAAGTATCAACCCCGTTTCTTTTGATGACCATGCCACGCTTTTGGCATTTAAGGCCATGGGAAAAACCTATGCTACCGGAGCCGGTATTGCAAATCCAAGAATGAAGGACACTGATACGAATGGAAAATTCGACATGATCGATACCGATAACGATGGTACGGGAGACCTCCCCGTTGAAGAGACTACTTGGGTGGCCCTTAAACCAGTTACCCGGATTACAAACGGGATCCGGTTGGAAGGGAGGGCCATAGATGGCGACTTGAACAACGCAAAGGGACCTTTGTTAACGTCGGGCGGGATACCTTTTAACCCCTATTTATACGAAGGCGAAAGAGGGCTCGATATGGCCTATACCATTGCAAATATCGGGAATGCATGGTCTTTTAGGCTCGGTGGGAGTGTCGCCGATGCTTATGACGATGGGAATATGGATATTCTTTTAACCCAGGGCGCAATGTTATTAAGCGGTACCAATTACAATAGGCTCCACCTGCTCGATGCCAATGGAAATTACCTTGGGAATGGGGTAGAGGTAAACTGGAACAATATTCCCGTGGTCGGTAATTCAATAGTAGACCAATACAATCCAAACGATACAGAAAGCCAAAAAAATGCACAGAAGGGAATACGCCTTGCCGCGGTAGAATTATCCGAATTTAATTTAACCGAGGCCGAAATAAGCCAGGCCGTTGTGTTCAGGTTGGAAATATCCAGTGGCGCCGACCCGATTTTCTTTGCCGTAAACGAAAACAGCTTTGTCCCGGGCTGTATTTCTGTCGATACCGACGGGGACGGGATTGCAAACAGCCACGATTTGGATAGCGATAACGATGGCATATTCGATGCCGTTGAGGCCGGTCACGGTATACCCATTAATACCAGCGGAAGGGTTGCGGGCACTGTTGGTACAGACGGCATCCCCGATAGCGTGCAAATGGCTTCCCAGGCAAATAGCGGGAATATAAATTATAATATTGCAGATTCTAATACCGATAACCTGCCCGATTATATTTCGTTGGACAGTGATGCCGATGGATGTAACGATGTTGTAGAAGCCGGGTTTAACGATGATGATTCTGATGGGCTGTTAGGAAGTGCACCGCTTTCGGTTAATGCTTCGGGCGTAGTTTTGGCACAAGGGGGATATTCCGTTCCCGCAGATCTCGACACTAATGGCACTTTTGATTATAGAACTCCCGGAGGGCAACCCAATATTTTGGTACAACCACAAAACACAACCCTTTTTGATGGATATCCAGGCACCCTGAGCATAAATGCAGCCCATACCACCGGTTATCAATGGCAGTTAAGCACCGATGGCGGCATAACTTATGCCAATTTAACCAATGACGATACTTATGCAAATACCAACACAAACACGCTAACCATTAAAGAAGCTTCTTTTTCCATGGAAGGTTATATATATAAGGTGGTGCTAAAAAATACAGCATATGTATGTAATCCAGACAATATTTCTACGGAAGCAATTATAAAAGTGAGGGTTAAAAATGTAATTACCAATAGGAATAAAACCTATCGTGTAAACAAGCCCGATTAATCATGGTTTAAAGGTCTTTTTCCTTTTATGAAGAATGCCTTAACCCCGAACGTTCATAGCTAAAATGCCCATTACACAATAAGGTGTTATCAACTTTATAGCTTTTTTAGGCTAAAAAATACACCTGCAAGTCAAAAAAAGGCTATGCAGAAGAAAAAGGTACCATTGCAATAGGGTAAAAGCCAAAAACTATTCCCTAACCAAGCTAAAATGCCCTTTAGCCACAAATGGTTTGTCCATACCTATTACATCGGCATTAAACCAATAGTCGTCCTGTGGCATATGCTTTCCGTTATAGGTGCCGTCCCAGCCGGGGCCATCGGCATCGAGTACCGTTAATAATTTTCCATAACGGTCAAAGATCCTTACCGTAGAATTGGGTATGGTTTGTGCCCCTGCAATGTGCCAGGTATCGTAAACGCCATCTCCATTTGGAGTAAAGAACTTTGGAAAGCCCAAAACCAGTACGTTTTGTTCAACGGCCGTTTCGCAACCATTTCGATCTATAACCATAATTGTATGGTAGCCTATTGGAACATTCGTAAAGGTGTTTTCCTCTTGGGGCGTTCCGTTATTCAATACAAAAAGATAATCCCCAACCCCGCTAACCGTTACCGTAATACTATTGTTTTCGGTAAAACTCACGGTTTCTACCGCTAGAATGCTGGCTTGTTGAGATTCTATTACGGTAAAGTCCTTTGTGGTACTGCAATTGTATTCTGAAGTTACCGTAACCCAGTAATTTCCAATGGATGGGATGGTAATAGATGGCGTAGTGGCTCCCGTGGACCAAAGATATGTTTCGTTTGTATTTCCTGTTGAAGCATTTACCATAATGTTTGGGGTATTGATGCATTGGGTAAGGGTATCTTCTATGGGAATAAGAGGAAATGGGTCTAGATAGATGTTAAATGAAGCAATATCGTAACATCCAGTTTGAAGATCTTCCAATCTGGCAAAGATTTCATCGCCGTTAATGGCTTCAAAACTTAAAACTTCTTCAGTAGAAAGTGCATTTGCGGCCATGTCGGCATCTTGCTGGTCGTGATAATAGGTTATTTTATGGTTTGCAGGGGTTTCATTTCCCATAATTATGGGAGTTTGCGGTGCGAGGTTAAAAATATAAGAGAAATCGTCTGTACAAACCCGTAAGTCGGGCGGTGTTGTGGCTTCGGGACTTCTGTTTATCTCAATGTTGACCGGCGTGGTTACAAAACAGCCGGTTTCTTTGTAAGTTACCCTTGCAAACAAGGTAAAATAGCTGCCGGGATAGGTAAACCCGTTATTAAGCACGTTGGTATTGTTCTGGGCATCGGTTTCGGTAGAAAAATAGGCAATATCCACTTCCGAAGGTACTTGGTAGAGGCTATTGTTCATGGCCGTAAGATCTATGGTGCCATTGTCGGTAGAGCAGTACATCATGGTGCCAAATGTACTTAAGGTGGGGGGCAGTGCTACCTGAAGTTCCAACGGCACAACCAGGTAACAATTAGAAATGGTATTCGTTGCCCTAACATACACTGTTTGCGGGTTGGTCGTGTTAACATATGCTTCGGGCACGGCAATGGGATCTGTGTTGTTTTCTGCATCGTTCTCGTTTTCAAAATAACCTAACACCACATCTTCTTGACGGATGCCCAATACATTAATGTTGTCACTGGTAAGGTCGAAAACAGTGCTGCCATTATAATCATTGTCACAACCAATTACAGGGTCGGGTTGATTTACCAGGCCAACAATGATAACATTCAGTTCAAATTCTACAATTTCATAGCATCCGTTGGTACTTTCAACACGGGTGAAGATGGTTTGCGGGTTGTCTATGTTGGTATAATCGTTGGGCAGGGGATCTGTATCGGTTTGCGCATCATTTATGGAGTAGTGAAAGCTCAAGGAGCTTATTTCCGGGTGTCCGGCCTGTATTTGTTGGGCTACTGGGGCTAGGTTAAACAATTCTTGGCCATTGTTGGAGATATCGTCACAGGTAAACAAGTCGGTCGGGGCATTGTACCCGGGACTTTCGTTAACCGAGATAGCAAAAGATGCCACATCAAAACAATCTTGATTGTTTACACTCTCTACACGTGCATAAATTGTTTGCGGATTTGAAGTATTGTTGTATGCCACGGTTTTGTTTATGGTATTGGTACGGCTGTTGGCATCTGCCATGGTTTCGTAATAAAGTACCTGATAGCCTGTTTGACCGTTTAGTATGTCTGCATCCTTTGTATTGAAGATAAATTCCCCATTGGCATCGTTGTTGGCCTCGCAATATTGATATGTACTAATATTTTCCAAGGAAGGCAACACACTAATTATAACCTTGAAAGGTACAATGGAGGCGCATCCTGTTTGTGTGCTTTCTACGCGTGCAAAAATAGTTGCAGTAGCCGTTGTGTAACTATTTGGTGAGGCAATCGGGTTGATTGCTTCGTTTGCATCGGGCAATCTTGTATAAAAAGTTACTTGCTTGTTATTGGTGCCTATTGTTATTTCGGGAATTTTAGAGGTTAAGTCAACCGTAGATACGCCATCGGTATTATTATCGCAAACCAAATAATCGGCAGGGATATTGTAGGTGGGTGCCGGCAACACTTCTATTTCAAAGCTTCCTATGTTGGAGCATCCGGTAGGGCCATAGGTAAGCCGGGCATATAAAGTTTGCGGATTTGATGTATTGGTAAAGGTTGCCTTTTCGGGAACAAAGTTGGTAAAACCCTCTGCATCTTCTTCCGTAAGGAAATACTCCACGTAAAGGTCGGGGTCGCCTCCCGTATATAGCTCGTCGTACTGATTAAGGTTGATAACAGTACTTCCGTCTTGGTTTGTATCGCAAACAGTTTGCCTTGCAACGTTTGGAACGTCAATATTTGGGTTTACGCCTATCTCGATGGTTTCGAGTTCGCTACAATTTGGGTCGTCTATACGGATGTACAATATTTGCGGGTTGCTTGTGTTGTTAAAGGGGGCTGTTTTGTCCAACGGGTTTACATTGTTCAGGCGGTTATTTTCAGATAAATAGTACGTAACCGTTACATCGGGGATGGAAGCTGCTATTCTGGTCTCCAATTCCAATAAATCGAAGGGAACAATGCCATCATTGGTGCCGTCATCGCACAAATAATAAGGAGAAAGATCGGTATCGCTCAACAAACGGTTGGTAAACAATCTTAAATAACCAAGTGTAACACAACTTGAGGTATTGTTGGTAAACCTTATGTAAATAACCTGCTCAAAAGGGTTTGTGTTCTCAAAATTTGTCGTGTTGGTAATGGGATTGGTGCCATTGAGGGCATCATTACTACTAAGGTGATAACTCACGGAAACATCGGTAAGGTTTTCTAGCAAAGGGGAGGCTTCTTCCACAAGGTTAAAGGTGGCCCTTCCGTCATGGTCGGGGTCGCAGGCATCTACGCTTATGGTTGAAGCCCCCAAAATGGGCCCGCTTACAATGCGGAGGGTGAGCGGGGCTACCGAGTAACAGCCCGTTTGTGGGTTGCGTACCCTTGCATATACCGTTTCGGTCCCGTTATAACTACTGTATACATAATCGAGCGGATTGATACCCGAATTGGCTTCCTGCTCGGTTGCATGATAGGTGATAAGCATTCCTGTTTCCCCGTTCAATATATCTTCGGTCGCGTCGCCAAGGTTAAATTCTTCGTACCCTATTAAACCGGTATCGCATTGCGATAAAGTTACATTGGTTTTTATATCGGGTAAGGGGTTTACAATTAAATCGAATTGATTATAGGCCAAACATCCATTTGTATTTTCTTCAATCCTTACATATACCGTTTGCGGATTGGAAGTATTGGTAATGGTTGTTTGTGCATTGGTATTGTTCTGTGCATCATCTTCAGATACATAATAAGTAATGGTATAATCTCCCGAATTCCCCACCGATTGCAGGATTTCTTCGTTTTTTATTGAAAGGTCAAAGCTTTCGGTAGTGTCGTTATCGTTATCACATAGCTCATATGAGGTTAGGGGAGTAGAATTTTGCTCGGCACTCAAGGAAACTTCAATGCTATCTTCGGTTGTGCATACATCGTTTCCCAGGGGGATGGTTGCAACAACTCGATAGTTACCTCCTGGCTCTGTGGCCACAATGGAAGAAGTAGTTTGCTGAAGTTGATTGCCATTTAAAAACCATGTATATGATGCGTCGGGATTATTTACATTGGCATTTAAGGTTATGGAAGAAGCACAGGTGCTAATATCGGGGCCCAAGGACACCTCGGTATTGAAGCTATTGCCTTGAAGGAATATGGCCGAGTCGGACAGGGCATCCCTTTGGTCGGCTACAATAAGTTTAATCCGGTAACGGCGGTTGGGCTCGATAGATGCGGTTGCGGTTAATGGAACGGTGCGACCGTTAAAGTTTGTATCTCCCATGTTGTAACCGGCAAAGTATTCTTCGTTTTCAGCATCGCAAAAGCCAACAATTTCCTGGTGTATGGTGGTCGTGGAAATAGGGATGTCGGTCCCCGGGATTACGGCAATGTTGGTATAGGGTTCAGAATTATCGGCAGGTTTTATCAGAAAGGCAAAACTATCGGAAAACCTACATGGAAAATCATTGGAATATTCTTCAGAAGCCAAAAGATAATTAAAACTAAGCGTGTTTGTCCCTGCAATAAATTCAAACTCTATGGTTGTGGCATTGAGCGTATTGGAAACCCCCGTTGCCAGTTCTAAATCGGCATCACTACCCCATGTGTTTTCTCCGGCACTTAAAAGTTCGTTGTTAAAATTGTCCCCAATATCGTTAATGTTGCCAGAAGTAATTACAATACCGTTATCAAACGGAAAAGCAGCATTCTGTTTTTCAAAATAACCATAACTGCTTATATTGTTTACCGATCCGTTTACGGGAGTGCTTACATTGCTAATCTCCACACAGCCTTGAATAAAGTGCTGCTCGATTAAATCTTCGACAGGGAGGCTGTTTTCTACCGAAATCCCCTGTGCATTGACCAAGGAAATACAGCAAAAGAAAACGATAGTACCGATAAAGCATTTAATGTTCATATAAAATGGAGAGTTAAGTCATATTTGGGGGAAGGGGACAACTACAGCATTGGGGTTTTTGTAGGATTAATATCAGATGAAAGATAGTTAATTCTCACATACACTACAAGAAAACATTTTAAATAATAATGCGGGAAGAAGAAGGTTTTTTATAAATAACTGAATTTTAATGAAATGATAATATGAAAAATTGAATATTATGTTTAACTTTATACTTCAATTTATTAAACAAAATAAATAGAATGATTGTAAACTTTCAATATATATCGGTATTTATAAATGTTACAAGCCCATGAAAGAAGTAATTGTTATAGGCTCCGGATTTTCGTCCCTATCGGTGGCATGTTACCTGCAAAAGGCTGGCAAACAGGTAACCGTACTGGAAAAAAACGAGCAAATTGGTGGAAGGGCTTCTATTCTGGAGGCGGAAGGCTTTAAATTTGATATGGGACCTTCTTGGTATTGGATGCCCGATATATTTGAACGGTTTTTCAATGATTTCGGCAAAAAGGTATCCGATTATTACGAACTCATAAAACTCTCACCGGCTTACAATGTGTTTTTTGAAGGAGGAAATTGTATTGAAATAGCCAACGATCTTAAAAAAATATGCAAGACCTTTGATGAAATAGACCCGGGAAGCGGGGAAAAGCTCAGTAAATTTATAAATCGGGCAAAGGAAAATTATAAAATTGCAATGGAAGATCTGATATACCGGCCCGGGATTTCTATAACGGAGTTAATTACCCCAAAAACAATGATGAGGCTAAATTTGTTTGTGTCCAGTATAACTTCAGAAGTAAAAAAAATAACAAAAAACCGGCATTTACAAAGCATTTTGGAATTTCCGGTATTGTTTTTAGGGGCAAAACCCAAAAATACCCCCGCCTTTTATAATTTTATGAACTATGCCGACTTTGGAGGCGGTACCTGGTACCCAAAACACGGGATGAATGGTGTGGTTAAAGGGATGGAAACGCTGGCGACTTCGTTGGGAGTGGTTTTTAAAACCAATGAAGAAGTAAAAAGTATATATGTTGAAAATAGAAAGGTTACCAAAGTGATTACCCAAAAGGAGGAATATGCGCCAGGGATTGTTGTTTCGGGGGCAGATTATTTCCATACAGAAAAACTGCTTGCTGAAAAATTTCGTAATTACAACGCGGCTTATTGGGAAAAGAAAACATTTGCCCCCTCTGCATTTTTGTATTATGTAGGTTTTAAAGGGGGTGTTGAGAGCGTTGGACATCATAACCTTTTTTTTGATACCGACTTTAAAAAGCATGCCGAAGCTATTTATGATAAGAAAACCCTGCCCGACAATCCATTGTTTTATGCAAATTTTCCATCAATTACCGATGAAACATTGGCACCAGATGGACTGTCGACCGCCTTTTTTTTAATTCCAATAGCCGTAGACATAAATGATACAAAGGAAATGCACGATAGGTACTTTAACATCATCATGGAGCGGTTTGAAAAGTGTACGGGCGAGCGTATTGCCAATAGAATCGTGTATAAAAAGGCGTTTGGGGTAAACGATTTTAAGTCGAGGTACAATTCGTACAAGGGAAATGCCTATGGACTGGCCAATACCTTGAGGCAAACATCGGTGCTTAGGCCGGGCATTAGAAACAAAAAAGTAAAGAACCTTTTTTATACCGGGCAGTTAACGGTTCCCGGACCTGGAGTGCCGCCGGCATTGATTTCAGGAAAAATAGTGAGCGATTATATAGTAAAACACAAAATATGACAACCAACTACAAACTATACCAAAAGGTATGCTTGGAAACAAGTAGAATGGTAACCAAAAAGTACAGCACGTCGTTCTCGCGGTCAATAATGTTCCTTACACCCGATATTCGCGAAAACATATATAATATTTATGGTTTTGTGCGCTTTGCCGATGAAATAGTAGATACTTTTCACGAACACGACAGAAGGAAGCTGTTGGACCGGTTTGTTGCCGATTACCATTTGGCCTTAAACGAAGGAATATCGATGAACCCTGTTTTAAATGCATTTTGCAATACCCAGAAAACTTGCAAGATACCGCAGGATTTGGTAGATACCTTTGTAGAATCTATGTACATGGACCTGGGGGAGATGAAAAACCTAAACTCCCAGGCGTATAAAAAATATATTTATGGGTCGGCAGAAGTGGTTGGTTTAATGTGCTTAAATGTTTTTTTAAAAGGTAATGAAGCAGATTACAATAAATTAAAGCCGTATGCGCAAAGTTTCGGCGCCGCACTGCAAAAAGTCAATTTTTTAAGGGACATCAGTTCAGATTTTCATCAACTAAACAGGACTTACTTTCCAAATGTTGACTTTACGCAGTTTACGCTCGAAGATAAAATGCAAATTGAAGAAGATATTAAAAAAGACTTTCAGGAAGCAATAAAAGGGATTAAAAAGTTGCCACTTTCTTCCCGTTTTGCCGTGTATCTTGCGTATCTTTATTACTCAAACCTATTTAATAAAATAAAAAAAACCGACTCCGAGCAGCTTTTTAAAAAGCGAATACGGGTAAACAACTTCGAAAAGGCGTTGTTGTTTTCTAAAATATATATGCACAAGCGTTTAAATATAGAAATATGAGCCTTTTAGTATATCCATTGGTTACCGTTTTGGTTTTCTGTTTTATGGAAGCAGTTACATGGTGTACGCACAAGTATGTCATGCATGGGTTCATGTGGTATTTTCACGAAGACCATCACCGGCCAGGATACCCGCACGTTTTTGAGAAGAACGATTTCTTTTTTGTAATTTTTGCCACTCCCAGCATCTTACTTTTTTATTTTGGAGCCTATAATGGATTAAACGTACTTTTTTTTATCGGCCTTGGAATCCTTATGTACGGAATTGCTTATTTCTTGGTCCACGATGTGCTTATACATCAGCGGTTTAAATGGTTTAAAAACACAAAAAATAAATACTTAAGGGGTTTGAGAAAAGCACATAAAATACACCATAAGCATTTAGGGAAAGAGTCTGGAGAGTGTTTTGGCATGTTGTATGTTCCAAGAAAATACTTTAAAATATAGTGGAAAGGTTTTTATATTTACTATTGGTGACTTTAAGCTTTGTAGTGCCTTTTTTATACAGTTTTGAAAAAAAACGCCTCTATTTTATTAAATATTGGAAGCCTTATTTCTTGTCAATAATTATTGCGGGATTGTTTTTTATAGCATGGGACATTTATTTTACCATTGCAAAAGTATGGGGCTTTAACGACACCTATTTAACCGGACTGACTATTTTTTACCTTCCCGTGGAGGAATGGCTTTTCTTTCTGCTCATTCCCTATGCAAGCAATTTTATACATTATGCCCTGTTGTTTTTTTTCCCATCTCCACGCTTGGGCAAAGTATCTGCACGGTATGTTGCATATTCCCTGTTTGTTATGGCATTGACAATAACCGTTTTTAATAGTGAAAAAATATATACTTTTTGCAGCTTTGGTCTTTTCGCCCTGTTAATATTACTTCAAATAATATATAAATTTCATAGTTTCAATCGTTACGTACTTTCCTTTCTTGTTATTTTAATTCCTTTTTTCATAGTCAATTCCTGGTTGACCGGGCTGTTTACAGAAATGCCCATTGTTTATTACAATAATGAAGAAAATCTGGGGATTCGTTTGGGGGCTATTCCTATAGAAGACATTTTTTATTGTTTTTCATTGTTGTATACAAGTATTCTTCTGTTTGAATTTTTTAAAAAAAGGCCTGTCAAACAAAAAAGAGCATAGATGCTATTACTTTCCGTAAAAAATCTTTCAGTTGAAGCAATATAAGTTGTAAGTAATTGTTATTTAGTTGAATATAAATTTTTTATTATGAATAATAATTCAATATGATGTTTGAAAAATCTGTAAATTTAGAGGAAATACAGTGAAAAAATTTTAAAAACAAAGATTGAAAAAGCCCGAATTTTACAAAAAGGAGATTTTTATTAAAAATCGTGTGACTTTTTTATCCTTGGTGTGTCTAAAGGGATGACACCGGTTTTTTACCGTAAATTTCTTACAATTTTGACGAAATTTGAGAGTGATAATAAAAGTAGTGATGAACAACTTGTAGCGAAGATTGTTGCGACCAACGACGCACATCTCTTTGCTGTTTTGTACGACAGGTACTCGGACCTTGTATATAATAAGTGCCTGAGTTTTACCCGTGACAAAGAAGAAGCCCAAGATGTAACGCACGATGTTTTTATACACTTATTTTTAAAACTAAAGACCTTTAAAGGAAAATCTAAATTTTCTACATGGCTGTATTCCTTTACATATAATTTTTGTGTGAATTACATACAGCGCAATAAAAAGAAACGAAATGAAAAGTTTGTCTTGACAGATGAAATCCCCCCAAACACTGATGAATACGATGAAATTGATGATAAGCAGATTTACCAAATGAAATCTGAAAATTTATCAAAAGCATTAAAGTTGATAGACCCAAGCGATAAAATGATATTGATGATGAAGTACCAAGACGACTTGACAATAAAGGAAATTCAGGAAGTGCTCGAATTAGGGAACAGCGCTATCAAGATGCGCTTGAACAGGGCAAAGGGTCGTTTAATAGAAATATACAATGCTTTGTAATTATGGATAATCCGTTCAAGAAAATAATACAAAACGAAAAATTACCCGATTCCATCAAAGAAAAGATAATGGAAGATATAGATATGATAAAATTGACTTTGGATGTGGCGGATTTATTTATGATTAAATATCCCGATACAATTAACGATATATTAAACTTGAGAAACGATGAATAAACAATTACTTGCAAAACTAGATTTCGATATTTTACATGATTTATTTAATACTATCATTGAATCATTGCCAAAAATACTGGGCGGTATAGTTTATATAGTAGCATGTTGGTTAATCCTTAAATTGGTGCTCTTTATTGCAAAAAAATCATTGAAGTTCACAAAAATAGACGAACTGCTTACCAATGAAAGCGAGAAAAGCAACCTGTTTAATACTTCTGTAAAAATACAGCCAACCAAAATCATATTGGGTTTTATTAAATGGTTTTTAATACTCATATTCATAATAGTGGGGGCCGATATTTTGGGCTTGTCCATAGTCTCTAACGAAGTAGGTAAACTTGTACAGTATCTGCCTAGAATCTTTAGTGCTGTACTGATATTCTTTGTAGGGGCATACGGTGCCATGCTGTTGAAAAAAACAATTCAATCTACATTAAAGGCATTCGATCTAAATGGCTCCAAGGCCATTAGTATGATTGTCTTTTACCTGGTTTTTATTTTTGTAACCATAATAGCACTCAACCAGGCAGGAATAGATACAGAGATAATTACCAACAACCTGTTTTTAATTATCGGGGGCATCCTTGCCGCTTTGGCCATAGCTTTGGGCTTGGGCTCCCGGGAGGTGGTTTTAAGGCTTTTGTTGGGTTACTACTCAAGAAAAAACTTCCCGATAGGCAAACGCATTAAAATTGAAAACGAAGATATTGAGGGTACCATACTATCGGTAGATAATATCTGCATGGTAATAAAAACAAACGGGCAAAAGAAAATAGTGGTGCCTATAAAACAAATTGCAAATAAAAAAGTAGAAATTTTAGACTAATTTTATTTTTATAAAATACTGATTGTTAGTGTTTTGAAATGTGTTTTCAATAAAATTAAAAAATAATTACAAAAAAAGAGTGACCTATTAAGAATATAGGTGTCTAAATTAATAGAGGAGCAATCTTCATAAGTATAACACACAATTTAATTTGCGCATATTATGGAACTTTTATTTTTGCTAGTACAACTTTTGACATTGCCAGGTTTAATTTTTTTGGGTTTAATTAGTTGGTTTGATTACAAAAGATCAAAAGAAGATTATATGAAATTGAAAAATGCGATTGTGCAGCAAAAAGCCCATTAATATGTCAAACTCCAAGAAAAAAGTATTTGCATACTTTTTTTTGAGACATTAAAAGCAGAGCTTAGAAATAAGCTCTGTTTTTTTTGATTAAAAGCAACCGACCATATAATTTTATGGCGGTTTTCTTTTATAACGTTCGATTATGTTGACAAAGTTATAATAATCGAACTCAGATTTATATTACCGCATGGCTTTGCTTAATATGCCCATGACGCCACGAATAAATGTGGCACTGGTAAGCACTTTAACAATGGGGTTCATGCGGGTACTTTTTCTAGAAGAAGATGTCTTGACCCGTTTTTGTTCTTCTTTGGCTTTTTGCTGGGCTTCTTCCCGTTGCGATTTCTCAATTTTTTCCGTAAGAAGCTCATAAGCACTTTCCCGGTCTATTGTTTCGTTGTATTTGGGAATCAATTTGGAATTGTCGAGCACCTGTTTCAATTCACTTTCGGTAAGTATGTCCATACGGCTCATGGGCGCGCGTAACATGGTTGCTGCTAATGGCGTTGGCCTGCCTTTTTCGTCCAGGGCAGATATAAGCGCTTCTCCAATACCCAAAGAAGTTAGTACTTCGGCTGTGTTGTAAAACTCTGAAATAGGATAATTTTCTGCCGTGAGCTTAATGGCCTTTCGGTCTTTGGCGGTAAATGCCCTTAACGCATGCTGTATTTTAAGTCCGAGTTGCGCCAAAACCTCATTGGGGATATCGGTTGGGTTTTGGGTAACAAAATAGAGGCCAATGCCCTTGGAGCGTATAAGTTTTACAATACTTTCTATTTGGTCCAGCAAGGCGTCTGAAGCCTCGTTGAAAATTAAGTGTGCTTCGTCAATAAAAATAACCAGTTCTGGCCTGTCGCTGTCCCCTTGCTCTGGAAAGGAACTGTACACTTCGGCTAAAAGACTTAGCATAAAGGTCGAAAACAGTTTTGGTTTGTCTTGGATATCGGTTAGCCTCACGATGTTGATGATTCCCTTTCCGTTTTCGTCTATCCGGGTAAGGTCATCTACTTCAAAAGATTTTTCTCCAAAAAAGAGGTCGGCTCCCTGTTGTTCCAGTTCTATTATTTTCCTTAATATAGCCCCTGTTGATGATGTTGAGATACGGCCGTAAGATTCCTGAAATTCGTCTTTTCCCTCATTGGTGCAATATTGCAGGATTTTTTTAAAATCTTTTAGGTCCAATAACGGGAGTTGTTTATCGTCGCAATACTTAAAAAGCACGGCAACAATCCCTTGCTGGGTATCGGTAAGGTCAAGTATTCTGGAAAGCAGTACCGGGCCAAATTCAGATACGGTGGCCCGCAACCTTACGCCGTTTTGTTGGGAGAGCGTAAGGATGTCGATAGGGGATTTTTTTGCTTCGTAAGCAAAGCCTATTTTTTGGTGGCGCTCTTGGATCTTGGCATTATTATCGCCCGGTTGTGCCAATCCGCTTAAATCGCCTTTGAGGTCCATGAGCAATACTGGAATTCCTTTTTCTGAAAGGTTTTCGGCTAGTATTTGCAATGTTTTTGTTTTTCCGGTTCCGGTAGCCCCGGCTATAAGCCCATGCCGGTTTAGGGTTTTTAAAGGT
This sequence comes from Galbibacter sp. PAP.153, assembly GCF_037029175.1. Taxonomy (NCBI): domain Bacteria; kingdom Pseudomonadati; phylum Bacteroidota; class Flavobacteriia; order Flavobacteriales; family Flavobacteriaceae; genus Galbibacter; species Galbibacter sp. PAP.153. Next base: position 122,588 of record NZ_JAZEUN010000003.1, on the reverse strand, counting down.
ATTTTTACATAGGCATTTGTTAACGGCTCGCCATTGAGCATTGCTGCCCCCATGTTTATAAAATCGCCTTTTGTAGTGTAGCCTTTTTCTAGATGGCTAAAAAATGCTTCTTTATTGCTCATGACCAAAATTGTTTGCTACTAAAATAGTTGAAAGTTTGTTAAGTTGAAAGCAGGTCGATGGGTTAATGGAATAAAATGATTGAAAAAGCAAAACTTTTATCGGGATGATACTTAAAAGCGGGGTGTTGAACGAAAGACAAAACCTGTTAGCCCTGATTGCGCCAACTAGCCTCCTGAACGGCTTTTGCCGGGCAGGTGCGTAGTGGCAAAAGCAGGCAAATGCCACGGCTGTAAAAACCGGGCCTCTGTGCTCTAGAAAATAGAAAAGGAAACCGTATCTTTGCCGCATGGAAAAAGAAGCGATTTTAGCGAAGGTAAATGCAGGGGAAATGCTTCCGTTGATGGAAGAATTTTACACCATACAGGGAGAGGGATTTTATAAGGGAACAGCGGCCTATTTTATTAGGATAGGCGGCTGCGACGTGGGCTGTCATTGGTGCGACGTGAAGGAGAGCTGGAATGCCGATACGCACCCGCCAACGGAGGTGAGGAGCATTGTGGAAAATGCGGCTAAATATTCTGATACCATTGTGATTACGGGCGGGGAGCCGCTTACATGGGATATGACTTTTATTACTTCTGAATTGAAGAAAAAAGGGCTAAAAATCCATATTGAAACTTCTGGCGCTTATAAATTGACAGGGGCTTGGGATTGGATTTGCCTTTCACCAAAGAAAATGAAACTTCCTACAGAAGAAGTATATAAAAAAGCACATGAACTGAAAGTAATTGTTTATAATCTGCATGATTTTAAGTTTGCTGAAGAACAGGCCGAAAAAGTGAACAAAGATTGTATTTTGTATTTGCAGCCCGAATGGAGCAAACGTGATAAAATGATTCCAGAAATAGTTGATTATGTAATGAAAAATCCAAAATGGAAGGTTTCGCTACAGACACATAAGTATTTAAATATTCCGTAGGTTTAAGAGGCAAAGAGGCAAAGAGGCAAAGAGGCAAAGAGGCAAAGAGGCAAAGAGGCAAAGCTTTGTGCCTTGTTTTTTGAGTACTGGTTTTATAGCGTGATTTTGGCGAGGTAGTTGTAATGTTCGCCTTCGGCCAGAAGCTCGCATTTTAATTCGGCCATTTGGCAAAAAGTCTGCAAGGTGGTAAAATCCAAATACAGCCAAGTAGTGGTTTCGCGCTCGCCTTTGTATTTTAACGTATATGTAAGTTCGCCATAATAATCGCCGTCCATGGGGATCCACTTTCCACCATCTTCGTCTTCGTCGAACATGTAAATAATATCGGAAGAATCGATAAGAATTTGTCCTTCTTGGTTGAGAAGGCTCTTTAAATGTAGCAGTTTTTTGGGCACTTCCTTATACTTCCCAAAGATTCCGGTGCCGTTCATCAGTAATAAAATGGTATCGAATTTTTGATCTTTCAGTTGAAAAACATCTTGTTGAAAAGCTTTTTTTACGCCCCGTAATTTGCTGGTTTTTATTGCTCCCTCAGAAATATCAACAGCCGTAACGTCTGCATTTTTTTTCTGAAGGTACAGCGAATGACTCCCGGCGCCACAACCAATGTCCAGTACTTTTCCATAAGCATGTTTTAGCGCTGTTTGCTCCAAAGGGGGCATTTCATCAAAACTCCTAAAAAGATACGAAATGGGCAGGGTATCTTCTTCAGAAATGGAAGTTTCGGTAAAAATGTCTTCAGAAAAATTATCGTTGAAATAATCTAAAATGGCCTTGCCAAGAATGTCTTTCATTGCTGTAATGTTGAAAGGGATAATAGTTTGTAAAGGTAATGAGATATTTGCTTTTGGTCGGCATAATTAAGGGGTTATGTAGTTACGTAGTTATGAAGCTATGTAGTTATGAGGTAATGGAATTTTTATTGAGATGAATTATTAAAAAAATCAACTAATTGGAGGCTGACGGTGTTCTTTGTATCTTTGCTCCTTGAGGAAAAAGGCAGCATGGAACATTTTTTAAAACAGCTCCCGCAATTGGCGAACGACAAAAAAGCGGAAAATAAAAAGTATTTTGCGAAACTTAAAAAGAAACCGCCAAAGAACTTGGATTATATCATGCAGGAGCTTCATGACGACGAGTTTGAAAAAACAGATTGCCTTACTTGTGCCAATTGTTGTAAAACCACGGGTCCGCTTTTTACCAATGCAGATATAGAACGTATAGCCAAGCACCTAAAAGTAAAACCACAACAGTTTATTGACCAATACCTGCAAATCGACGAAGAAAACGATTATGTGCTCAAGGAAGTCCCCTGTACTTTTCTGGATGCCGATAATTATTGTTTAATTTACGATGTTCGTCCAAAAGCATGTAGAGAGTACCCGCATACCAATAGAAAGAAATTTCACCAGATAACAAATTTAACATTGAAGAATACCGCTATTTGCCCGGCCGCATACAATATTGTCGAGAAAATGAAAAAGCGGTTGCCTAAATAAAGAGAAGGTTATTGGGCTGACATTATAAAAAAACGGGTTTGAGCGAAAACCTAATTTGGGGCCAAAATAATTTCAATAAAAATGTTATCTTGTAATTATGGAAACCTTAATTGCTTATTTCGAGACCATTCCGTCTTCGCACCGGAGCATTATTTTAATATCCGGCATTACATTTTTTTGGCTATTGGAATATGGTGTGCCCCTTTTTAAATTTAATTATAAAAAGTTTAAACATGCCTGGCCAAACATTTTTTTTACGTTAACGACCATAATTGTAAATTTTGTACTGGCCTTTATCCTGCTAAAAACAAGCGATTGGGTCGTTGTGCATAATTTTGGCGTTTTGCAGTGGCTGGAAATGCCTTTATGGGCAACCATATTGGTTGGACTGCTGCTGTTGGACCTTATTGGGGCATGGTTGGCACATTGGGTACAGCATAAAATAAAACCGTTATGGATGTTCCATTTAATACACCATACCGATAATCATGTCGATACAACTACGGCAAATAGGCACCATCCCGGAGAAAGTGTTGTACGTTTTGTATTTACAACCTTGGGTGTATTCATTGGGGGCGTGCCTATAGGGATTGTATTGTTGTACCAATCGCTTTCAGTAGTTTTTTCGCAATTTAACCATGCCAATATTAAATTGCCCAAAAAGCTCGATACGGTAATCAGCTGGATAATTGTATCGCCCGATATGCACAAGGTTCACCATCATTATGTATTGCCGTATACAGACACCAATTACGGAAATATATTTTCTGTTTGGGACCGCTTTTTTGGTACGTTCTCCAGAATGAGAAACGAAGATTTGATATATGGCGTCGATACATATCCCGATGTAGATTCCAATACACATATCGGGAAACTTTTAAAGATACCTTTCTCAAGATACCGTGCGCCAAAAGGGGCTAAGTTTGAGCAGTAGTTTTTATGATTTTGAAAAAATCAATCGTAAATCAAATATTTTTTTCTGATTTTTTTAAACGAATCCAAATCCTTTTGCCAAGAAGCCCTAATTTCTTCATTGGTTAAGCCACTTTCTATTTGTTTTTGTAATTTCTCGGTACCGGCATGAAGCGTGAACGATGAGGTTCTAAAAAAATTGGGTTTGTCGGTACAATGTTGGTATGCCTTGATAACCCATTGCATACTTACCATTTTTGGAGCTTCAATATGGCTTAAATCTTCACCGTAACAAACTTCGTCCTGGTGTTTGGGCGATTTAGAACCAAAATTGGGCTCGGGAGTGTAGGTAAATGTAAAATAGTTTTTATCCAAAAACGGCGCCCCATACCTTTGGAACTGAAATTCTGTGCCACGACCGGCATTTATATGGGTTCCTTCAAAAAAGCCCAAACTTGGATACAATGCAATGGATTGGTCGTTGGGTAAATTAGGCGAGGGGCGAATGGGTAAACTATAATTGGATTGATGCGTGTAATTTTTTACTGGAATCACCGTTAAATCGCATTGCACTCCATTTGCCAGCCAATGTTCGCCATTGAGCATTTTTCCATATTCCCCAATGGTAAGGCCATACACTAACGGAATAGGTATTTTTCCCAAAAAACTGGTATGCGCCATTTCCAGCATGGGCCCATCCACATAGCTTGCGTTTGGATTTGGACGGTCCAACACGATAAGCGGAACGTTATTTTCTGCACATGCTTCCATGACCAAATGTAGTGTAGAGGTGTAGGTATAAAAACGGACCCCAACGTCTTGAATGTCGAAAACGACAATATCCAAGTCTTTTAATTGCTCAGCGTCTGGCTTTCTCGACTTTCCATACAACGATACAATGGGTAACCCGGTTTTAGTGTCTTTATTCCCCTTTACGTGTTCCCCGGCATCGGCTTTTCCCCTAAATCCATGTTCGGGCGAAAATATTTTTTTTACGGCAATGCCAAGTCCCAGCAAAGAATCTACCAAATGTGTGTGCCTTCCATCCTTTTTAAACAAAACAGAGGTCTGGTTGGCTACAATGCCTACTTTTTTGTTTTTTAACAACGGCAGGTATTCATTTGTTTGGTTGGCCCCCACGACAATTTTTTCTGAAATGTCAACACCGTTATTTTCGGTATGTGTGCCCTCTTTTTTTTGTTGATGTCCATTCCCGCAGGAAATCACTAAAAAAAACAATAATAAAAATGTATTTTTGAAGCTTATAAAGTATCGCATAGTTTGAATTTAGAATATTTTATCGCCAAACGCCTTATAAAGGGAAAGGAGCATAAAAGTAGTATATCGGCACCAATTATAAAAATTGCAATTACGGCAATTGCATTGGGTGTTATCATGATGCTTATTGCCATTGCAACCGGTGTGGGCTTACAACGCAAGATCCGGGAGAAAATTGCGGCCTTTAACGGCCATATTCAAATTTATAATTACGACAATAATACTTCGGATGTTTCCATAAACCCAATTTCCATCCATCAAGATTTTTATCCCGAGTTTAAAACCATAGACGGGATTTCGCATGTGCAGGCGGTCGCTACAAAAGGAGGGATTATCAGGACCGAAAATACTTTTGAAGGAATAATAGCCAAAGGCGTGGGCGCCGATTATAACTGGAAGCCTTTTGAAGATTTTCTGGTGGAAGGAAGATTGCCCGACTTTTCAGGGAAAAGAAATGAAGAAGTGCTGATTTCGCAATATTTGGCAAACCGCCTTAAATTTAAAGTGGGCACAGAGTTTTGGGCCTTTTTCTTAAAAGACGATGTTAGCGATATTCCAAGCCAGATAAAACTTAAAGTGGTGGGGATTTACAATAGCGGGTTTAACGATTTTGATGCTAATTACATTTTTATAGACCTGCGCCATATCCAGCGCATGAACAGGTGGAAGGAAGACCAAGTGGGAACTTTTGAGGTTTTTATAGACGATTTTCATAAAATTCAACAAAAAGGAAGGGAAATATACGGGGTTACCTTATCCACACTCGATTCCCAAACCATTGCCGATAAATATTATACCATTTTTGAATGGCTGTCTTTGTTCGATTTTAACATAGCAATCATTATAGTTATTATGATTATTGTTGGCGGAATAAACATGATTACCGCCCTGCTGGTCCTTATATTGGAGCGAACCCAAATGATTGGGTTGCTAAAAGGCCTGGGGAGCAATAATTGGAGTATTCGCAAGATTTTTCTCTATAATGCAGCATATCTTATTGCAATCGGGCTCTTTTGGGGCAACGTTATTGGCTTAGGTCTGTTATTTTTACAACAAAAATATGGGTTTATTTCCCTTGATGCCCAAACCTATTATGTGTCGCAGGCCCCGGTGTATATACATCCCCTTGATGTCATCATTTTAAACATAGGAGTACTTGTTTTGTGCATGCTCATGCTATTGGTGCCTTCTTACATTATTACTAAAATATCTCCGGCAAGGTCCATAAAATTCGAATAAATATAAATAAGTGCTTTTTAATACTTTTTAACTTGGCTGTTCCCAAAAGCCTACGCTACATTTTATATCTTTAAGGAAATCAATTGTATAGCGTATGGATTATGCAAATAATATATTAGAAACCATAGGGGATACCCCATTGGTTAAGCTTAATAAAATTACCGGTGAAGTAAATGCTTTGGTCTTGGCAAAGGTAGAAACTTTTAATCCGGGCAATTCCATAAAAGACAGAATGGCCGTAAAAATGGTAAACGATGCCGAAGCATCTGGGGCTTTAAAACCCGGAGGAACCATTATTGAAGGAACCAGTGGAAATACGGGCATGGGGCTGGCTTTGGTTGCTATTGCCCGTGGCTATAAGCTTGTTTGTGTAATAAGCGATAAACAATCCAAGGAGAAAATGGACATACTCCGTGCCATGGGTGCCGAAGTTATAGTTTGCCCAACCAATGTTGCGCCCGATGACCCGCGGTCTTATTATTCCGTATCAAAACGTTTGGCTGAAGAAACCCCAAATTCTTGGTATGTAAACCAATACGACAACCTTTCCAACTCGCAGGCGCATTACGAACAAACAGGGCCCGAAATATGGAAACAAACCGATGGAAAAATAACGCATTTTGTTGTGGGTGTTGGTACGGGGGGCACCATCTCGGGCGTTGGAAAATATTTAAAGGAAAAAAATCCAAACATAAAAATATGGGGCGTAGATGCCTATGGCTCTGTTTTTAAAAAATATCATGAAACAGGTGTTTTTGATGAAAACGAAATCTATACATACATTACCGAAGGCATAGGGGAAGACATGCTCCCTAAAAATGTAGATTTTAGCATTATAGATGGGTTTACCAAAGTTACCGATAAAGATGGTGCCGTTTATACAAGGAAACTAGCAAGGGAGGAAGGTATTTTTGTAGGATATTCGGCCGGATCTGCCATTAAAGGGCTGTTGCAATTAAAAGAACATTTTAAGCCCGACGATGTGGTTGTGGTACTTTTTCACGATTCGGGAAGCCGGTATATAGGGAAAGTATTTAACGATGACTGGATGCGGGACCGCGGTTTTTTGGTCTCGGACGTTAAAATGGCTGGGGATTTAATAAAAAGTGCCGAAAATGAATTGATAACCGCCAAGACGGAAGAATTGGTATCGCATGCAATAGAACGCATGAAAACCTATAACATTTCGCAAATACCCGTAACGGATTCATCGGGGTTTGTAGGCTCGCTGGACGAATCGACGCTTTTTAAGGCTTTTATAGACGATAAGGATATTGCCAATAAGCCCATAAAGGAAATCATGCAGGCACCTTTTCCGATAGTGAAAAAAAACACATCGATTGACGAACTTTCAAAATTGATAAATAGAGAAAATAAAGCTGTACTGACCAATTTGGGCGATGGGCGTTATCATATTATTACCAAACACGACATTATAAGTGCTATTTAAATAAAAATCAGTAATTTAAGGATTTATAACAATGAGTTTGAAAATTGTTTAAAGCAAAAAAATAATGATTAACAGAAGAGGATTTATAAAAAATTCGGGGCTTTTGGTAGCAACAAGCTTGCTGCTATATCCTGCCTATTTGTTTGCGCAAAAAAAGCAAAAACTGGGCGTTGCATTGGTAGGATTGGGTTATTATAGCACCGATTTATTGGCGCCTGCACTACAGCTAACAAAGTATTGCGAGCTAAAGGGAATTGTTACCGGGAGCCCGGAAAAAATTCCGGCCTGGCAGTCTAAATACGCTATTAAAGACGGCAATGTATATAATTATGAAAACATGCACGAAATTGCCAATAACAACGAGATAGATGTTGTATACATTGTATTGCCGCCGGCATTGCACGCAAAATACGCTATTATAGCCGCAAATGCAGGCAAACATGTGTGGTGCGAAAAACCTATGGAAGTTACCGCTGCTAAATGCCAGTCCATAATCGATGCCTGTCATAAAAACAAGGTTAAATTGGCCATTGGCTACCGCATGCACCATGAGCCCAACACACAAATCTTGATGAAGTGGGCAGAAACACTTCCTTTTGGGAATATTGAGTATGTTACGGCCGAAGCAGGATATTTTGATAATAGGACAGACCATTGGAAACAAATAAAAGAATTGGGCGGAGGCGCCATGTACGATATGGGGGTATATCCGCTTAATGCCATTAGGTATACAAAAGGAATGGAGCCGGTACAGGTAAGTGCTTCGCACGAGACAAGGCGTCCGGAAATATACCAGGAAGTTGATGAGACCACAATTTTTGAATTAAAATTTGAAGACGGCACCATTGCTCAAGGAAAAACGAGTTTAGGCCAAAGTTTTAATAATCTGGAAGCCAGTTGCGAAGACGGAAGCTATTATCTGCGTCCGTTTCAATCGTATACTGGAGTTCAGGGCAGGGCTAGCGACGGAACGGAATTATTGCCTTTTAAGGGGAACCAACAAGCCAAACAAATGGACGACAATGCCTTGGCCATTATGCACGACCAGCCCATGCTGGTGCCTGGGGAAGAAGGGTTGAAAGATATTCATATAGTAGAAAAAATATACGAGTCGGCTGCCAACAATAGTAAATGGATTTTTATATAACTAAAATTTGTTAATAAATTGATAATTAATGGAATAAATCAATGTGTTTTTAAATTTTATTAGGATTTATTATTAATTTTTTTGTAATTTTAGAATGCTAATAGCTGCCCCAAATAGATTTTAGGTTTATTTTTATTAACTTTTTAAATTATCAACAATGGGGCAATCTTTACATAACGAATCTTCAATTCTTGTTTACGCATTAAAAGCGGTAGTTTTTCTACTCATCGCTATTTTATCATGGGTATTTATCTCGGCAATGTTTAGTTTTGTTGGAATACTCGGGTAAACAACGATAATTTTTATTGGTAAATTAAAGATTTAGAGCATTTAAAGGTTCTTTTAGATGTTCCGAATCTTTTTGTGTTTTGTAAAGTAGCCCTGATCGAGAAAAATTCGAACTTATTTTTAGAAGATTTGGCTCGTTTAGCAAAATTAATAGTATAAAATTGAGACTCTCTTACTAGGAGAAAGGGGAGAATAATCATTGGGTGTTTTGTGATTAAATTCTTATCTTTTTAATGTCTATTCCTGTATTAAGGTTTATTGATGTATAAATCTAAAAACATGAAAAAAATTACTATAAAACAAGCACAAAAGTTACTTAAAGAAGATGGGGTTATACTTAATGAAGAACAAACCCAATCTGTTTTAGACTTTTTATACGACATGGCGGAAATAGTTGTTGATCAATATTTAAATACAGATGATTCAAAGATGTCAGCAAAAAAATAGAATGATTTGAATCCTATCCTGTCGGTTTTAATGGTAAGCCTTCGTCAAAAGATAAAATTATCCTACATTTTCAAAATGAAAATGACGAACAGACACCAGAAATAGAGGTTAAAGTTTGCGGGATAACAATACCTGCTTATTTGGATACTGGAAGTCAGGGATCAATAGAATTGTCAGAAAAAACATTTACATCTTTAAAGCAAGGGAATTGTATAAATGAAATTAAAGGTTTTCATTATGGTAAAAAGGATCACTCAGCTACTATAGTTCAGTTACAGGATATTTCAATTCAGGAAAAAAGTTTTGGTAAGCAGGATAATTTATATTTAGAATCGAACAAAGGGAATGATGAAATATCATTGGGTTACACTTTTCTTAGAAATTATATTTCTACATGGAATTTTAAAAAGAAAACCATTGAATTAATTGAAGAAGAATAAAAAATAGACACTTTCTCTAAAGCGCGAATTTTAATGATTGGGTCTAAGTTGATTCTCTTTTCTTCTAGTGAAGGAAGCACAAAATAACTATTAACTACAATGCCATCAAAGAATTATACAATGTTCGGTGTTGCTTATAAATTTAGGTTTGCTTTCCTAAAATGCGAGTAATGATTTTTCTCTAAGGATAGAAGAATCAAGTATAATCAATATTAAAAATCATGAAAATAAAAAACATATCATCTTTAGTCATAACCTTCTTACTTTTGATACCGGGAATAATAAATGCGAAAACGATGACAAATCCATATAAAATATCAAATTAAACTTTGGCAAAATCCCCGAAATTTGCCATAAATTAATACTACCCTAATTGATGTTTAAAATATTTTTTACACCCGTTTAGGTATAAAGCTGTGTTTTTAAATATAATTTATACCCAAACAGGTATAAATTCATATAAGTTTATTATATTGTACCCGTAAAGGTATAACCATGCAAAAGTGGGACAGAAATAATGAGATAGCAAGCTTTGTACGCAACAGGCGCAAAAAATCAAACCTCACCCAAATAGAGTTAGCAGATATCACGGGTGTAGGAGTTCGTTTTGTACGCGAATTAGAACAAGGAAAGCCTAATTTAATGACCGATAAGATAAATCAGATACTGTTATTTTTTGGCCACACATTAACACCAACACCTATAAGTTATGAGACAAGGAGAAATTTGGGTGAATAATCAACTGGCAGGCATTTTAACCGAAGATGATAATGGGTATCACTTTAGTTATCAAGAAAAGTATTTAGAACAGGACAATGCAATAGCAGTGTCTTTAACCTTGCCATTACAAAAAGAACCATTTCATTCCGAAAATCTATTCCCTTTTTTTGACGGTCTAATCCCGGAAGGGTGGCTGTTGGATATAGCGCATAAAAATTGGAAAATAAATCCCCGGGACCGTATGGGGTTGTTATTGACGACCTGTAGGGATTGTATTGGTAATATTAGTGTGATAAGCAAATGAATTATTGTTTAGCCTGTAATAAAGAGGTGAAAGGTGAGGCCAAATATCACGAGAGTTGCCTTAAAGCATTTTGGCAAGAAGAGACGCCTGTGTTGGAGTTAGACTATGAGCTATCTAAAATAGAAGAGTTGGCCAAAGAAAATATAGCACAGCGTGTCATTGTAACAGGAGTACAACCGAAATTATCATTAGGCTTTGCCCAAGAGAAAGAGAAGAGTCGACTAACTATTGTTGGTGCATTAAATGGAAGATATATTCTAAAACCACCTTTTGACTTGTATCCTCAAATGCCAGAAATAGAGGCATTGTCAATGCTGTTGGCACAAGCTTGTGGTGTTGCTACAGTACCTTTTCTACTAATTCCTATGAAAAGTGGTGAGTTAGCCTATTTAACAAGACGAATAGACCGCACTGCAAAAGATGAAAAATATCCCATGGAAGATGCTTGTCAGTTTACAGAACGATTAACAGAACATAAATACCGTGGGTCGCATGAACAGATAGCGAAAGGAATAATAACTTATGCACAAAACCCGCTATTAGAAGTAGTAAAGTTTTACCAACAGGTAATCATATCATTTCTTATTGGGAATAGTGATATGCATTTAAAAAACTTTTCATTAATAGCTTTTAAAGATAACCAATATCAACTGGCACCCGCCTACGATATGGTAGCAGTAAAATTATTAATTCCGGAAGACCCTGAAGAACTGGCACTAAATTTCAACGGTAAAAAAAGAAAGTTAAAGCGAAAAGATTTCAACGAAGCTATGACTAAAGCACACATCCCGGAAAAAGCGATTGAAAATCTTTGGAACAGGGTAGAAAAAGGCATTCAAAATTGGCCCGATTTAATACAAAGCAGCTTTTTAACGGAAAAACAAAAAATGGCTTTTTTACAACTAATTAAAAGCAGAGCAAATCAACTTGTTTTAAAATTTTAGCTAATATACTGGCTGCTTAATCACCAATGGGGGGTCTTTAAAATTACTTGATAATGAATAGGTTATTTATAAATGGAAAATTTATGACCCCATTACTTTTATGGAGTGGAAAACATACGCAGTTCCCTTACCAGTTGTTCCTTTTCTTTCAATGAACTTTTTATCCATTAGTTCCTGTAAATCACGGGTGGCAGTACTTTTTGATATATTCTCAAGTTGTTGATATTCTGCATTACTTATAGAACCATGCTCCTTAATATATAATAGAGCATTGACTTGCCTTGTGGGAAGGTTTTGTTTTTTTAAGTAATCTTCTGTATAAATATCCTTTGGAAAAATAACACTTACCCCCACCTTGGTCTTCCTCAATAATCGGTTCAGGCAATCCTGCCTCTTTGCAGGCATCAATGATTTTATTTATCCCTCGCCCCCAGGATTCGATATAACCAGCTTTAAAAAGGCATTAGCAATATTTCGATTTCGGGGATAGGACGCTTAGAGGCACAATTGGCAGAACAGACCAGTAGCTCATCGGCAATTAGTATAGACAAAATGCTAGACAAAGCCATTAACTCATTGATAAAGATATATTTAATGTATAATAAAGGTACTGTAGAAGAGAAGAGAACTATAATGAGTTCGATATATCCCGAAAAAATCAGTTTTGACGGATTAAATTATCGAACTTTTCGAATCAATTCAGTTGCTGAATGTGTTTAAATCCCACAAGTTTATGACTTGATCCGTATTTATCAGATAAACAACAACTTACGGAAATAAAAAAACCGGAAAAGTGGAGATTTTTCCCCTTTTCCGGTGAAGTAGCCCCGCCAGGACTCGAACCTGGATCTAAAGTTTAGGAAACTTCTATTCTATCCCTTGAACTACGGGGCTAAAAGAACTGCAAAAATAAGATAAAAATGCAAACCCAAAAATTTTATTGGTGTTGGTTTGCCATGCCTTTTTATAATCGATTGTTTTTACTTTGCGTCAGCGATAGTAGCCGCATCCCCAGACGACACTATGTGCGCCTGGGATATAGCGGATAGCGCGGTCCCGACGTTTACAGTCGGGGAAACGCCCATAAAACTTTACGGACACTAAAAAATTTTGTAATTTGCGGCCACTGCATGGATGATTTCTCTCCGTAAGAAGGAATTGTATAGTTTCACGATTAAAATTTCGATTTCAGAATGGCAGTTTTGGAAAAATTAACTTCAGATGATGCAATAGCATTAGAGAACAAGTATGGCGCACATAATTATCATCCGCTTCCCGTAGTGTTGAGTAAGGGGGAAGGTGTGTTTATGTGGGATGCAGAAGGAAAAAAGTATTACGATTTCTTGTCGGCTTACTCGGCCGTAAACCAAGGGCATTGCCACCCGCGCATTATAAACGCAATGATGGAACAGGCAAAAACGCTTACATTGACATCGCGTGCCTTTTACAATGATATGTTGGGAAGGTTTGAGCAGTTTGCTACATCGTATTTTGGTTTTGATAAGCTTTTACCAATGAACACGGGTGCAGAGGCTGTTGAAACGGCCATAAAAATCTGTAGGAAATGGGCTTATGAAAAAAAAGGCATCAAGGAACAGGAAGCGCAGATAATTGTTTGTGAAAATAATTTTCACGGCCGTACAACGACCATTATCTCTTTTTCGAATGATGAAGACGCAAGGAAAAATTTTGGACCCTATACGCCCGGGTTTATTAAAATTCCTTACGACAATACCGAGGCTTTGGAAAAAGCCCTGAAAGAAAATAAAAATATAGCAGGTTTTCTGGTTGAGCCAATTCAAGGCGAAGCAGGGGTATATGTCCCAACGGAAGGTTATTTAAAAAAGGCTAGGGCATTGTGCAAGGAGCATGGCGTATTGTTTATTGCAGACGAGATACAAACGGGAATTGCCCGCACGGGAAAATTATTGGCAGTGGACCACGAAAATGTAAAGCCCGATATGCTTATTTTGGGCAAGGCCATAAGCGGTGGTGCATATCCGGTAAGTGCGGTATTGGCCAATACCGATATTATGGAAGTAATTAAGCCCGGACAACATGGAAGTACTTTTGGCGGAAATCCGGTGGCCGCAGCAGTGGCCATGGAGGCACTCAAGGTTGTAAAAGATGAAAAGCTTGCCGAAAATGCAGAAAAATTGGGGCAATTATTCCGTAGCGAACTCAATAAATATATAGAGACGAGCACTATTGTAAAATTGGTCCGCGGAAAAGGTTTGTTGAACGCGATTGTAATTAACGACAGCGAAGACAGCTCGACCGCATGGGACATTTGCCTGGCATTAAAAGAAAATGGTTTGTTGGCCAAACCTACTCATGGCAATATTATACGTTTTGCACCGCCTTTGGTAATGAACGAAGAACAATTGAACGATTGTGTTGCCATAATTACCAAAACTTTAAAAGGTTTTGAACAATAGATAAATAAATTTGAACACATAAAAAAGCCTTCCCGGATTTGCCCGGGAAGGCTTTTTAATTACTACCTAAAACGTATTATTATTGTTCGATCCATTCACCGTTCTCATTGGCAAATAGCGTTCCTGTTTGCTCGCCCATTTGCACTTCTATTTTATAGGTGTTCTCCTCGTTCACATATGCTTTTGTAATTTGAGCTTCAGGATAATCGGCTTGAAGCGCTTCTTGTACTGCTTGAGGAACTTCAGCTACCGCTATTTCCTTATAATCGTCTTGTAACGTTGCTACTTTTATGTCGTTGTTAGCAACAGCAGGAGTTGCTGCAAATGCTGTTAAACTACCTAATGCCATTGCTACTACTAATACTATCTTTTTCATGATCTTAAAATTTTATGATTAAACTTTGTTTCTATATTTATTTGTTATGTATAGTGCTATTTCTGTACCATTTCTTTTTTTAGAAAATGCTTACTTATAATGCATTGATATACAGTATTTTAAATTATTATAAGGAAAATGGAGTTTGTGGAACCATTGTGTAATTTATTGATTCACTGTGTAATGAATACACACTTTCGTTATGTTTTTATGCTGAAAATTGAAAGAAAATAAGAATTTTGTTAAGCAGGATATCTATTTTTTTGCTGAAGGATCCGGGTATTTTTTGAAGCATCGGCATTTTTTTGAATAAATACAAAGCCAGAAAAGGGAACTGATATAAAAATGACAAAATAAAAGACTGATAAAAAGAAAGCAAGAGATATTTATTGGTTATCGCAAATTATGCAAATAAAAAAAGCCTTTCCGGATGGCCCGGAAAGGCTTTTAAGGTATCACCTAAAACGGATTATTGTTGTTCAACCCATTCACCGCTTTCATTGGCAAACAGTGTTCCTGTTTGATCACCAACTTTTACTTCAATCTTATATGTGTTCTCTTCGTTCACATAAGCCTTGGTGATTTCGGCACCTGGGTAATCAGCTTGAAGTGCTTCTTGTACTGCTTGAGGAACTTCAGAAGCTGCAATTTCTTTATAATCGTCTTGTACTGTTGCTACTTTTGTATTGTTGTTTACAACGGCAGGTGCTGCTGCAAATGCTGTTAAACTACCTAATGCCATTGCTACTACTAAAACTACTTTTTTCATGATATTTAAATTTTACAATTAAACTTTGTATTCGTTATTTGTAGTGTATAGTGCTATTTTTGTACCATTGGCAATCAGGATATTAAAATTATACATAAATACCTGTAAATCAATAAAATATGTTTTAGCTGTTAAATAAACGATTGTGAAATTACTGTGTAATTGTGAAATTTATTGTGTAACGAATGCACACTTTTACGCAAAATTTAAAAATCGAGCAACTTGTTCAATGTAACTTGGTTGGGGTTTTCTTTATAGATAATAAGCCTGTATTTTAAAATAAGAGGCTTTCTGGTTGAAATTTTAATAGCTTTCCGTCCCGGAAAAGCAGCATTTTGCATGCTATTCTCCGATCTTAATATCCATTTATTGTTCGGTTCGGGGTTTTCTTTACCGGCAATTATAATGATACCCGACTTTTCTTTGTTGTTAAAACTGCCTTGAATGTTTATGTGCCTATTAGCCGTAACCGCTTGGTTTGTGGGAACAATATTGACATTGTTTGAATAAAACCCAACATCTTCGGGCAATTTTACCCGCGCCGAGAACCCGCCATAACCTTTTACATCTTTAGAGCCACCTATTTTTAAACTGTCAACCAAAGCCAGTAACGATATTTTAAAATCTATAATTCTGTAGCTAGCTGTGGCGGGCAATACCTTAATTTCGGTATTTTCATCTACAAAGGGCACTTCTTCCCCTTCCAAGGTATATAAAGGAGAGGTCCATTGGGTATGTATCTTTAATAAAATAGCATCGTTTGCATAATCTTTGGTTTGCACGTTCTTTACATCCCATTTAAAATTCTTACATTCCCAAGAATCCCCTATTTCTTTTTTGCCTATTAAAACTTGGTGCCAGGCCCAAAATATTCCCCGGTGGTGCAAATGGTCGTCGGGGAAGTCTTCGGTTAAAACATTTCCGTCCAGATCAAACAACGGATGGATATAATTGGCCCGTGGGTAATTACCGTTCAACGATTTCTCCTGGCTTTGAAAAAACAATACTTTTTTGCCCCCTTCTTTAAGCAGGATACCTTCGGGCGAAGCTTCATGGCTAAAATTTTGCCCAAAAGTAGTTGTGGCAGTTAGTATTGTTAAAAATAAAAGGTATTTTATAATTAGTTTCCTCATGGATATGTTTTTACTCAAGCATGAATAGGGCATTTACAAAAAATAATTTCCCGTTTTCCCAAAATCCCCTAAATAAAGGGTCGTCTACCATATACACAATCTTTCCGCGCCCCATGTCCTCACTTCCAAATACTAAACTGTTGTTTTGTAGCTTTTGAGCCTCACTTCCGGCAAAACCTGCCAAAGGTTTTTGGGTATCTTCAATATAAACGGCATTTTCACTTTCTAAAAACTCGTATGCATCGCCACTTAGCTTTAAGGTATAGTAAATATTGTTATATCCATATGCCAAAGGGTGCGTGGTATCTACTTTTGCTTTATAAATAGCGCCGGTAATGGTTTTTTTAATGTATTCGCGGGTACTTATGGCATAAGGCTCCGGTTTTTGTATACTATCGTTCTTTTTTCCATCTTTTTCAACAATCGAGAAATCATCATCGTTTTCCAATACACTAATGCTGTTTCCCATGGCAATTAGCTTACCGCCTGCACGGATCCAGTCTTTTATGCTTTTTAACCGGTAATCTTCCAGGTTATGAAGCTGCGGAAGTATCAAAATATCATATTCAGCTAAATCAACACGATCAAAATACGCATCGTCGAGAACAGTGACGGGATAGTGCAATTGTTGCTCAAAAAAGTGCCAGACTTCCCCAAAATTCAGTGTAGAAACACTGCCGCCCGATAATGCCGCTATTTTTGGACTTTTTATCATTTTTACGGCATCCGATCCAAAATCTTTTCCGCTATCTACAAAACCGCTCGTTGCGGGGGTAAGTTCTTTATGATATTTGTTTACGGCATCGTTTAAAATAGAAACATAATCTTTTTTATGTGCGTTATCTCCTTTTAGTATTATCAAACTTCCTCTGTTAAAGGTTTTTCCGTTAATCTCAAAAGGTTCTTCGGCAACCCTAACGTTAATTTTGTTTTTAAGCAGAGCCGTAAGAAAACGTGCATCGTCCATACTGTTCCAGTCCGTAACATAGCCATAGGTAGCGTTGTTAATCGACGTAATGGTGTATGCAGGGGCATTGGTATTTGTATTTACAATATTTCCCGTTGCAATGGCGTCCAATCCATATGCATAGGGCAGGGACCAGGCGGTAATGTCGTATGTAAGGGAATCGCTAAGTTTCGTCTGCGGTTCAAACAAAACTTTTACCAAAGTAGCTTTAGGTTGGTTGGTACTTACCACTAATTTGGTGTTATTTTCTGATAAATCCTCATTTTTTTGGTCTTTATAATTAAATCCGCGCAACTTTCCGGTGGTAAAGCCATATTTAATGGAATGTACGTCCAACAAATGGGTAAGCGCACCTATTTTATCCTTATCTCCCGACAGCACATAGCTGTTGTACTCAAAATCCCTATGCCCATAAAATTTACCAAACTCATCGTTAAGAGCCTTTACATTATTTGCGGCCATTTCTATGGTAGAAAGCCCTGTGGTATAATGGTGAGCAATCCTGTCCTTTAAAGTCAGCGTATCTTTATTGGCCGTAATAACACCCAGTCCCGCGCGGCCACTGCCCCCCTGTTCGTAGGTCATACCTATAGAACCGTTGTAAATAGGGTACGTATCCCCATAACTTGGGTACAGCAAATCAAAAACCTCCTTGGTAAAGTACAGCCACCCTTCTTTATCAAAATATTTGGCATGGTTTTTACCAATGGCCGTTTGAAAGTCTTTTTGCCAATCTGTAATAACTTCATGCATGGGTTCTGCGGCGGGCGCAAAATAATAGGGGTTATTAATGCCCTGTTCATGAAAATCTACATGAATATGCGGCAACCACTCGTTATAAAGTTTCACGCGCTGCTTACTTTCCTTTTGTGTAACCCATGCCCAGTCTCGGTTAAGGTCGAACATATAATGGTTGGGCCGCCCGGACAACCACCCTTCATGGTGTTCCTTCGAGTTTATATCTACATTATTTGGCGTGTTTTTAAAGCTATTGTACCAATTTACATAGCGGTCGCGCCCATCGGGGTTTATACAAGGATCAAAAACCACAATGGTATTGGCCAGCCAATCTTTTTTTACCGTAAGCACTTCATAAATGGTCTGCATGGAAGCCTCGGTACTCACACTTTCGTTACCATGCACATTATAGCTCAGCCAAACAATGGCTTTCCCGGGAGACGTACCATTTTCAATGGCCTGCATATGTTCTTTTTGTATTGCCTCAAGATTATGTATGTTTTCGTCCGAAGAAACAAAGGCCACGAGCAATTCCCTGCCTTCATAGGTCGTTCCATATGGTTTTAGCTTCATCATCTGTGGAAACTGTTCGGCCAGGTACTCATAATAAGCAATTACCTGGTGGTGCCTTGAAAAATGCGTCCCGAGCTCATAGCCAAGAAATTCCGAAGGCGATTTTACATTTTGCGCAACGCAAATAACAGTAAATAAAAGCGCAAAGAACAAAAGTTTATATCTCATAGATTATTATTGGGTTGGTTTGTCTAAACTACTAATATAATGCATTGCGCTACATCTTAACTAATTTTTAGCAGCTAAAAGCCCAAAGAATTTTATATTTACTTTTTTTATAATGGCGCTCCACAAAAATTATGATTTCCATAATTTTGTGGCGGGCTTTTCGCTGTATCTGTTTTGCATTTTTAATGCAGTTTAACAAAAAAATGTAGTTAACCATTAAGTTTTTGGTTTAATCCCGACCTATTAGCCATGCAAAACAGGATGCCGTTGCAATCCCTAGCGCGTTTACAGATTTAAACACAACTATGCCAACAAATTACATATCATTTCAAAAAACAGGATATTTTTCCAAGCTCATTTGCAATTATATAAGCCAGGAAGAAACGTTAAGGCCTTTTTACAACAGGTACCCAACGCTAGACAACTTCAAGGGTCAGATAGAAGAAAAGAAAAGCAGTTTCCCCTGTAAAAACCGTGAAATACTGGCATCGGTTTTAAAAAAACAATACAAAAACATACAGGTAACCACCGCCACGCTCGAACATATAGAGGCTTTAAAGAAAAATAATGCATTTACGGTAGTTACCGGGCATCAATTAAACTTGTTTAGCGGACCGTTGTATTTTCTTTATAAAATTGTTTCCACCATCAACCTCACCAAAAAATTAAACCAAACTTATCCCGCTTCGCACTTTGTGCCCGTGTATTGGATGGCGACCGAGGACCATGACTTCGAGGAAATCAATTATTTTAACTTCAACGGGAAAAAATTTCAATGGCAAGGGCCCAAGACCAGCGAAGAAGGGGGAGCCGTTGGTGAACTTCCCACAAAGGGGCTGGAACAGGTGCTAGAGCTCTTTAGTTTAGAGCTGGGCATGGGAAAAAATGCCGAACAGCTTAAAAAAATGTTCCAACAGGCTTACATCGGGCACGATAACCTTACCGATGCTACCCGTTTTTTGGCAAACGAGCTTTTTGGTGACCAAGGACTGGTAATTATAGATGGGGCAGAGAAAAAACTGAAAGAACTTTTTGTTCCCTACATAAAAAACGAACTTTTTAAACAAGATTCCCACCAAGAAGTATCAAAAACCATTAATGAGCTCAATAAAGTAGACCCATCATACAAAATACAGGTCAATCCAAGGGACATTAACCTTTTTTACCTCGCAAAAGGGCTCCGCGGCCGCATTGTGGAGGTAGATGGGCGCTATGCCGTACACGAGACCGATATTTCATGGAACAAGGACGAGCTGGAAGCACATATAGAGGCGCATCCAGAGCGTTTTTCGCCAAATGTGGTCACGCGTCCGCTGTACCAAGAAGTAATTCTGCCAAACCTATGTTATATAGGCGGCGGCGGCGAATTGGCATACTGGTTAGAACTTAAAAGTTTCTTTAAACAGGAAAAGGTGCCCTTCCCCATGTTGCTTTTGCGTAATTCTGTACTTATCATTACCAAAAAGCAGGCCGATAAGCTGGAAAAACTAAATATCTCCCTCGAACAACTGTTTTTAAAGAAACATTCTTTTATCAATAGAAAAGTTAGGGAAATTAGCAACATAGATATCAATTTCGACCCTCAAAAAGAACATTTGGTTGCACAGTTTCAAGAAATGTACCGCCTTGCCGAACTTACTGACAAATCTTTTCTGGGAGCGGTCAAGGCGCAGGAAGTAAAACAACTAAAAGGGCTCGAACATCTGGAGAAACGCTTGTTAAAGGCACAAAAACGAAAATTATCCGATCAGGTTTCCCGAATGACCGATATACAGAACGAATTGTTCCCAAATGAATCCCTGCAAGAGCGTACCGACAATTTTGCAAACCTATATCAGGCATATGGCCGCGTATTTATAAATTTACTGCTCTCAGAATTATATCCGTTAAGGCAAGATTTTATAGTGATTACCGTTTAGCGGAATTATTGAACAAAATTCAATCCTATTCTAAATTTTAAATGTTCATTTTTTTCATTGATGAAAAACGAACCAACCACGCCCGAACGTAACGCTCGGTATGGACGGGAAAAATCTAGACAGGCCAAAACAAACCTAAATATTTCAAAAACCTTCAAAATAATATGTCCATTGTACCACAGCGGTATTTTTCTATAACATTTTGGATGAAATTGACACAATTGTGAAAATAACTTCCCTTTAGGGGCCGTGTCTTGTTTTTATATGTTTTTTTAAAGAAAAATTCTTCATCCTTCAACAAAAAAACAAGTCAACCGATGCAAAAAATGAAAAAGTAGGACTTTCTATGAAGCATGCAGCACAAGTAAGTGCCAATGCTTCATCTTTTTTAGTTTTTATCCACACTTGGGCACCGATGTTCCATTTTTTTCAGCAATAGTAAGCACCTCGGCATACAAATGATATAGATATGAAGCGATAAACCACCAAAAAATAAAGAATATGCTTTTCAAGCTTAGAAATCCTATGTATTTGTCGCATTTGCCCGTCCCTGCATGGTTTTGAACACCTTGTAGGTTTTATAGGATACAAAAGCAGGCCTATAAGAACAAAAAAAGACCTTGCAGGAGTATTTTATAGCGTATTTGGTACGCTTAATTGATTTTGTAGCAGATAACCGAGTTTTTATCGCCCACGGTAATCATTTCCAGCTTTTTATCATTGTCCATATCGGCAAGATCCACAGCAGCATCCCCGTAAACAGGGAAATTTTCAATCATTTTGGCATTGCTGTCAAACAAATAAACCTTATGCGTTTGTTTATCGGTAACCGACACGTATATTTTATCGTAGATGTAAAATATTTTAGGTTGGGTATAGATGCCAAAGTCTAACGTAGCCTTATTTTCTTTGATGTTCAACATGTTTTCGGAAATCGTGGACAAGGTATGTGCAGTGGCATCGATTAAATGATTTTCCTTTAGATCGAGGGCAATTTTGTTAAGCCTTCCCTGCTGATCCACCTGGATTAGGTCGCCATTGGTATTGGTGGTGGTAAATTTTCCGTTGTAAAGGTATATTTCGTTCCCCGAAAAATCGATATTACCCTTCACACGCACCCGCACATCGCCGGTTCTGTGGAGAATGTCCAGTTTTCCGTCGTTTTCCTGTAAAACAATATAATCTTTGTTGCCAATACGTATGTGTTTAGGGCTATTTATAAGAGTATTGTTGGTTTCTTTTAAGGTAAACCCATTAACGGTTTCGGCATTGCGGTCGTACATTTTTATTTGCTTACCCATAACAATTAAAAACCGGTAATCTCTGTTGTTGCTATAATCAAAAACAGCCAAGGGCTGGGTAATGGTGCTGTTAAAGCTTAACGGGAACGGGGATACGTCCTCGCCATTCCTGTCTACCACCATGAACTTAGTTGCGGTGGTAAAGGCCAGTTGGAGCCGGCCGTTCCTGTACAGGTCAACTTGAGAGATATTGCCCCTTATTTTGCTGTCCAGTTTCTTTTTCCAGAGCACCTTACCATTGGTGGCGATAAGGTAAAGGTTGTTTTCGTTGTCCTGGACAACAATTTCCATTTTCTTGGTATAATGGTTTAAAACAAACTGAGGCTTGGAAACTATGTCGGCATCCAGTGTGGTGCTGTACAATTGGGTAACCAGATTTGAATTTACCGTAGATGTATTGGCCTTTTTAAGCAAAACATGGAAATGGGCAAAGTTTCCTTCGGAAATGTACTGAAACGCGGCATATTTATAATCTTTAAACGAAGTTTTGGCTATTCCGGTTATAAAATCGGGGTTTAAAATAGAGCCGCTGTCCTTAATTTTTTCAAGATTGGCAATGGCCAGGACCGAAGATTCATCGGCCAGTTCGCTCCTTAAATTGGTGTATGTGGAAACTTGCGCCAAGGTAGCGTTGTTTTGGAAATTTGAAATAATGCCTTCCAGAAGGGCACTGTTTTGTGCAAATACATAATAATCGCCAACCTTTGCAACATGGGCGGCCTTGATATGTTTGGCAATTTTGGTTAAATGCGTAACAAGTAAGTCGTCTGTGTTGAGCTCCCAAACGGTTTGGTCCCTGTACGTTGATTTTTGCTTGACAAATTGTTGTAGTTTATCTTCAAAATCGATGTTGTCGTTGTTTTTTACGGCGGCCACCTTAACTTGGTTAAGGCCTATTTCTACAAATTCTTCAATGTTTTTAAAAAGGGAATCTTTAGGCTGAACAGTCCTTAAGTTATATGGGTTTACAGCAGGATATGCAATAAAAAAACTGGCATTGAGCGGCACGATTTCGGCCGCATGCGAAGAAGCAGGGCTTTTGTGCTTAAAAAGGTTTAGTGTATTGGGAATAGAATCGCTGGAAGTGGCAATCCCGTTAAGCTTAATATAATCCTGTGCAATGCTGGCATCTACCGAGGTCCAATCGTTAAATTCCACCATATTGTTCGAAAGGTTTTTGGACAGGACGTTCTGGAACAGGTTTGCCGACTCTTTATGGTTGATAAAAATATTGGCCGCAATGTTGTTTTGAGCCACCTGATAAAGTTTTTCAAGGTTTTTGTCTGCCTTAAGGTTTCCAGTGTTCCGGATGAGGTTTTCAATAAGTAGCCGGGAAGAAGAACCGATAAAATAGTTGTTTACCGAAGTACTGAAAATTTGCTTTTCTCCTATGGAAAGTACTTTAATGGAAGCTCCTTCATACTTTATTTCTTCGACTTTCCGGTTAACGGTAGAATCTATGCTAAATAAATCGTTATGGTTTTTGCATATAAGCGTATAGTTGAACTCATTTTTCCCGATTTCGGTAAAGGTTAACAGCGAAGTTCCTTTTGGGGTAATGTATTTTAAAGCGTTCAATAAGCCGAAAGTGTTTTTATACGCGGGGGTATTTTTTAAAAGCTTGATAAAGTTGTTGTTGATCAACTCGCTTTTAAACGCTTGATAATCGTTAATCTTAATTACAACATTGGCATTTCTGGGAGTATAAGCAATAAGGCCGGAGGCTGGAGATACGGTTTCCTCTTTACAAGATTGAAATAAAACGATAGCCAAGCATGTAAATACAAAAAATCTTTTCATGAAAGGATAATTTTAGACAAAAATAGAATTTCGAACCCAACTTCTTGATATAAAACATTTTTTTCTGCTCCAACATATTTATTATGGTTTAAGAGTAATAAAAAAAATATTCCTCGTGTAAAAAAAATATTTCATTACTTAAAAAACATTCCTATTTATAAAATATTGTCAATACTGAAACCTGAGAAAGATATTACATGTGATATTTTAACTGTTAAGAAAAATATACTATGTTTCATATGCTAAAGCAAATTAATTTAATATGAGGACAAAGTTTACTTGGATGCTGACGCTATTTATGGCGTTGGTTGTACAATCCTCTTTTCCCAAGAGAAAACAATAATCGGGAATGTGACAGACCTAGACGGTGTGCCATTGCCTATAATAATATTGATTCACAGAATTAGTAAGTTATAAAAGGCCACCTTTTGGTGGTCTTTTTTAAATTCTAAAATTCCATTTTTAACTGTTCGGGTAACAGCCTGAAAGATTTTCGGTGGTATTTTGTAATGCCATATTTTTTAATGGCTTCGCGGTGCTCCATGGTTGGGTAGCCTTTGTTTTTTTTCCAATTGTACATAGGGTACTCTTCATGAATTTTTTCCATATATGCATCGCGGTAGGTTTTGGCCAGAATAGAAGCCGCTGCAATGCTTAAATATTTACTGTCCCCTTTTACAATACACTCAAACGGAACGTTTTTATAGGGTTTAAATTTATTACCGTCAACAATAATCTGTTCAATAGAAGCATTCAACATATCCAAGGCTTGATGCATACCAAGAATAGAAGCGTTTAAAATATTAATTTTGTCAATTTCCTCTGGGTAAATATGGGCAACCCCAAAATGAGAGGCCTTAGCTTCAATAAGTGGTTTTAGTAAGTTCCTTTTAATTTCGGTCAGTTGTTTAGAATCGTTTATAATGTTATTTTCAAACTCAATAGGCAAAATCACGGCCGCAGCCGTAACAGGCCCTGCCAAGCATCCTCTTCCAGCCTCGTCGGTACCGGCTTCTAATAGTAACTCGCTAAACGATTTAAGCATATAACTATATTATGGGTTTATACAAAAATATATAAATAAGACAGGAAACAATAAATGGGGGCATAAATCATTTTTAGTATTCAGTACGATAAATAAAAAGAGCATAATTTTCCAAATAGGTACAACATGTATATACATAAAATACCCTTTATCTTTTATTCCACAATTTCAAACTTTTAATTTCGTTCAAATAATATACCTTTGCCTTCAAACAGAAATATAAGGACAGGTGTTTTTTTTGCTTATAAAATAGTTGTCTCATAATTAAAGGGGGATATTTATTTTCAGCACGGAGGCACAATTATTGTAGTACTCCGATTTATAAATAAATTTATCATTAGTTGATTACTAAAATATAAACGTGTGAAATATTTTAATTTCTTGATTTTTTTTCTTGTACTCGGTCTATGTAAAACCAATGCCCAAGAAGTTGAAAACACAAAAGTTGTTAAGGATACAACACTTGTTATCTCTAAAGACGCAAAATCTAATAAAAAGAAAGATAAGGAGTTTCCCATAGAGGATTATAAAATTATCTCTTATCAAAGGGACACCACTACTTTTGATACCACTTTAACCATATACAAAGAATACAAATACAATTATTTGCGGAAAGACGATTTCGAGTTGTTGCCCTTTGCAAATGTTGGACAAACTTATAATATTTTGGGTGCCGAGACCACACAAAAAGGGTTTTACCCCCGAATGGGCGAAGAGGCCAAGTACAATAATTACATGGAAGTAGAAGACATCTCATATTACCGGGTGCCCACACCAACTACCGAATTGTTTTACAAAACTGTTATGGAACAAGGGCAGATCTTGGATGCCATGATTACGCTTAATACTTCTCCTAGGCTAAACA
The DNA here is from genome assembly GCF_037029175.1 of Galbibacter sp. PAP.153. Classification (NCBI taxonomy): domain Bacteria; kingdom Pseudomonadati; phylum Bacteroidota; class Flavobacteriia; order Flavobacteriales; family Flavobacteriaceae; genus Galbibacter; species Galbibacter sp. PAP.153. The sequence goes on along the minus strand of NZ_JAZEUN010000003.1, from coordinate 96,786 downwards.
TGTCTATTGCCTATAAAGGAATGCGCTCGCTGGGGAAATATCAGCACATACTTTCCAGTACCGGAAATTTTAGGTTTACCACCAATTACCAAACCAAAAATGGAAAATATCAATTAAGGGCACATTACGCTTCTCAGGACATTTTAAATGAAGAAAATGGTGGTTTGGCTGTTCCGGAACAATTTACATCGGGGGATGATGAGTTTATAGACCGTTCCAGGATTGATGTTAAATTTGACGATGCAGAGAATTTTTTGTTGGGAAAACGATATTTTTTAGATCATCAATATTATCTTTTTAAAGAACAAGATTCTCTTAAAAATTATGGGTTGGCAATTGGGCATCAGCTTAATTACGAAACAAAAACATACGAGTTCCGTCAAGATGCTGCAAACGCCTATTTTGGCGAGGCATACCAGACTGCTGACCTTAATGACAGGGCAAAGTTTAAATCTTTTAACAATCAACTTAATTTAAATTACCGAAGCAAGATTGCCGGGGATGTTACTTTTTTGGTTAATTTTTACAAGTACAATTACTATTTTAACAGTGTTGTGGTAACCCCAAATCAAACAATTACCAATCAGTTAAGAGATAACGAAATATCCGTGGGCGGTAAATGGAAAAAGCAAATAGGCGGTTTCTTCCTTAATGCCGATTTTACCCAGAATATTGTGGGCGATATGGGCGGAACGGTTTTAAATGCCCAAATGGGGTACCAACTTACCAATGATATAAGTGTGGACGCATCATTACATGCATCCTCAAGAATGCCAAACTATAATTTCTTATTATATCAAAGTGATTATAAAAATTATAATTGGCAGTATACAGATACGTTTGAAAAACAAAAAATAAGCACCCTTCAAGGAACTGCAACGCATAAAAAATGGGGAAGTTTGAGCGTAGCTTATACCATACGCGATAAATATGCCTACTTTGAAGAACAATTAATGGAGGGGGACTCTGTTTCGGTAGAAGACGATGTCCAACTTGTATCGCCAATGCAATTTGGTGGATCTATAAACTCCATGAAGGTTAAATTTAGCAATGACCTGCATTTTTTAAGGCGGTGGGGGCTTGCCAATACCATTATGTATCAAAATGTAAGTCAGAGTGAAAATATTATAAATGTGCCGGATATTGTAACCAGAAATACGTTGTATTATTCCAACCATTTATTTAAAAAAGCACTATACCTACAAGTGGGTGTTACGGCAAAATATTTTACGGAATATTATATGAACTCATATAGCCCCGTGCTTGGCGAACTGCTTATACAAGACCGTGAAGAAATTGGAGGTTTTCCGTTGTTTGACCTCTTTATCAATGCAAAAGTACGTCGGACCAGGATTTATTTAAAAGCCGAACATTTCAATACAATTTTTACCAGCGAATACAACTATTATAGTGCGCCAAACAATCCCTATCGGGATTTTATAGTCCGTTTTGGTGTGGTTTGGAATTTCTTTTCTTAAAAAATCAATTTTATTGACTAAGATATTTACCTTTAAGGTGATAAATTTTAGTGAGTAAAAATGACAATAGAACAATTTTCGAAAGGGTTTCCCGTAATCAACCAATATACCTATGTAAATACTGCTGCCTCTGGTTTAATGTACGAAAGTTTAATGGAATGGCGTCAGGAACACGATATAGATTTTTTAATCGGGGGGAGTAGGTTCAGGGAAAGCGCCGGAGAACAAATTGAAGATATCCGTGCACAGGTGGCCAGCTTTTTTAATGCTTCAAATCCGAATACCGTTTTAACACCCAATTTTTCATTTGCCCTGAAAACCTTTGTAAATGGAATCGATAAAAACCAAAATATACTTTTATTGGAAGACGATTATCCGTCGTTAAACTGGCCGTTTGTAAGTAGCGGATTTAAAAATGTTTCGTATGTAACGGTAAACCCAGACATGGAGGAAAATATACGGGAGGCCTTTAAAAAATTAAAACCCGATATTTTTGCCTTTAGTGTGGTGCAATACTTGAGCGGGATAAAAATCGATTTAAAATTTATCAAATCATTAAAAAAAGAATATCCAGAAGTACTCTTTATTGCCGATGGGACCCAATACAGTGGAATGTTCGATTTTTCATTTAAAGACTCTGGAATAGATATATATGGCGGTAGCGGTTATAAATGGCTTTTGAGCGGCTATGGAAATGGTTATATGCTGTTTGGCGATGCCATAAAAGATAAAATATATCCAAAGTCTTTTGAGTTCGAGCCCCAAAAAGAACCTTTTTTGCAGGGCGTAAATCATATAAGGGCGCATTTTGAACCCGGGCATTTAGATACTTTAAATTTTGGAAGCTTGGCCTTTTCACTGCAATTGTTCAATGAGGTTGGAATAGCAACCATAGAAAAACATACAAAAAGTATCTCGGCATATGCCATGCAAAAGTTTAAGGAACTCAACTTACTTACCGAAACGGTGGCCGGGCAAAAAGAACACTCGTCAATTTTTAATCTTCAAATTGATAAAAAGAAACAAGCGGCATTAAAATCTAGAAATGTTACATTTTCGCTACGCGGAAGTGGAGCCAGAGTAAGTTTTCATTTGTATAATACCAAAGCCGACATTGATAAAATAGCTAGCATACTTAAACATTAAGCTTCTTTTTCATCAGTTTTGATAGTTAAATTTTGCTAATTTCATTTTTTGGTTAAGGTAGTTTTAATAAAATGATAAATATTTGGTTGTTAGTTGTTTATGATGTTTTAAATTTATTCTTTTGAGGTAGGTTTAATCAATTAAAGCATAAAGGCAATGGCAATTTCAAAACAATACTTAAAATCAAGACCGGTTTGTAAAGTAACATTTACAGTACCTGCCGAAGAAGCAAATGAAGTAGTGGTAGTTGGCGATTTTAATCAATGGAATCCAGAAGAAGCATCACTAAAAAAATTGAAAAATGGGAATTTTAAAGGGACTTTTGAAATACCAAAAGATAGCACCTATGAATTTCGTTACATTATAGACGGTAATTATACCAATGAAATAGAAGCCGATGCTTTTCAATGGAATGATTATGCCGGGACTGAAAATGCTGTCTTGTTTGTTTAGCCCTTAAACGTATAATATACATTACAGGCGTGGGCGCATAATATCGGTAAATTCTTCGTATAATTTATTTACAATATTTAAATCGTAATTATGGTTTACGGGTATTATGGCTCCCTTCCAGTTTCCTAGAACCCAATTGCCCGTTGTTAAATTTGGCAATTGGTCGTAATTTATATTTTTGTCGCCCCATATATAGGCATAATAATATGGCTTGTCGCTTATGCTTCCGTCTGCAATGGCATAACCCAGACCAAATCCTTTTTTCTCGGTTTCTTCGGGATATACCAGCATTCCGGTATCAAAATGGTGCGGCCAGACATAAATGGAGGATGTGTTTTTAGATGAAATTTTTATTTTTTCTAACGAACGTTGTGCAATATTGCGTTGTTCAACAAGTTGAAGTATGGCTTTTTCATCTGTTGAATCCAAAGCGATAAACGTATCAAATTTGGTATTAAGTTTGAAGCCCAGATTGTAATGAAACTTTCCGGCCTCAAGTCCATAATCGCTAATGGTCTCGCGTATCCATGCATCGATATCGCTTTGGGTAAGCCCCAAAAGATCGATTTCTTTAAAATCGCTTCCTTTATACAAGCGCAAATAAACATCGGTGTAATTAAGTTCAAGGTAAAATACATTGTTTACAATTTGAGATTGCAATGCACTTTTTTCAATATTCCACAATAAGGCAGACTGGCTATCGTCTTCTCTTTTTTCTAAAAAGCTGTTGCTAAATGCAGCCAGAATCTGGGCCAGATGATGAAATTTATTTTGTATTCCGTTAATGAGTTCCATATTTATATAGCAAACAAAAAGTTTTTAAATAATTGTTGGGCATCCGTATATTGATTAACGATTTTCAGGTTTACTTGTCCGGCAATCCAGTCAATGGTCTTGAGATCGTATTTTTGAGAAATTTCCGTATGAATGGTTTCCCAGGCATCAAAATCCACATGAAGGTTCATTTTCCTTATAAAAACGGTTTGCGGTTCTGTAGCAACCAAAAAGCTTTTTGCCGTCCCCGTTTCTGGATTATAGCTTTCCCATTGAATAAATTTGTCGGGATTAAAATTTGCATCCAGCTCATTATTGATGCGCACCAAAATATTTTTGTTAAAAGCTTCTGTAATACCAGTTTTGTCGCTATATGCCTTGGTTATTTTCTTGGGATGTTTTTTTTGGTCGAAGCCCATAAACAATAAATCTTGTTTGTGCATGCTTTTTTGAATGCCCTGCATAAAAGAAATTGCATTTTCGTGAACCATGTTACCGATATTGGATCCCAACATCATTATTACTTTTTTTCGGTGCTTAAACTCGTTCAGTTCGTGCAGCACATCAAGATACGTTCCTTGTTTTGGCACCACTTCCAACTGGGGGAATTCTTTGTTTAAATTAGTTTTAAGGTCTAAAAGGGCATGTTTGCTAATATCGATCGGGAGGTAGCTAAATTTGTAATTGTTCTTTGTAAGGTATTGCAATAGTATTTTTGTTTTCTTTCCATCACCTGCCCCCAATTCTATAAGGTCGAATCCTTTTTCTTCATCTTTAAAAATTTCGGCAAGAGCCGGCGTGTAAGTATCAATAATTTCATATTCAGCATTGGTTAGGTAATATTCGGGCATTTCCATAATCTGCTGAAAGATTTTATCGCCCTTTTCATCATAAAAATATTTAGACGAAAGTTTTTTAGGGTACGAGGTCAACCCCTTATAAACATCTTCTTCAAAGGTGTTTTCTAGTTTTGTAAGTGTTTTTTTTTCCATTGAATTTATCTTTTGGCAAGTCTTATTCCGGTGAATTGCCATCTTAAATGCGGATGGAAAAAATTTCTATATGTATACCGTGTATGATTTTTTGAAGTAACAACCGAGCCACCGCGCAATACTTTTTGGTTTACCATAAATTTTCCATTGTATTCGCCCAAGGCCCCCGATATTTTTTTATAATAAGGGTAGGGGATGTATGAGCTTTCGGTCCATTCCCAACGTTTTCCCCAGTCAAAAAATTCTTGTGCTGCTTCCCATTCAAATTCGGTTGGAAGTCGGTGCCCTCTCCATTCGGCATAAGCAAAAGCTTCATAATAAGAAACATGGGTTACGGGAGCTTGAAGTTCCACGGGTTTTAATCCCTTAAATGTATATTGGTACCATTCTCCATTTATTTCATGCCAGTATAAAGGGGCATAAATATTGTTGTTTTTTACCCAGTCCCAGCCTTCGGCATGCCAAAAATTAAAGTTGTGGTAGCCTCCGTCCCTTATAAACTCAATATATTCTTCATTGGTAATAAGCTTGTTGGAGATTTTGTAATTATGTAAAAAGACTTTGTGCTTGCCGAGCTCGTTATCAAAACAAAAATCAGTTGTAACGTGGCCAATTTCATAAATTCCTTCGGGGACCTTAAGCCATTTGGATTTTTGTTTTTCAATAGTATTTTCTTCAAACGTTTCGGAGTATTTAGGGAGCAAGGGGTTGTTTCCCAAGATATATTTTATATCGGTAAAAAGTAATTCCTGATGCTGTTTTTCATGGTGAATCCCAATGGTAATCAATCCGGCAATTTCATCGGTCAAATGGTCGTCTAAAAATTCCGACAAATGATTGGTAACATAATCACGGTACCGATATACTTCTTCTACCGAAGGCCGGGTTAAATTCCCTCTATCGGTTCGAAGTATGCGGTCCCCCATACTTTCGTAATAACTATTGAATATATAACTGAATTGCGGGTTGTATTCGGTGTAATCTGGATGAAATTTCTTAAGGACAAATTCTTCAAAAAACCAAGTGGTATGCCCTAAATGCCATTTTGGGGGTGAGACGTCAATGGTTGGTTGGACTACATAATCTTCCTGGGTTAATGGCGCGCATATTTCTTCTGTGGTTTGCCTTGTTTGTATAAAATCGCCAATAATTTGGTTGGTGATTATCATAAAAGTAATCGTTTTCTTATTGTTCTGTAAATAAATTTAACGATTTTATGTAAAGCTTTTTGTTTTAAGTAGTTAAAAGATGTTAAAAATGGTAATTATGAACTATTGTATTTGAATTTTTTTATAGCCAAACTACGTCTTTATATTCTTGTATTGTTCATAACATTGATTTCATCAGCAACAAAGCATTCAATAGGATCATCTTCTTGATTTTGTAGGCTCACCCCAATTAGAACTGCTAGATTGTCAAAGATACTTGTTTTTGAGCGGGAGTTACATTCATGTTGCTTTTATTTAATATGTCTAATATTTCCTGTCTAAATTTTTTATTGTCAGAAATTACTACGCTGTTTTTAATGGCCCCTATTTTAGAGCAATTTATTAAATGGCCACAACCCCTTTAATATGTGGGTGCGGATCGTAATTTTCCAATGTAAAATCATCAAATTTAAAGTTGAATATATCTTTTACCTCCGGGTTTAATTTCATGATAGGCAATGGTCTTGGGGTTCTGGAAAGTTGCAGTTCCAATTGTTCCATGTGGTTGTTGTATATATGGGCATCGCCAAAAGTGTGGATAAAATCGCCGGGCTGGTAGCCGCATACTTGTGCCATCATCATGGTAAACAATGCATAAGAGGCAATATTAAACGGAACGCCCAGAAAAATATCGGCACTTCGCTGGTACAATTGACAAGAAAGTTTTCCATTGGCCACATAAAACTGAAAAAATGCATGGCACGGGGGCAATGCGGCTTTCCCATTGGTCACGTTCTCGTCAAAAGAAACCGATGTATCCGGTAAAACGCTTGGGTTCCATGCAGAGACCAGCATCCTTCGGCTGTTCGGATTATTTTTTAGCGTTTCCACAACTTCCATTATCTGGTCTATTTCCTCACTGTTCCAATTTCTCCATTGGTGGCCATACACCGGACCCAAATCTCCATTTTCATCGGCCCACTCGTTCCAAATACGCACGCCATTGTCTTGTAGGTATTTTACATTTGTATCGCCATTTAAAAACCATAGAAGCTCATGAATAATCGATTTTAAATGCAATTTTTTGGTGGTAACCATAGGAAACCCTTCACTTAAATCAAACCGCATCTGGTAACCAAAAACACTTTTGGTCCCCGTTCCGGTTCTGTCCCCTTTTTCATTTCCATGTTCCAAAACATGCCTAACAAGATCGTGATACTGCTTCATGCTGTTCATTCTATAAAGTGAGAAATTATTTGGGCGTTCCCCGCACCCCTCCTTCCAGTCGGGTGCGGGGCGGGCTTTCCGAGGTACACGCCTGTATGGCCACTGCCAGTCAGCTGGGGTACCTTGCTGCAATCCCTAACGCGCTGTATTGCGAAAATAAAAAAAGCTGTGCATTCATTTTTAAATGTCCGTGTTTATTTATCAAAAGGTTATCAACGTAATTGTAAATGCCATCCAGATTTACTCACTTCCAAAACTAAAAGTAGGATCCAGTTTAGCGGCTTGCATGCCCACCCTAAAAATTGCATAGGTTACATTTTTAAAAGGGTCTTCGTAATTCCCCGAAACCAGGTCGGCATTGCTAACGCTGGCCGGCACCAGTTTTCCGTAGGTCGGGTAATAAAAGGCATCGGCATTTATAAATTTCATGAAATCCTTTCCCCGGGCCAATACACAAAATCCGGGCGACAAGGCACCTATTTTTATACGTTCGTTACCGCCGGTATAATCGTTTTTGGCTTTTTGCGAAAGCGCCAAGCGTAATGGCCTGCTTTTAAAAAGCACTTCGGGACTTGATTTGTCCAACTTGTTCAACAGTTCGTCAATTAAATTAATGGCACTGTGGGTAATGGCCGGAAAACCAATAGTACTTGTAAACACACGTCCGGTTTTCGATTGAAAAAAATTAAATATACGTTGCCACCATTTGGGTTCTTCGTGCTTTACCACTTCGAAGGTCATTTTTGCCAGTCCGCCGGGAATTTCAATGGGCCTATTGCCAAAGGCCTGTTTAAAATCGGCCTTAAGGTCCTTGGGGGTAACCGGTTCTTTTTTCTCGTTATTGTAGAGATCCAGCCCGGCTGCAATACTCCAAAACACAATATCAAAATTACTATTGGCCGTGCTTTCGTCCTGACCGATATTAATACGCATGGTGGCCCGTGTATTTTTGTCTACTTTTATATCGTCCCCGATATGGAACGATTGCATGTCGAGATTCATCAAAACGTCGGGTGCTTCCCTATTGCCTTCAATAGTAGGTGTAACTTCCGAAGATTCAAAAATTGCGGCACCATCTGCTTTGTCAGAAAGTTGAAATACAATAAACTGGTTACTAAGCTCTTTTTCAGAAAGAATAGTGCTGTCTTCTTTTGTAAAAATAACCGAGCCCCTGTTTTTTGGTAGTTTGTAGACGGCTAGTCCTGGATTTTCAACGGCATTGGCTATAGAAGCATCCGTTTCGGGATATAGCTCGGGCACTAAAATGTCTTTTTCCTTAAAATTAAATGGTTTCATGGCAGGCAAATATTTATCAATAAACAATGAGGTTGCTGTTTGGGGCAATACCAAAGATAAGGTACTTATCCCATTGAAAAAAGTATTTGTATAACTGTAGATAATGTTTGCCTTGAAATTTAAGCTATCCAATAATCATCCCGGCAATGGTAGCCGAAAGGAGCGAGGCCAAGGAGCCCCCGATAACAGCTTTCATTCCAAACTCTGATAAATTTTTGCGTTGTCCGGGAGCCAAAGATCCGATGCCTCCAATTTGAATCCCAATGGATGCAAAATTGGCAAATCCACAAAGCATATACGTGGCCATGATAACCGATTTATTGTATGTAAAATGCGTGGTGCTGGCTACATTTTTTAATTCGGCCAATTGAACATAGCCTACAAATTCGCTCGCGGCCAATTTTATACCCAATAACTGCCCCATGAGCATCATATCTTCTTTGGCTACGCCAATGAGCCACATAAGCGGCGCAAAAACGAAACCGAGAATAGACTCAAGGGAAAAAGATTCGTAGGGCGTGTAATTGGCCATAAGGGTATTTAGCGAGGTAATGTGCCCGATTCTTCCGAGGCCATAATTTATCATGGCAATAAAAGCAATAAAAACCAAGAGCATGGCGCCCACATTGGCGGCCAGTTTAAGTCCTTCGGTGGTACCGTTTGCAATTGCATCAAGAATGTTGGAGCCTATTTTATCTGAAGATACTTCAACATCGGTTACAATATCTTCTACTTGAGGATACAGCATTTTAGACACTACAATGGCGCCCGGGGCAGCCATAACTGAAGCGGCCAATAAATGCTTGGCAAATTGCAGGCGCAATGCCGGATCGTCGCCACCTAAAAAACCAATATAGGCGGCAAGCACGCCTCCGGCAACGGTGGCCATACCGCCAACCATGACCAAGAGAATTTCGGATCTGTTCATTCGCTCCAAATAAGCTTTTATCATCAAAGGTGCTTCTGTTTGCCCTAGAAATATATTCCCGGCTACCGATAAACTTTCTGCGCCCGAAATTCCCAATAATTTTGTAAGCACCCAAGCCATTCCCTTTACTATCACCTGAATAATTCCCAAATAGAACAGCACCGATGTCAGGGCAGAGAAAAATACAATAGTTGGCAATACCTGGAAAAGGAAAATATAACCAAAGCTGGTCGTATCCATTAAACCGCCAAGAAGGAATTCGCTTCCGGCGGCCGTAAAATCTAATACAAGAACAAAAATACTTCCCAGCCATTCAAAAGTTTTTTGAACAAACGAGATTTCCAATACGCCAATAGCCAATATTAATTGTGAAGCCAGGCCGATGCCCACGGTTTTCCAGTTAATGGCCTTGCGGTTGCTACTGCACAAAAAGGCAATAAACAATAAGGATAGCATACCTAAAACGCCCCGCCATAAGCTTTCAAAGCTAAAACCTTGATTGGGTATTATGTTTTGTGCCTCTTTTGAAGAAACCAACGCTTGGCCATTTGCCGTGGATGGCGTAAAATTGTAGGTAGAGGTTTTGTTGCCGAATACCAATGTAGAATCGGTGAGTTCGACTACTTTATACCTTTCGAGGCTGTCGGCCGGAGTGTCGTAATATAATATAAGATTGTTGTTTTGGAAGATGTAGCTCCCTTTATAATCAAGGCCCTTTTTTTTGAAACTGAAATCACCTTCTTTAAACCGTATTTCTTTTATTGAAGATGTATTTTCTTGAGAGCCCCAGTTTTTTTCGATATCCTGAGCAAACAATGCCCCCGTAAAACAAACCGATAATAGTAGGAGTAGTATATTTTTCAACACGTTTTTGTTTAGATAAATTGATGTTAGTTACGGCGGATTGGTTAAATATGCTTTATATAGTTTTTATTTTTCTTCCCTTTTGGAGATTTCATCCCTTATTTTGGCCGCCTTTTCATAATCTTCATTGGCAACGGCACCATCCAACATGGTATAAAGTTCTTGCAAGGAATAGGTTCTGTAGGAAGTATCGGACTTTGACGGTTTGTCTTCATTGCTCAGCACTTCGTCTACAATAATGCTTTCTTCCTGCTGTTCGTCTTCCTTTGGGGAGAATTTTAAATAAATCCCGGCCTTGTCCAGAATGTTTTTATAAGTAAAAATGGGTGCGTTAAAGCGCAATGCAAGTGCAATGGCGTCGCTGGTACGGGCGTCTATAATTTCTTCTATTTTGTCGCGTTCGCAAATAATACTGGAATAAAAAACACCGTCTACAAGTTTGTGTATAATTACCTGTTTTACCACAATTTCAAAACGGTCTGCAAAGCTTTTAAAGAGGTCGTGGGTTAAGGGTCTTGGGGGTTTTATCTCTTTTTCCAGTGCAATGGCTATGGATTGTGCTTCAAAGGCCCCGATAACAATGGGCAATTTTCTTTCTCCGTCTACTTCATTCAATATTAAAGCATATGCCCCGTTTTGGGTTTGACTATAAGAAATTCCTTTTATGTTTAATTTTACTAAACTCATACATCATTTAAAATAGCGAGGGCTGTCTAAACAATGGGCAAATCCCAAAATTTAGACAGCCCTTTAGGGGCACAATTTAACAAAAATTATGCGTTATTCGCTTTAAATTCTTCCAATTTTTCAATTAGTTGCGGAACTACTTCAAAGGCATCTCCAACCACACCGTAATCGGCGGCCTTGAAGAATGGAGCTTCCGCGTCGTTGTTTATAACCAGTTTTACTTTGGATGCGTTGATCCCGGCCAAATGCTGAATTGCCCCAGAAATACCAACGGCAACATATAAGTTGGCTGCCACAGGCTTTCCTGTTTGGCCAACATGCTCGCTATGTGGGCGCCAACCCATGTCTGAAACTGGTTTGGAACAGGCGGTGGCTGCACCGAGCACATCGGCTAATTCTTCGATCATTCCCCAATTTTCGGGACCTTTAAGTCCGCGTCCGCCCGATACTACAATTTCTGCATCGGCTATGGTTACTTTGCCCGTTACTTTATCAACATTGGTCACTTCCGTAGAAAAATCGGCTTCATTTAATTCGGGAGAAAAACTTTCTTCGGTTGCGGCACCGTTGTTTTCCTTTAAACCATAGGCATTTTTGGAAAGCCCGATGAGTTTTACTTCCGAAGAAATTTCGGTAATATTGAAAGCTTTATTGGTAAAGGCAGTGCGCTTTATTTTAAATGGGCTGTCGCTTTCCGGTAATGCAACTACATTGGAGGCATAACCGGCATTGAGGTTGATAGCCAATATGGGCGCCATGAATTTTGCATTGGCACTTGAGCTTACTATTACTACTTTACTGTTTTCTTTTTGGGCGGCTTGTTTTAGTACATCGGCATAGGCCTTTGCGTTAAAATTGCCCAGCTTATCGTTTTTTACGGTTAAAACCTTGTCAACACCATATTTAGATAATTCATTGGTGCTTTCGGCATTCACGGTTACGGCAGTTACCGTAGCCCCAAGCATATCTGCAACTCCTTTTGCGTAGGAAGCTACTTCTAATGCGGTTTTTTTAAGTTTTCCGTTTTCCGTTTCGGTATAAACAAGAACAGACATATTTTATGAGTTATAAAGTTATAAAGTTGAAAGTTTCAAGATCTTATTGTTTTTACTTGTATTGAGATCCTCTCATTTTTCAGCTTTGTATATTTTTATGTTTTATATGGTTGAAAGTTATAATGTTGCAAAGTTAGAAGGTATAATTACGCTAACTTTTTAACGGTTCAACTTCATTATATTACCTTAGCTTCGTTGTGCAGAAGGTCTATCAGCTCGTCTAAATTATCGGGGGAAATTAATTTAATGGCCCCTTTTGGTGCCGGCTTTTCAAAGAAAACGGCTTTTGTGGCAACGTCGCCACTAACGGGTTCTGTGATGTTGAGTGTTTTTTTACGGGCCATCATGATGCCGCGCATGTTGGGTATTTTAAGGTCGCTTTCTTCAACCAGTCCTTTTTGACCACCGATAACGAGTGGAAAAGTTGTTTTTAAGGTTTCCTTACCACCGTCTATTTCACGGACGGCGGTTGCGGTTTCGCCTTCAACTTCGAGCCCGATACAATTATTAACATAATTTGCATCGATAAGGGTTGCCAGCATTCCCGGAACCATACCCCCGTTGTAGTCTATAGATTCCCTTCCGGCAATAATCAAGTTGTAATCTTTGGCAACCTCGGCAAGTTGTTTGGCAACAAAGTAGCCATCGGTTGGGGTTGCGTTTATTCTAATAGCTTCATCGGCGCCTATTGCCAGAGCTTTTCGTAAGGTAGGCTCGGTTTCGGGTCCGCCAACATTAACCACCGTTACAGAGGCACCTTGTTTTTCCTTGAACCACATGGCACGCGTTAACCCAAATTCGTCATTGGGATTTATAACAAATTGCACGCCATTTGTATCAAACTTTGTATCTCCGTCGGTAAAATTTATCTTTGAGGTAGTGTCCGGTACATGACTTATACACACTAATATCTTCATATTTTAGCTATTTTTTGTGATTTTAATGAATGTGCTACGAAGATACTGATAATTTTAAAAATATACTATGCATGCATAATAATTTTTTATTAAAATCTTATTGAAATAGTTGTATTAGAATTACTATTTTTGCTAAGCTTAAAAAAACAGACGTTAATAATATCAAAAAAAATAGATGAGAACAATTCAGTTTAGAGAAGCGATTTGTGAGGCGATGAGCGAAGAGATGCGCAAAGACGACACTATTTATTTAATGGGTGAAGAAGTTGCAGAATATAATGGTGCCTACAAAGCTTCTAAAGGAATGTTGGATGAATTTGGTCCAGACAGAGTGCTGGATACACCTATTTCCGAATTAGGTTTTGCTGGAATAAGTGTGGGAGCAGCCATGAACGGAAACAGGCCTATTGTTGAGTTTATGACTTTTAATTTCTCATTGGTTGGGATTGACCAGATTATAAACAATGCGGCAAAAATCCGTCAAATGTCCGGCGGTCAATTTAATTGTTCAATAGTTTTTAGAGGCCCCACCGCTTCTGCGGGCCAATTGGCGGCAACGCACTCGCAAGCTTTTGAAAGCTGGTTTGCCAATTGCCCGGGCTTGAAAGTAGTGGTTCCTTCCAATCCATATGATGCAAAAGGGTTGTTGAAGTCTGCAATACGCGACAATGACCCCGTTATATTTATGGAATCCGAGCAGATGTATGGAGACAAAGGTGAAGTTCCCGAAGATGAATACAACATACCGTTGGGAGTTGCCGATATTAAAAGAGAAGGAAACGATGTAACTATCGTTTCTTTTGGAAAAATTATAAAAGAAGCCTACAAAGCAGCCGATGAGCTCGAAAAAGAAGGGGTTAGTTGTGAGATAATCGATTTAAGAACAGTAAGGCCAATGGACCATGATGCCATTCTTAAATCTGTTAAAAAAACAAACAGACTGGTAATTCTTGAAGAAGCATGGCCTTTTGGAAATGTTGCAACAGAAATAACCTACCAGGTACAATCGCAAATATTTGATTACCTCGATGCGCCAATCATTAAAATAAATACCGCAGATACGCCCGCGCCGTATTCTCCGGTTTTATTGCAAGAATGGTTGCCCAATGCAGGCGATGTTGTAAATGCGGTAAAAAAAGTTTTATACAAATAAAAGATTTTTCACGTTATTATAACTTCACTGACTATCTTTGGTCAGTGAAGTTTTTATTTTTTATGAAGCAAGCATTATCACTACTCATACTATTTTTTTCAATCTCCCTTTGCGCACAAACCAAAGTAAGCGGTGTGGTAGTAGATAATTTTGGCATAGCAATCCCTTATGCCAATGTAATGTTTCCCGGTTCTACCGAAGGTACCATAACCAACGAGGAAGGCCGCTTTTATTTAGAATCGGACAATACATATACAGCGCTTAACATATCCTTGCTGGGTTACACCACAAAAGAAATTCAACTGGATAAAAAGGTTAATTACGGACTGGAAATCGAGCTAACCGAGGGCGAAGAGCTGGACGAAGTGGTTCTCTATTCGGGGAAGCAACCCAAAAAAGGAAATCCCGCCATTGCAATCCTAAAGAAAATATGGGCAAAAAAGAGGCAAAACGGAGTCTATCTTTTCGATCAATATAAATATGATAAATACGAGAAAATAGAGTTCGATTTTAATACCATCGATAGTGCCTTTATGAACAAAAAGCTCTTTAAGGGGATGGAGTTTATTTTTGATGAAGTCGATACCTCCAACGTTACGGGAAAAACCTATCTTCCTATTTTTATAAACGAATCGCTTGCCGAAGTTTATGGGGATAATAAGCTCAATGAGAAAATAGAGAAGCTAAAAGCCAATAAAAATTCCGGTTTCAGTACCAATCAAAGTATTATAGCATATGTGAAAGATCTGTATGCCGAATACAACATATACAATAATTACATTAAACTGTTCAACAAAAGCTTTGTAAGTCCGCTTTCCAAAACGGGTGTAGACGTGTACAATTATGTGCTGTCAGACAGTGCCTTTATAGACAATAAATGGTGTTACAACATTATATATTATCCGCGCCGAAAAAACGAAATGACCTTTAAAGGGAATTTTTGGGTAAACGATACCACTTTTGCCGTAAAGGATATTAATATGCAGGCCTCTAAAAGTGCTAATGTAAACTGGGTAAAAGAGCTATACATTGAGCAGGAGTTCGAAGTTTTAAACGATTCTGTTTTTCTGCTGAAGCGCGATTATTTGTTGAGCGATTTTAGTTTACGCAAAAAAGAAGAGTCAAAAGGGTTGTACGGAAAACGCACCACTGTGTACAATAATTATGTGTTTAACGAAGAAAAAGCAAAAAGTTTTTACACCAAACGCGTAGATCCATACAATCCCGTTGTGTACGACAGGGACAGTACTTTTTGGGAACAGAATAGGCTGGAAAAGCTAAACGACGACGAGAAAGGCGTATATAAGATGCTGGACACATTAAAAACAGTCCCCAAGTTTAAACGTTTGTACGATCTGGCTACCATTCTCGTTTCGGGATATGTGGAATTCCCTAAAATAAATTTTGATTATGGACCCATATATTCCAGTTTTGGTTTCAACGAAGCAGAAGGCGTTCGTTTACGTGCCGGCGGAAGAACTTATTTTGGGCCCAACGACCCATGGAGAATTGAAGGCTACACGGCATATGGCTTTAGAGACCAGAAATTTAAGTATGGAATCTCTGCCAAATGGTTGCTCGATAGGAAAAACCGACTTATAGTTGAAGCGGGAACCCGAAGGGACATTGAGCAGCTGGGTGTGAGCCTAACCTCTACCAACGATGTGCTGGGACGTAGCTTTGCCTCATCGGCTATCTTTACGGCAGGGAGCAACAATACCTTGACCGATATTAATTTAACAACCTTTGGGGTTGGTTACGAGCCAGTTAAAAACTTAAGGCTCCGTACCGGGCTTACCTTTAGGACGCTTAAATCTGCATTGCCGGACGATTTTAATTTGGATTATGTAGATCCCGAGGCACCGGGCGGAATTGCCAGCCAGACCAAGCAGTTCGACATTAAAATGGAACTGGATTATACGCCGGGAAGAAAAACAATTGGTTATGGGGTAGACAGAAGCGATGTAAACCGTAATTACGCGCGCCTGTTTTTACTTTATACATCGGGACTTAAAGGGTTCTTGGAGAGCGATTTTAACTACGAAAAGCTACAGTTTTACTATCGTCAACCATTTCAGTTAGGTGGTTTGGGAAGGACTATTACAACCGTAGAAGCCGGAAAAACCTTTGGCGAGGTACCTTTGGGCTTGTTGAGTCCCATTCCCGGAAACCAGACCTATTTTAGCATTTTTAATACCTTCCCTAATTTAAATTTCTACGAATTTGTAACAGACACTTATGTTTCGGGGCAATTAGAGCATAATTTTAACGGAAGGTTATTGGCAAGGATACCGTTCTTGAAAAAACTTAATTTAAGGGAAATTGTGGGCATTCGAGGAGTTTGGGGTGAAATTTCCGATGAAAACATTGCCTTGAGCGCTCCTGCCGGCGCCATATTGCGGGCCCCAACCGATAAGGTTTATTACGAATACTCATTTGGTATTGCCAATATTTTAAAAATCATTCGTATCGACTTCAACTTCAGAGGGAATTATTTCGAAATCCCCGATGCCAGGAAATTCTCGGTTACGGGCAATTTAGAGTTTGTGTTTTAACGATTGTTAAAATAGTATCAAATAATAATTAACTAAATCTTCCTTTCATTGCTTTTAAAATAGGTTTTCACTATTTTTGCACTCCATTTTAAAGGAGTATATAACAAATTTTATATGAAGGGTTTTTTAATTTAAACCCCATCATTTTAGAGTTTATAATTAAAAAAAGATGAGTTCAGATCAAATAACCTCTTTCGATGTACTAATCGAAATCCCTAAAGGAAGTAGAAATAAATACGAATACGATTTTAAATTGAAGAAAATCCGTTACGACCGTATGATATTCTCATCGATGATGTATCCGGCAGATTATGGTTTCATCCCGGAAACTTTAGCCTTGGACGGCGATCCGTTGGATGTTTTGGTATTGGTAACAGAGCCTACGTTTCCTGGTTGTGTCATGGAAGTAAAGCCTATTGGGGTTTTTCATATGGAAGACGAAAAAGGGCCGGACGAAAAAGTAATCTGTGTTCCGGTTTCAGATCCTATTTGGAACCGTGTAAACGATTTAAGCGAATTAAACCCGCATTTAATAAAAGAGATAGAACATTTCTTTCAGGTATATAAAGACTTGGAGAAAAAGAAGGTCTCCATTGGTGGATGGGGCGACTATGCTGAAGCAAAAGAAATTGTTGCCAAATGCGTAAACCGTTTTGAAGACAGCGATGTGCCACGTGAAGAAGTAAGCATCGATTAATTGCAATAATTCCATATTTAACATATATAAAAGCAATGGCAAAAAGCTATTGCTTTTTTTATTCTGGTGATTTTGTTACATTTATCAGAATATTATTTACTAACTAACATTTAAATATGGAATCTAACATAATTTATGTACCTATTTTAATGGCCATTCTAGGCCTTATTTTTATGGGAATAAAAGCAGTTTGGGTAAAAAGACAAGCTGCCGGAAACGAGAAGATGCAATCAATTTCAAAAAGTATAAAAGAAGGCGCCCTGGCTTTCTTGAATGCAGAATACCGCCTTTTGGTTGTTTTCGTTATCATTGCTTCCATAGCCTTATATACCATTTCCATTATTGTTCCAACAACAAGTTGGATGATTGTCCCGGCATTTGTTATCGGGGCTATTTTTTCTGCACTGGCAGGTAATATCGGGATGCGTATTGCCACCGAAGCCAATGCCAGGACTACCGAAGCCGCCAAAACCAGTTTACCGCAGGCCCTTAAGGTTTCCTTTGGGGGCGGTACCGTAATGGGACTGGGAGTTGCAGGACTGGCCGTATTGGGGCTAAGTTTATTCTTTTTAATTTTTACGGGCCAGTTTTTAGGGAACGGGGCTTCTTTTTATGAAAACATGACCATTGTGCTCGAAGCACTAGCGGGATTTTCGCTGGGGGCCGAGTCTATTGCCCTTTTTGCCCGTGTTGGGGGCGGAATTTACACCAAAGCTGCCGATGTTGGAGCCGATTTGGTAGGAAAGGTAGAAGCCGGAATCCCGGAAGACGACCCCCGTAACCCCGCCACCATAGCCGATAATGTGGGCGATAACGTTGGCGACGTAGCCGGAATGGGAGCCGACCTTTTTGGATCATACGTAGCAACCGTTTTGGCAGCCATGGTATTGGGGAATTATGTAATTCGCGATATGAGTTTAGATACCCCTTTTTCTGATGCTTTTAATAATATGGGGCCTATCTTATTACCACTGGTAATTGCCGGGGTTGGTATTTTAGCATCTATAATTGGTACTTTTTTAGTGAAAATTTCCAGTAACAATGCAAAGGAATCCCAAGTGCAACGGGCACTCGATACCGGAAACTGGGTTGCCATTGTTTTAATGCTAATAGCTAGCTTCTTTTTAATTCAATATATGTTGCCCGAAACAATGAACATGAAGTTTTTTGGAAACTCGTACACGGTTGCAGTACCTTCCATGAACGTTTTTTGGTCGGCTTGTATTGGGTTGGCAGTAGGGGCGCTAATTTCTTACGTTACCTCTTTTTATACCAGTTTGGGTAAAAAACCAGTATTGGACATTGTTCAAAATAGTTCTACCGGAGCCGCCACCAATATTATTGCAGGCTTGGCCGTTGGGATGAAATCTACCTTTTGGTCGGTATTGTTATTTGCGGCAGCTATATATGGTTCGTATGAACTGGCCGGATTTTACGGGGTTGCATTGGCGGCCTCTGCCATGATGGCAACTACGGCCATGCAATTGGCTATCGATGCTTTTGGACCTATTGCCGACAATGCCGGCGGTGTGGCCGAAATGAGCGAATTGGAGCCCGAAGTAAGGGAACGTACCGATATTCTGGATTCCGTAGGTAATACCACAGCAGCCGTTGGTAAGGGGTTTGCCATTGCTTCAGCGGCATTAACGGCCTTGGCCTTATTTGCTGCCTATGTTACTTTTACGGGTATTGACGGCATTAATATTTTTAAGGCCGATGTTTTAGCGGCACTTTTTGTAGGAGGGATGATCCCCGTTGTTTTTTCGGCATTGGCCATGAAATCCGTAGGGAAGGCAGCCATGCAGATGGTGCAGGAGGTACGTCGTCAGTTTAAGGAAATCCCCGGGATTTTAGAAGGAACCGGGACACCGGAATATGGCAAATGCGTTGCCATTTCAACCAAAGCAGCATTAAGGGAAATGCTTTTGCCTGGTTTGTTGACCATTATTACACCAATTGTAATAGGGTTGATTTTTGGAGCGGAACCTTTAGGCGGATATATGGCCGGGGTATGTGTATCGGGTGTTATGTGGGCAATTTTTCAAAACAATGCCGGGGGCGCTTGGGATAATGCAAAAAAATCTTTTGAAGCGGGCGTCGAGATCAACGGCGAGATGACTTATAAAGGATCGGATGCACATAAAGCGGCCGTTACGGGAGATACCGTTGGAGACCCTTTTAAAGATACTTCGGGGCCGTCCATGAACATTTTAATCAAACTTACCTGTTTGGTGGGCTTGGTAATTGCACCAATTCTTGGCGGACATTCATCAGGATCGATGATGGCAAATTCTAAAGGAACCCTTCAGAAACAAATAGAAGTCGAGGTGCAGTCTTCTGGAGAAGTTGAAGCAAAAGCTATTATAACCACTACCAAAACCGTTAACGGAAAAGTGGTTACAGAAGAGAAGGTTATTGAAGGTACGCCAGAAGAAATTCAAGAAAAAGTTGAAGAACTGAAGAAAGAATAGTGTATAACCATTAAAATTTAACATAAAAGCATCGATTAATCGATGCTTTTCTTATGTAAATCATTGTAAATCAAAAAAATATACTTAAATTTGTAATGAAACTGTTGCCCGTAATTATAGAGTAGGATGCGGGTAACTTGGGGTAGTTTTGAGAAGCTAAAGACATTTTATACAAATGTTTTTAGCTTCTTTTCTTTTGTGCTTTATGTTTCCGCTTATTCAAAAAGACCGTTAATCTCGGCGTCTATTTTATTTATAATTTCACCTAAATCTTCCGGGTTGTCCACAAAATTATATTTGTCTACGTCGATTACCAATAATTTTCCTTTGTCGTATTCATGAATAAAGGCTTCATAACGCTCGTTCAACCTGCTTAAGTAATCTATTGAAATGGAATTTTCGTACTCGCGTCCGCGTTTGTGTATCTGGTTGACCAGATTGGGAATGGAGCTGCGTAAATAAATTAACAGGTCGGGCGATTGTACCAAACTTTCCATTAATTGAAATAAAGAAGAATAGTTTTCAAAATCCCTATTGGTCATAAGCCCCATGGAATGCAAGTTGGGGGCAAAAATATAGGCATCTTCGTAAATGGTCCTGTCCTGGATTATTTTTTTACCGCTTTCCCGTATTTCAAGAATCTGCCTAAAACGGCTGTTCAAGAAATAAATCTGTAGGTTAAAACTCCACCGTTCCATTTGTGTATAGAAATCATCTAAATATGGATTGTCCACAACATCTTCGTAATGAGCCTCCCACTTAAAATGTTTTGAAAGCAATCGGGTCAAAGTCGTTTTTCCGGCGCCTATATTACCTGCAATAGCAACGTGCATGGGTTGATCTGTTTTTTTACTGAATTTAATACTTCGGTAAAGATACAAGATATGAGGGTTTGACGAAAAATAATTTTATTTCAGACTTCACAATTATTACATTCTTGTTATTTACCGGGTTAAAGTGGTGCTTTTTACCGTTTATAGGAGTTTCTTTAGTATAAGTATATAAAAGGAATAAACCCTTGGTTGATAAAGTTGAAGTATGAAATATAAAAAAAATGGCCAAACATTTTTCATTTTCAATCTTATCCTTACATTTGTATCAAGATTTTGAGGAAAGATTTGACTGATTGCCACCTCGTAAAAAAAGAGCTAAAGCAGTGAGAACTTCTTTAGACGTGCCTGTCAAAATCCTTTCCGAAGTAATAAAGATTAAGAAAAAGCAATTATGGCATACTTATTTACATCGGAGTCGGTTAGTGAAGGACATCCCGATAAAATTGCGGACCAAATCAGCGATGCGCTACTGGATAATTTTTTGGCATTCGACCCAGAAAGCAAGGTAGCCTGCGAAACTTTGGTTACAACCGGACAAGTAGTGTTGGCAGGAGAAGTAAAAAGTCATACCTACTTAGACGTGCAGTCTATTGCCCGTGAAGTGATTAATAAAATTGGTTACACCAAAGGGGCTTACCAATTTAGTGGAGATTCTTGTGGTGTAATTTCTTTAATTCACGAGCAATCGCAGGATATAAATCAGGGAGTTGACAGGGCATCAAAAGAACTGCAAGGCGCAGGAGACCAAGGAATGATGTTCGGTTATGCCACCAATGAAACTGCCAATTACATGCCTTTGGCATTGGATATTTCGCATAAATTATTAATCGCCTTGGCAGCGTTGCGTAGGGAAGGAAAAGAAATTCCGTATTTACGCCCAGATGCCAAAGCGCAGGTTACCATTGAATATTCTGATGATAACATCCCGCAACGAATCGATACTATTGTAATTTCCACACAGCATGATCCTTTCAATGAAAACGATGAGGTTATGCTTGACCAGATTAAAAAAGATATTCTTGAAATATTAATACCGAGGGTTAAAAAGCAATTGCCAATATATGTACAAAAATTGTTTAATGATAATATTAAATACCATATAAACCCAACCGGGAAATTTGTAATAGGTGGTCCACATGGCGATTCTGGCCTTACCGGAAGGAAAATTATTGTAGATACCTACGGCGGAAAAGGAGCCCACGGAGGCGGGGCCTTTAGCGGAAAAGACCCGAGCAAGGTAGACCGAAGTGCAGCTTATGCAGCTAGGCACATTGCCAAAAACTTAGTGGCCGCCGGTATTGCCGATGAAGTTTTGGTACAGGTAAGCTATGCAATTGGCGTGGTAGAACCTACGTCTATTTTTGTAAACACTTACGGGACTTCAAAAGTGGAATTGAGCGATGGCGAGATTGCTAAAAAAGTAGCTCAACTATTTGATATGCGCCCATTTGCTATAGAAGAGCGCCTAAAACTACGCAACCCAATTTATTTAGAATCGGCTGCATATGGACATATGGGGAAAGAGCCAAAAATGAAAACGAAGGTTTTTGAATCTCCGTACAATGGACGAATTGAAAGGGAAGTTGAGCTTTTTACGTGGGAAAAGCTCGATTATGTAGAAAAAGTGAAAGAAACGTTCGCTTTGGTCGAATGTGTAGAAAAATAAATGCTCCTTTTAAATAGGGATTTAAAAATTAAGTTCCTGTGCAAGGTTTTAAAGAGTCGAGTTATCCTCAAAAAAACCAGAAAACAGGATAAGTTCAAACATATTTTGAAATGTTATCAAGAAAGGCTGAAGGAATAGACCTATTGACGCCTTAGCAACCCTTGTTCCTCTACTTAACCACTTTTGAAGGGGTTGGGAAGGGGATAAGATAAGAAGGTGCTACATTCTACCCTTGGTACTGAACTTGTTTCCGTACCTGTTAAAATCATTATGAGTTTGATTTAGAGCAGGTATAAGCAAAGTGCCAGAGATAGATAACGTTGAAATTACTTCCTTGTAGTTTTACAGCTTTCTTTTTAACATCGTTTGAAGTTATTTATTAAGACGAATGAATAAAAAATGAATTAAAAGTTGAAAAACGAATTATTACATATTCCGTTAAAAAATTTTACCACCTTAAGCGGGGCTACGCAAGATTTAAATTTATCGTACCAGCTATTTGGCAAACCGTTGCATTCGGCTCCGATTGTTATGGTAAATCATGCGCTTACGGGAAACTCCGACGTGAGCGGAAATAATGGTTGGTGGAAAGACCTAATTGGGGATGGAAGAGCCATAGATACCACTATTTACACAATAGTGTCGTTTAATATTCCAGGCAACGGTTACGATGGGTTTATTATCGATAATTACAAAGATTTTGTGGCCCGCGATATTGCCCGCATTTTCTTACTGGGGCTGGAAAGACTGGAAATTTTAAAGTTATATGCACTTATCGGCGGGTCGCTTGGCGGCGGGATTGCATGGGAAATGGCAGCCATAAAACCAGATATTACCCGGCATTTAATTCCGGTGGCAACCGATTGGAAATCGACCGATTGGTTAATTGCCAATTGCCAGATTCAAGAACAATTTTTGGTCAACTCCAAACAACCTGTGCACGACGCCCGAATGCATGCCATGTTGTGTTACCGAACACCGGAATCTTTTAAAGAACGTTTCAAAAGGACCACCAACGAAGAATTGCAGGTTTTTAATGTAGAGAGCTGGCTATTGCATCACGGTAAAAAATTGCAAGAGCGTTTTCAGCTTTCTGCGTACAAATTGATGAACCAATTGCTAAAAACCATTGATGTAACCCGCGGAAGGCCCGAACATTTTAATGTGCTGGAAACTATTGATGCTTATGTGCATATTATCGGTGTAAGTTCTGATTTGTTTTTTACGGCCGAAGAAAACAGGGAGACCTACAAACAATTGGCACAATCCAGTGACCGGGTACGATACGGAGAAGTGGTGTCGGTACATGGGCACGATGCCTTTTTAATAGAATATGAACAATTAGAAAAATTGATAGGGGGCATTTTTGAATCGTCCCTAAAAAATAATAAAATGAAAGTATTAAAATTTGGAGGAAAGTCGTTGGCAAATGGCGACGGAATCAACAATGTTGTGGAAATTATTGAGAATAAGGTGAACAATGGCGAACGCATTGCCGTGGTTGTTTCTGCAAGGAACAATGCAACAAACGAACTGGAGAGCATACTCGAAACCGCAGCAAGCAAGCAGGATTACGAACATTTGTTTGACGCTTTTAAAAAATACCAACTGCAGGATTATCCAAATGTAAACCTTTCAGAAGAATTTGAAAATTTAGGAAAACTATTTTCGGGGGTAAGCCTGTTGGGCGACTTCAGTACGAAAATAAAAGACGAGGTTTTAGCGCAAGGCGAATTGATTTCGGCTAAACTGGTTACCGAAGTTTTAAAAGAAAAGGGTGTAAACGCCAATTTTACCGATTCAAGAAAACTTATTAAAACCAATGAACGTTTTGGCGATGCACAGCCTTTGGAAAAGCTTTCAAAAGAAAATGTGCTAAAACATTTTACACAGCACAATGGGGATACGGTAAATATTATAACCGGTTTTATAGGTTCCAACGAAAAGAATGAAACCACCACTTTAGGAAGGAATGGAAGCAATTATACCGCGGCACTTTTGGCCAATTTCCTCGATGCCGGGGAACTGCAAAACTTTACGCATGTAGATGGTATTTTTACTGCCAATCCCGATTTGGTGCCCACGGCGCAACGTATTGAAGAATTGTCGTTTAACGAAGCAAACGAGCTGGCAAATTTCGGAGCTACTATTTTACATGCCAAAACCATTATTCCGTTAATCGAAAAAAACATTCCCCTCCGTATTTTAAATACGTTCAACCACGACAATCTGGGGACGTTAATTACGGCTACGCCCAAAAAAGAGGGCATGAAATCGCTTTCTGTATTAGAAAATGTGGCCTTGGTAAACCTCGAAGGCCGTGGTTTGCTCGGGAAAGCGGGAGTCGATGCGCGAATTTTTAACGCTTTGGGCAAAAAAGAAATTAGCGTGAGTATTATTTCGCAAGGTTCTTCAGAGCGGGGCATTGGCTTGGTGGTAAACGCCAAAGATGCCACCGAAGCAATGATTGCCTTGGAAAAGGAATTTGAAAACGATTTTTACTCAAAAGACGTAAATAAAATTTCGGTGGTCGACGATGCATCGGTAATCTCAATTATTGGTCAAGATTTAAGCACCTTTCACAAACCGTATAATGCCTTGATAAAGAATCAGGTAATCCCAATTCTTTTCAATAATACCGTCACTGGGAAGAATGTGAGTTTGGTGGTGAAAAAATCAGAATTGCACAAGGCATTGAATGTAATTCACGGCGAAATTTTCGAAATCTCAAAAAAAATCAACATTGCCATTTTTGGTCATGGCTTGGTTGGCGGAACTTTAATCGATCAAATATTAACATCGGCAGCCAATATCGAGGACCGTAAAAAAATTAAGCTCAACATTTTTGCCGTTGCCAATTCACGCAAATTGTTGTTGGATAAAGATGGAATAAGCAACGATTGGAAGACAGCTATCGCTGCCAGCGAAACGGCATCAAATATCAAAACGGTAATCAATTTTGCGAAGGCGCATCATTTAGAGAACTTAATTGCCATTGATAATACTGCCAGTAAGGACTTTGTGGACAATTATAAGACCATGGTAGAAAACGGGTTCGATTTGGTGTCTTCCAATAAAATAGCGAATACCTTAAGCTTTGATTTTTACAGTGATTTGAGGGATTTGTTGGAGAAAAATCAAAAGCAATATTTGTATGAAACCAATGTGGGCGCTGGGCTTCCGTTAATCGATACTATCAGGATACTTCATCTTTCAGGTGAAAATATTACAAGGATCCGCGGGGTGTTTTCTGGAACGTTGAGCTATTTGTTCAACCGGTTTTCTTCCGAAGAAAAACCTTTCAACGAAATATTAAAAGATACCATTGACAACGGCTTTACCGAACCCGATCCCCGTGAAGACCTATATGGAAACGACGTAGGAAGAAAATTGCTTATCCTGGCTAGGGAATTGGATTTGAAGAATGAATTTGAAGATGTAAACATTCAAAACCTGGTGCCGGAAAATTTAAGAAATGAAGAAGTGCCCGAATTTTTACAGAGTCTTGAACAATTTAACGCCCCCTATCAAGAAATTAAAGATGAGCAGGAAAGCGACCACGTTTTGCGTTATGTAGGTGATTTGCACGGCGATTTACAGCAGGACAAGGGCGAATTGGATGTAAAATTGGTGTCGGTTCCGGCCAATAGCATATTGGGTCAAGTAAAGGGCGCCGATTCAATTTTTGAAATTTACACCGAATCTTATGGAGACAGGCCCATTGTTATCCAAGGAGCCGGAGCGGGAGCTGCGGTAACGGCAAGAGGCGTTTTTGGCGATATTTTAAAACTGGCTGAAAAAGGAAAATAAAATTAGAATAACTCCTGTAAGGTTTTTTACAACCTTGTAGGTATGATTTAAAAAAAATAAGCAAAATTAAAGGGAAGGAATTTTAAAATCTTTGACCTTTCAACTTTACAAACTATACACCATGAGCAAAAACCATTTTGAAACCGATGCAATTAGAACTCAAATTGAACGAACCGAATTTTTAGAACATTCGGCACCTCTTTATTTATCTTCAAGTTTTGTTTTTGAGGATGCCGAAGACATGAGAGCATCGTTTGCAGAAGAAAAAGAGCGTAATTTATACAGTCGCTTTACCAACCCAAATACCACCGAATTTGTGGACAAGGTCTGTAAAATGGAAGGTGCCGAAGCAGGATATGCCTTTGCAACGGGAATGTCGGCGGTATTTTCAACCTTCGCGGCATTGCTAAACAGTGGTGACCATGTGGTTTCGGCGCGTTCGGTTTTTGGTTCGACTCATGCCCTGTTTACCAAGTTTTTGCCAAAGTGGAACATAGAAACCAGTTATTTTAAGGTAAACGAAGTGGATAAAATAGAAAGTTTAATCCTGCCCAATACAAAAATACTGTTTGCAGAAACACCCACCAATCCCGCTGTAGATGTCTTGGATTTGGAATATTTGGGCGAAGTAGCCAAAAAACACAACCTTACTTTAGTAATCGATAATTGTTTTGCAACCCCTTATTTGCAAAAACCAATCGATTTTGGTGCACATATTGTAGTGCATTCGGCCACCAAATTAATGGACGGACAAGGTCGCGTGCTTGGTGGTGTTGCCGTGGGACCAAAAGATTTAATACGCGAAATCTATTTGTTCTCCAGAAACACAGGTCCGGCGCTATCGCCGTTTAATGCATGGGTGCTGTCTAAAAGTTTGGAAACCTTGGCCGTTCGTGTAGACCGCCATTGCGAGAATGCATTAAAAGTGGCCGAATTCTTAGAAGCACACCCTCAGGTAAATTTTGTAAAATACCCCTTTTTAAAATCGCATCCGCAATACAAAATTGCCAAAAAGCAGATGAAACAGGGCGGGAGCATTGTTGCTTTTGAAATAAAGGGGGGCGTTGAAGCCGGAAGAAACTTTTTAAATAACATTAAAATGTGTTCGCTTTCTGCCAACTTGGGCGATACCAGGACCATTGTTACGCATCCTGCATCGACTACGCATAGCAAACTTTCTGAGGAAGACCGTATGGAAGTTGGAATTTCGGATGGTTTGGTGCGTGTTTCCGTAGGTCTCGAAAACGTTTCAGATGTTATAAATGACCTTAATCAGGCTTTAAGTAGTTAAAATTCCCAAAAATCGTTTGGTTTTTTGGAATTAAATAGTACTTTCGCTTTAAAATTCTATTAACCTATCGACTAAGTAGAGTAATAAAAAAAGTGAAAGATGATTCTAGACAAGGTTTTACAGGCAAATAGCGACAAAAAGGCCAGACAAAAAGCTTCGGGCGACAAAATAAGCAGAAGCATTGCAAAATCGGTTAGTTGGCGTATCGTTGGGACCATGGATACCATTTTAATTTCCTGGTTTGTAACCGGAACATTTAAACTGGCCTTGTCTATTGGATTTATTGAATTGGTAACAAAAATGACACTTTACTTTGTTCACGAACGTGTTTGGGAACGGATAAAGTGGGGGAAATAGGCCAATATATGGAAAAGGAAGTTTTCTAAGAAACGAAATTTAAAAGTTATAGAAAACGGTAAGATTAACGAATTAGTGGCAAAAAATAAGTAAACATGCAAAGTTTTAGAACAGAGATCGAAAATCCCGTTGTAGAAAAAGACATTATAGAATTAGAAAAGAAAATCCGTCTTTTTCGTGAAGGAAAGGTAGACGAAGAACGCTTTAGAAGCCTGCGTTTGGCCCGTGGAGTTTATGGCCAACGGCAAGAAGGGGTTCAAATGGTGCGTATCAAGTTGCCCTACGGAAAGGTAACCGGAGATCAATTGTTGCGTATTTGCGATGTTTCTGATGAATATTCACGCGGAAGATTGCATATTACCACACGTCAAGATATACAAATTCATTACGTTAGTTTAGATAGAACACCAGAACTTTGGGCAGAGCTTGAAAAAAACGATGTTACCATCCGTGAAGCCTGCGGGAACACGGTAAGAAATGTAACTGCAAGTCCCGAAGCAGGAATAGACCCCAATGAACCGTTTGACGTTACGCCATATGCGCACGCAACGTTTCAGTTCTTTTTAAGAAACCCGATCTGTCAGGAAATGGGGCGTAAATTCAAGATGTCGTTCTCTTCTTCAGATGATGACACGGCCTTGTCTTATATTCATGATCTTGGATTTCTTCCGAAGATAAAAAACGGGGAAAAAGGATTTAAAGTACTATTGGGCGGTGGTTTGGGCTCGCAACCACGCCATGCCGATGTGATATACGAATTTTTGCCTACCGATCAAATTATTCCGCTTATAGAAAGCGTATTGCGAATATTTGACCGTCACGGAGAACGTGCAAAGCGCTTAAAGGCAAGAATGAAATTCCTCATTAAGGATATTGGTCTGGAAGCATTTTTACAATTAATTGAAGAAGAAAAATTAGCACTAGCGTACCAGTCGTATCCAATTAGTGAAGAAGGTTTTGAGTTTAACCCGTCAATTGTTAGCAACATTACCGTTCCAAAAGTAGATTTAGTTGATGTAGAGGGGTATGAAAAATGGAGGAAATCCAATGTTTTTGCACAAAAACAAGAAGGGCTTTTTTCCATAGGAATTAAAGTTCGTTTAGGCGATTTTTATACAGATAAGGCCCGGAAACTGGCCAACTTGATAAAAAAATATGCCGCCGATGAACTCCGCTTAACATTGCGTCAGGATATTTTAATACGTCATGTAAAAGCAGATTTGTTGCCTTTGTTCTATTTAGAACTCAAGGAGCTTGGCTTTACAGAGCTGGGCTACAATTCTACTGCTGATATTACGGCATGCCCCGGAACCGATACCTGTAACCTTGGTATTGCCAGTAGTACCGGTATTGCAGATGTTCTGGAAGATGTATTGAACGAAGAATATCCGCAATATAAAGATAACCGTGAGGTAGCCATAAAAATTAGCGGTTGTATGAATGCATGTGGCCAGCACAACATGGCACATATCGGGTTTCAGGGAATGTCCATTCGTACCAAAGACAAATTGGTAGCTCCGGCGCTCCAGATTTTATTGGGCGGGGGTGTTCTTGGAAATGGACAGGGAAGATTTGCCGATAAAGTGATAAAAGTCCCATCGAAAAGAGGGCCGCAGGCTTTGCGGTTAATTTTAGACGATTTTGGTAAAAACAAAGAAAACGGGGAAGACTTTTTGGCGTATTACGACCGGAAAGAACAGATGTATTTTTACGATTTCTTGAAACCTTTATCAGATACAGAAAATCTAACTGAAGATGATTTTGTAGATTGGGGGCACGATAAAAAATATGTTCAGGAAGTAGGTGTTGGTGAGTGTGCCGGGGTTGTAATAGATTTGGTAGCTACTTTGTTATTTGAAAGTGAAGAAAAAATAGAGAAAGCACAACTTTCTCTTAACGATAAAAAATGGGCAGATAGTATCTATCAGTCTTATACCTCATTGATTAATACGGCGAAAGCTTTATTGATAGGAGAAAACAAAAAAACAAATACCCAAGCGGGCATTATAAATCAGTTTGACGAAGTATTTGTCGCAACAGGAAAGATTTCACTAAACACCACTTTCCCTGATCTTGTTTATCAAATTAAAAATAATAAACCATCTGAAGCGTTTGCAAAATCGTTTTTAGAAGATGCGCAAGCTTTTTACAAAAAAGCAAATGCTTTCAGAAGATTAGAATTAGCACATGCAGACAAGTAACCAACCAAGACTGACTTTAATAGGGGCAGGTCCGGGCGATCCGGATTTGCTCACTGTTAAGGGTATGAAAGCTTTACAAACAGCCAATGTCGTGCTTTACGATGCCTTGGTAAATCCTGCCTTGTTGGAATATGCCCCAGATGCCGAACTCATTTTTGTAGGAAAACGAAAAGGGTGTTATGCCTATCAACAAGAGCAGATTAACGAGCTTATCGTGAGCCGGGCAAAATCGCACGGTCACGTAGTTAGGCTAAAGGGCGGCGATCCTTTTGTTTTTGGACGTGGCGCCGAAGAAATGGAATATGCCATTGCGCATGGTATAGAAGCCGTTTTTGTGCCAGGAATATCATCGGCGTTGGCAGTACCTGCATACCAAAACATTCCGCTTACCAAACGGGGAAGCTCCGAAAGTTTTTGGGTAATAACGGGCACCACCAAAGAGCATAAATTATCAAAAGATGTTGAATTGGCGTCAAAATCATCGGCTACGGTGGTTATTTTGATGGGAATGAGCAAATTGTCAGAAATAACGGCTTTGTTCAGAAAGGAAAATAAACAAGAAGTTCCTGTAGCAATTATACAAAGCGGTACAACACCAGAAGAAAAAATAGGCATCGGGACCGTTGCGACCATAGAATCTGTGGTGAAAGAAAACAAACTGTCAAACCCGGCAATTATTGTTATTGGCGAAGTGGTAAAGCACCGGGGATTATTATTGAACATAAAAAAAGAGGTTGAATTTATAAGTAGTCATTGAAGTAGAAAATGGAGGAGCGTAACGAACTATATCCGGTATTTTTAAAAGTACATGCATTGCAAATACTTATTGTGGGGGGTGGAAATGTGGCTTTAGAAAAGTTAACATTTCTTCTAAAATCAAGCCCAAATGCAAAGGTATGTTTGTTAGCTCCTTTTTTTCGGGAAGAAACCGTAGCCAAAGCAAAAGTGTTTGGTCTAGAAATAATAAAAGATGCATACCATAAAAAGTACCTGCAAGGAAAAGACATTGTTATAGCCACGACCAATGACGAAACCGTAAATGTACAGGTTTATAAAGATTGCAAAGAAAAAAATATATTGGTAAACGTAGCCGATAACCCACCGTATTGCGATTTTTATATGGGCGGTATTGTTACTAAAGGAAATGTAAAAATAGCCATTTCCACCAATGGAAAATCGCCTACAACAGCCAAAAGACTGCGTCAATTTTTTGAAGAAGTGATTCCTGAAAATATCGATGACCTTGTTCAAAATTTGAATGCATATAGAAAAACCATCAAGGGAAATTTTGAGGAAAAAGTTGAGAAACTAAACGAGTTTACCAAAAGCTTGGTTTCAAAATAGAAAAAGAAAAAGTTAGAAAAGTTAGAAAAAAAGTAGAAGTCATGATTAAAACAGATATACTTATAATTGGCGCAGGTCCCACGGGACTGTTCACGGTATTTGAAGCAGGTTTGTTAAAACTTAAATGTCATTTAATTGATGCTTTGCCGCAACCTGGCGGACAATGTTCGGAGATTTACCCTAAAAAGCCCATTTACGATATTCCGGCCTTTCCAGAAATTCTGGCAGGAGATTTGGTAAACAACCTTTTGGAACAGATAAAACCATTCGAGGCCGGGTACACATTGGGCGAGCGGGCAGAAACCATTGAAAAACTGGAAGACGAGACCTTTATTGTAACCACCAACAAGGGCACGCAACATCATGCTCCGGTTGTGGTTATAGCTGGAGGATTGGGTAGTTTTGAGCCAAGAAAACCGCAAATAGAAAACATTGCCAAATTTGAAGATAATGGCGTTGCATACATGATCAAGGACCCGGAAGTATACCGGGATAAAAAGGTATTGATTGCCGGGGGAGGCGATTCTGCTTTAGACTGGTCTATTTTCTTGGCCGATGTAGCTTCTGAAGTATATTTAGTTCATAGGCGAAATGAATTTAGGGGTGCTTTGGATTCCGTTGAAAAAGTAGCCGAACTTTCCAAAAAAGGAAAAATCGAACTCATAACCGAAGCCGAAGTAACCCATTTGCATGGAAACGACAAATTGGAAGCGGTAACCGTAAAACATTTAAAAAACGGAGAATCTCATATAGAAGTAGATAATTTTATCCCGTTGTTCGGGCTTTCACCAAAATTGGGGCCTATCGGCAATTGGGGACTGGAGATTGAAAAAAATGCAATAAAAGTAGACAATTCTTACGATTATGCTACCAACATCCCGGGAATATATGCTATTGGAGATGTAAACACCTATCCTGGAAAGTTAAAGTTGATCCTCTCCGGTTTCCATGAGGCGGCCATTATGTGCCAAAGTGCTTATCAACGCATTTTCCCCGATAAGAAATATGTCATGAAATACACTACGGTAGGCGGTGTTCAAGGCTTTGACGGCACCAAAAAAGAAGCTAAAAAAGAAGTGGTAAAAAGCATAGTGTAGCTCAATTTACCTATAAAATAGTATTTAAAGCAACTTTGAAAAAAGTTGCTTTTTTTTATTGATAATAGTTGTTCTATTTAGTTTATTTTCTTTATATTACAAAAATAATAAATACGATGATGAAGAAAATAAACTTACTTTTTATAGCATGCTTTTGTATATGGAATTCTTCCTTTTCACAAAATGCTCAAGTGGAAAAGTCAATTTTTGGCATCCAAACAGGATTATTGGGGATTTGGGTGCATAATGAAGCGCGTTTGGCCCCAAAAATTGCATTGCGTAGCGAAATAGGGTTTGATGCCGGTTTTTGGATAAGTTCATACAAGGAAGATGGTTTTGCAATGATTCCCACAATTACACTTGAGCCACGGTACTACTATAATCTTGAAAAGCGCGAAGCTAAAGGAAAGAAAGTCCATCATAACGCAGCCAATTTCTTGTCTCTTGATGTCAATTATATACCAAATTGGTTTGTTATTTCCAACGTAGACAATGTAGAAGTTGTAGAAACCATTTCATTTATTCCCAAATGGGGCATCCGAAGAAATATAGGCCAGCATTTAATTACGAAGTAGGTGCAGGGGTGGGATATTATATAGATGCATACGATTCTGGTCTGGCAATGGATATTCATTTGCATATTGGCTATACATTTTAGGCGAAATTTATGTTGCTTCTACAAAGCATACAACAAATAAAACGGTTTTGCTTAGCAAACTAGAAATGGACGCACTAAAAAATCATCAATTAAACGGCGTATTTGGCATTGGTTTTAGAGTATATTTCAATCCGTTTTTCAAATAAAAATCATCACATATTTTTAAGCCTTCGAACACTTGTATTCCACTAAAATCTAACTTATATTTGCACCTCATTTGTTCATAACAATATTGCACGTTATCAAGAAAGGTGAAGGGATTAGACCCGTTGAAGCCTTAGCAACCCTTAATCCTTTTCCAGTTTTCCGAAGGAAGTGAGTATATAGCTCCTTTCCCTTTGGGGAGGACTGGGGATGGGCTCAAGAAGGTGCTACGTTCTACCGCGCATGGCGTGGACAGATAACAAAAAACTTCCGGTTTTTTCTTTCTTCTTGATACATATTATTGTAATTATTTTAACGGGTATTTACCCTTTTGAACAATGTTTTGTTTCTTATAAGAAAAAGAAAATGGAAAAAAATATTAAAAAAGAACTCGAAAACAGGATTTTGGTGCTAGATGGGGCCATGGGAACCATGTTGCAACAATATAAATTTACCGAAGAAGATTTTCGTGGCGAACGGTTTAAAGATTTTGGGCATCCGTTGCAGGGGAACAACGATTTACTTTCAATAACACAGCCCAAGGCTATTGCAGAAATTCATGCAAAATATTTTGAAGCCGGAGCCGATATCGTGGAAACCAATACGTTTTCGGGAACCACCATTGCCATGGCCGATTATCATTTGGAAGATATTGTGTACGAGCTCAATTTAGAATCGGCTAAAATTGCCAAAAAAGTAGCCGATGAATTTACGGCAAAACAGCCAGGAAAACCGCGTTTTGTGGCGGGGGCCATGGGGCCGACCAACCGTACAGCAAGCATGTCGCCCGATGTAAACGATCCTGGGTTCCGGGCCATTACGTTCAATGAATTGCGCATTGCATACAAGCAGCAAGTCGAAGGACTGATAGACGGTGGCGTGGACGTGCTGTTGGTGGAAACTATTTTTGATACCCTAAATGCCAAAGCGGCACTTTTTGCCATTGAAGAGGTAAAAGAAGAGCGCAACATTGATATTCCGGTTATGGTAAGCGGCACTATTACCGATGCTTCGGGAAGAACACTTTCCGGGCAAACGGCCGAGGCCTTTTTAATAAGTATTTCGCATGTACCTTTGTTAAGTGTGGGGTTTAATTGTGCTTTAGGCGCCGACCAATTGATGCCTTATGTAAAAAGATTATCAGAAAAATCCCCTTTTTATATTTCTGCATATCCAAATGCAGGCTTGCCCAACCATTTTGGCGAATACGATCAAACAGCGGAAGAAATGCAAGCTTTGGTACGCAATTATTTGGAAGAAAATGTGGTGAATATTATTGGTGGATGTTGCGGTACTACACCCGACCACATAAAATTACTGGCCGAAATAGCCAAAGAATATCAACCGAGAAAAGTTTTGGTTGAAAATTATTAATGAATGATGTCATGCTGAGCTTGTTGAAGCACGAATTTATATAAAATGACTAAAAATAAGTTAGTGAAAAATAACACCAATAACCAACAACAAATAGCGAAAGACTACCAACGTGTCCCTTTAGTGCTTTCTGGACTGGAACCTTTGGTAATTGATGAAAATTCTAATTTTATCAATGTTGGGGAACGTACAAACGTAACGGGTTCAAGACGTTTTCTTCGTTTGATAAAAGAAGAAAATTTCGATGAAGCATTAGAGGTTGCCCGTGCCCAGGTTGAAGGTGGCGCCCAGATTATCGATGTGAACATGGACGAGGGTATGCTTGACGGGAAAAAGGCAATGGTCACTTTTTTAAACCTCATTGCCGCCGAACCAGATATTGCCCGTGTACCAATTATGGTAGATAGCTCCAAATGGGAAATTATCGAGGCCGGCCTTCAGGTTGTTCAGGGGAAGGGAATTGTTAATTCCATCAGCTTAAAAGAAGGAGAAGCACAATTTATCCATCATGCCAAACTGGTTAGGCGTTATGGCGCGGCGGTTATTGTAATGGCTTTTGATGAGGTTGGGCAAGCAGATAATTACGAGCGTAGGATTGAAATCTGTAAACGTTCGTATGATATTTTGGTCAACAAGGTTAAATTTTCACCGCAAGACATTATATTCGACCCAAATATTTTTCCGGTTGCCACTGGAATGGAAGAACACCGCCAAAATGCTGTCGACTTTTTCCGGGCCGCCAAATGGATTCGCGAAAATCTTCCGCATGCGCATATAAGTGGTGGGGTAAGCAACGTTTCTTTTTCTTTCCGCGGAAACAACACCGTTCGCGAAGCTATGAATGCCGCTTTTTTATATCACGGAATCCAACACGGAATGACCATGGGGATTGTAAACCCCGAAATGCTCGAAATTTACGATGAGATAGACAAAGAACTGTTGGAATACGTAGAAGATGTATTGCTCGATAAGCGCGACGATGCTACCGAGCGTTTGTTGGATTATGCCGAAACCGTAAAAGGAAATACCAAGGAAACCGAAAAACAAAAACAGGAATGGCGTAACGGCAGTTTACAAGACCGTATAACACATTCGTTGGTAAAAGGGGTATTGGAATTTGTAGAAGAAGATGCGGAAGAAGCCCGGCAAGCTGTAGATAAACCCATCGAGGTTATCGAAGGATATTTAATGAACGGGATGAATGTGGTGGGCGACCTCTTTGGAAGCGGAAAAATGTTTTTGCCGCAAGTGGTAAAATCGGCGCGGGTAATGAAAAAAGCCGTGGCCTATTTGTTACCGTTCATTGAAGCCGATAAAGATGAAAACTCTCGCTCGGCAGGAAAAGTATTGATGGCAACCGTAAAAGGCGATGTGCACGATATTGGTAAAAATATTGTAAGCGTGGTTTTAGGATGCAACAATTACGAGATCATTGACCTTGGGGTAATGGTCCCGCCCGAAAAAATTATTCAAACGGCCATTGACCAACAAGTGGATATTATTGGTTTAAGCGGCCTTATAACACCTTCATTGGACGAGATGGTGTACTTGGCCAAAGAATTGGAAAAACTCAATTTAAGCATCCCGGTAATGATTGGTGGAGCCACCACTTCAAGGGCGCATACAGCCGTGAAAATTGCCCCCGAATACTCTAAAACGGTGGTGCATGTAAACGATGCCTCCCGCGCCGTAAACGTGGCTGGAAGTTTGTTAAACCCGAAGTTGAAAGAAGAATATGGAATTTCGCTCCGAAACGAATACGATAAGCTTCGCGAAGGTTTTTTAAACCGTTCCCGCGAGAAGAATTTTTTAACCATTAAACAGGCCCGGGCCAATAAATTAAAACTGGATTGGGAAGAATTTACCCCCCAAACACCAAATTTTATCGGGGTGAAACAAGTAGCAGTTAATTTAGATGAATTAAAAAAATATATAGATTGGACTCCTTTTTTCCGTTCGTGGGAATTGCACGGGAAATATCCGGCCATTCTGGAAGATGAAGTGGTAGGAAAAGAAGCTGCCAAATTATTTGCCGAAGCTACCGAAATGCTGAACAGGATTATTGATGAAAAATGGTTAACCGCAAAAGGCATTTTAGGAATTTTCCCAGCCAATCAAGTAAACGATGATGATATTCAATTATATGACGAAAATGGAAAGGAACTGAATAAATTTCTTACCCTTCGTCAGCAATCAGAAAAAAACAAAAGGGCATCCAATATTGCATTGGCCGATTTTATTGCACCAAAAGAGCATGGAAAACAAGATTATATCGGTGCTTTTTGTGTAACTACCGGATTTGGAGTCGATGAGATATCCAATAGGTATATAAAAGATCTGGACGATTACAATTCCATTATGGTAAAAGCCCTTGCAGATCGATTGGCAGAAGCTTTTGCCGAGTATTTGCACGAACGGGTACGAAAGGAAATTTGGGGTTACGATGCAGCAGAACAGTTAACAAATGAAGAATTAATTAAAGAATCCTATAAAGGAATACGCCCTGCACCGGGCTACCCTGCTTGTCCTGATCATTTGGAGAAAAAAGTAATTTGGGAAATTTTGAATGTTGAAGAAGAAATTGGCGTGAAATTGACAGACAGTTTGGCCATGTGGCCTGCTTCATCGGTGTCTGGCTATTATTTTGCAAATCCTAAAAGTAAATATTTCGGATTGGGAAAAATAAAAGAAGACCAAGTTGCCGATTATGCAAAACGGAGAGGGATTTCTGTTGAAGAAGCTACCAAATGGTTAAACCCAAATATTGCAGATTGATGAATTATAATTATAAAGTTGAAAGTTGGGAAGTGAGGAAAAACAAAAAACGGTAATAAACCATAAAACAGGCTTAACTTTCTCCTCATTAACTCTTTAACTTTGAAAACCAGCAACCAACAAAAATAAAATAGAAACAGATGAAAACAGAATTTATAGAACTGTCTTTAGGGAGCCATGTTATTTCTCATGGGTTCGATGCCTTAAATAAGGAAATAACCGAAGAAGTCAATGTGGAAGGCTTCTCTAAAAAGGTTGTGGCCATATCAAGGATTAAATCATTAAGCGAAAAATATATTTTGACAGATTACCTTGACGGAAGATGGATCTATTGGGAATACGAAAGTGATTTTGAAGAGCTTAAGAAGCAGTTGTTATAAGTCTGAATTTTAAAGAAAAAGCCAACAGAACAGACAATAATCAACTAGAAAGAGAACGAACAACTAAAAAATGAAAGTAACCGAACATATAGAAAAAGCTAAAGGGAAAGCCTTATTTTCTTTTGAAATAATCCCGCCGCAAAAAGGAAAAAACATACAGGAACTGTACGATAATATAGATCCTTTAATGGAGTTTAATCCACCTTTTATAGATGTAACCACTTCCCGTGAAGAATTTGTTTATATTGAAAGGGACGGCCTTTTCGACAGGAAAATAACACGTATGCGTCCGGGAACGGTTGGAATCTGTGCCGCTTTAAAACATAAATATAACGTAGATACCATACCGCATGTGCTGTGTGGAGGCTTTACAAAAGAAGAAACCGAGTACATGCTGGTGGATTGCCAATATCTGGGAATTGAAAATGTAATGGCCCTCCGTGGCGATGCCATGAAACACCAACGCTATTTTGAACCTACCGATGGCGGACATACGTTTGCAACCGGTTTGGTAAAACAAATACGCAATATGTGCGAAGGAAAATATTTGCATGAAACTATAGAAAAGGCAGACGATTTTAATTTTTGTATCGGCGTTGCCGGCTACCCCGAGAAGCATTTAGAAGCTCCTTCGCTCGATTTCGACCTTAATAAATTAAAAGAAAAGGTAGATGCCGGAGCCGATTATATTGTTACACAGATGTTTTTTGACAACAGCAAGTTTTTTGCTTTTGTAGAGAAAGCCCGCTCCGCAGGAATCAATGTGCCCATTATTCCGGGCATAAAGCCCATTGCGGTTAAAAAACACCTTCAGTTATTACCGCAAGTGTTTAAAATAGACCTTCCCGAAAATTTGGTAAATGCCGTAGATGCCTGTAAGAATAATAAGGAAGTGCGTCAGGTGGGCATAGAATGGTGCATTGAACAATCAAAAGAATTAAAAGAAGCAGGTGTACCTTTGCTACATTACTACTCAATGGGTAAATCCGATAATATTAAGGCTATTGCCTCAGAATTATTTTAAAAATAAGATTATTTTTGCAGTCGAAATTAAAATTATGCGACGCATACTAGCTATTCTATTCTTGGTGTTTTCAAGTGTTTCTTTTGCACAGGAAAACACCAATTCTTATGCATCTTATTTTGATGTAAACTATTTTTATGGAAATATAACCAGGCACAATAACGATATTCTTCACCTAATAACAGCGCATCCCAAGGGTGTTATTTTCAGTTGGAACAAAAAAACGTACGGAAATAAAGAATGGGAGCAGTTGTATAATTATCCAGATTACGGGGCTTCCATGATTTACCATGATTTCAAGAATGAATACATGGGAAGCAACGTGGCGTTTTACGGGCATTACAATTTTTATTTTTTCAACAGAAATTTAATATTTCGGGTGGGGCAGGGAATTGCCATAGCCGGAAACCCTTATGATAAAGAAGACAATTATAGGAATGTTGCTTTTGGGTCGAAGTTATTGAGCAGCACTTATTTAATGCTGAATTATAAAAAAGAACGCATTTTTGATAAATTCGGACTTCAAGCCGGACTTACGTTGGTGCATTATTCCAATGGAAACACCAAGGCGCCCAACACCAGTATAAATACCGTTAATCTAAATGTAGGTGTAAATTATCAATTGGATGCTATTGAACCCGAATACATAAAAACCGAAGGCTTAACAAATAGGTATACCGAGCCCGTACGTTTTAATTTTGTGTTTAGAACGGGCGTTAACGAGAGCGATGTAATCCATAGCGGCCAGTTTCCTTTTTATGTTTTTTCGGTGTATGCCGATAAGCGCCTCAATAAAAAAAGTGCCATTCAACTGGGGACCGATGTGTTTTATTCCAACTTTCTAAAGGAATATATTGAGTATAGCTCGATTGCCTATCCCGAAAGAGGTATCGATGGTTCCGAAGATTACAAGCGCGCCGGAATTTTTATTGGCCATGAACTGTTTATCAATAGGTTTTCTGTTATTGCACAAGCGGGGTATTATGTATATTACCCAATAGATTACGAAGGGCAAATGTATTTGCGGGGCGGTTTAAAGGGGTACATCACCAAAAACAAAAAACTATTTGGAGTGGTAACCGTAAAGGCACATGCTGCACAAGCAGAAGCGGTAGAAATAGGAATTGGTTATAGACTTTAAGATATTTTTAAATGAGAATACTACAAGGCATATATTTAATAACGGGTTTGCTGTTGGCAACAGTATTTTTAGGCTGCAATAGCGAAGATGCCAACGATTGTTTTCAAACCGCAGGCACCATTGTTCAAGAAGAAAGACCGGCAACCGATTTTTCGCGTATTTTGGTAAACGAAGGCATAACAATGGTGATAAAACAAGCGCCCGAATACAAAGTTGTGGTAGAATCGGGAGAAAACTTAATGAACGATATCCATACCGAAGTAAAAGACGGTCAATTAATATTGACCAATAACAATATTTGCAATTATGTGCGCAAATACGAGTTTACAACCATTTTTGTTGCTGCTCCCGACATTGCAGAAATACGCAGTGCAACCCAGCGGGAAATTCGTTCTGAAGGCACCATTACTACCGATAAGTTAACGGTTTATTCAGAGAATTATCAAAACAACGAATACTTGACCAGTGCAGCTATTTATTTGAACGTTGATGTAAATCAGTTTCAAATTGTCTTCAATGGTATTTCCAATATTTACATGACCGGAAAAGCAAAAAGCCTGAATATTAACATGGCTTCCGGAAATGGCCGTTTTGAAGGACGTAATTTCCCGGTTGAAAACGCAACTGTTTACCACAGGAGTTCCAACGATGTAATTGTAAAAGCTTCCACCTTGCTAAAAGGCGATATTTATAGCACGGGCGATATTATTTCCGTAGGCATACCACAAACAGTTGAAATAGTAGAACACTACAAAGGAAAACTTATTTACGAAGAGTAATTATTGAACCAGATTAACTTTATTCCGGGTAGTTTCTCCTAACTTTGAAGAAATAAAAGTTGTTAAAGAAATGAATACCGATAAGAAAAAGAGAATTGTAGTTATTGGCGGGGGCTTTGCCGGATTGGAACTTATAAAAAAGCTGAAGCATTCGCCTGCTTACGAAGTTATTTTGGTAGATTTAAACAATTATAATTTTTTCCCACCATTATTGTATCAAGTAGCATCGGGTTTTATGGAACCTTCGGCCATTAGTTATCCTTTCAGGAAGATTTTAAGGGGAAAAGAGAACGTACGGTTTCGGTTGGGTGCATTGCAGCAAGTAATTCCCGAAGAAAACAGGGTCGAATTGAGCAACGGGAGCCTTACGTATGATATTTTGGTAATGGCCACCGGGACAGAAACCAATTTTTTTGGCAATGAAAATGTACAAAAATGGTCATTGCCCATGAAAACCATTGGCGATGCCTTGGCATTGCGAAATTTAGTATTTACCCGATTGGAAAGGGCCACCCGTGTAGAAGACCCATTGCACAGAAAAAAACTATTGTCTTTTGTTATTGCCGGGGCAGGGCCAACCGGTGTTGAGCTTTCGGGTATTTTGGCCGAAATGCGCAAGAATATCCTCCGGAAAGATTACCCCGAACTAAAAAAAGAAGATTTGGGCGATATTTACCTGTTGGACGGGCAAGATTCCGTTTTGGCCACCATGTCTGATAAAACGCAGCATTACACCAAGAAAAAATTAGAAGGATTGGGTGTTATTGTGAAATTGGATACACTGGTACAGGATTTTAAGGAAGACACCGTGTATTTATCTGATGGGACTACTTTAGCATCTAAAAACCTTATTTGGGCCGCAGGTGTCTCTGCCAAGGTATTCGACGGCTTTAAAAAAGAAGATTACGGGCGTGGACGCCGTTTAAAAACCAATGCGTTTAACCGTTTGGAAGCCTACAATAATATTTTTGCCATTGGCGATACCGCTTTACTCACCAAAGACCCGGCCTATCCAGATGGGCATCCGCAGGTGGCGCAAGTAGCCTTGCAACAGGCACGCAACCTGGGCGATAATCTTTTAAAGAAAACCGAGGACCAATGGCAGCCTTTTCAATATAGCGACAAAGGGTCCATGGCTATCATTGGGAGGAACAAAGCAGTAACCGATGGGCCCAAAGAGAAATTTTTTATCAATGGTTT
Organism: Galbibacter sp. PAP.153; assembly: GCF_037029175.1. Classification (NCBI taxonomy): domain Bacteria; kingdom Pseudomonadati; phylum Bacteroidota; class Flavobacteriia; order Flavobacteriales; family Flavobacteriaceae; genus Galbibacter; species Galbibacter sp. PAP.153. The sequence goes on along the minus strand of NZ_JAZEUN010000003.1, from coordinate 54,871 downwards.
TTTGGCGTGGTGCATATGGATTTTTGTACATATTATGTCACTGGTAAATTACAGGAACCGTATTCGTGCCCTTTACGATTGGATTGGATATTATTTCCACAAAGACCAATCGTTTAGAATGATAATTAAACCAAGGAATGTAAAATAGCTTGTCTAATTGTATGTTGCAAAGGAGAAAGCAACAACCTGGAACATAGAAAAATAGAATTTACGATAGGTGCCATTTCATAATTGGCATTAGTAACAGCAGTTGACTTTTATTGATTTAAGGTGAAATTTACAATGTTTTCAACATGAATTTTTGTTGTATCAAATACCGGAAAGTCGAAATCCTTTTGATCGATTAGCATTGGTATTTCCGTGCATCCTAAAATGAGGCCTTCTGCTCCTCTTTCTATTAATTCATTTGCGTATTGTATAAATTTTAATTTCGATTCTTTATTTATAATTCCTTTTCCGAGCTCATTTTTTACAATCTCCTGTATTTCTTCAATATCTTCTTTTTTTGATGGAACAATGGTTTCAATGTTATATTCCTTCAGTTTATTTCGGTAAAAGTCCATTTCCATTGTAAATTTTGTGCCTAACAGCCCTACTTTATGTATTTTTTGCTTTTTTATTTCTTCTGCAGTGGCAGATGCGATATGAATAATAGGGATGTTAATTTTTGATTGTATTTCATCAGCAAATAAATGGGCTGTATTGGCGCACAAGACTATAAAATCTATATTGTTGGATGTTAAACTTTTACAAGCGTTGAAAATGAGATCGTAAGAGTTTGTCCACCCTATATCTTGAATATCAGAAAAATTCAAGGAATATATAATGCATTCAGCCGAATTAAGCCCTCCTAATTTTTCGTTTATGCCTTGGTTTATATATTTATAATAGTCTAAAGTTGAAGTCCAACTTATTCCACCAACCAATCCTATTTTTTTCATTTTATTGCGTTTTTGTTTTTTTAGCGTGTGCCCAATGTTTACAGTCAGTACGCCATAATTTCGGTTGTATATTCTACCATTGCACAAGTTATTAAAAAATTAAATTTTTAACATACTATTAAATTGTGTAACAAAACAAAAGCCCTTAAATCTATCTAGTTTTTATTGAATTAGTGGGTTATATAATGGTTACTGTTGTTGGCATTAATTATTATTCAATTTTTAAAATGTCTTTCAGTTTTTTTCCAATTGATGTAATCCATATTACAACTTCTCCACCTTTAACAATAGATTTATCTGATATTTCATAGTCCCGTTGGTCTTCTACTCTTGTTGGATTATATCCAAACCCACAAATCCCACTATTAATTAACGGAAAAGTATCATCGTCAGGTGCTTCTTCTGTTGATGCTTCAATTTCAATTTTGGATAGGTCACGACCTAAAAAATATTCCAAGTCTCCGTTATAAATATTTTGAATTATGCGTGCACCTTGTAAAAACTCCTCGTAAGTTATTTGACTTTCCAGAAATCCACGGAAAAATTGCCCAATGTATTTAGCATCAAGATAATCATCACACTTGTCCAATATGAAAATCAGTTTTTCTCCGATTTTGATTTTCTGTTTTTCCGAGTTATCAATCGAGTCAATCATTTTTTCTCTCTGTTCGGTTGGAATATCTTTTAACTCTGTCAAAAAATAAATTATTTTTTTTAGAAAAAGAGCATCTTTTATTTATTGTTGAAGCAGTTTTTCCCATGCCAACGATTGAACCTAAAATCGGAATATCCTTTAAAATTCCGTCATCGAGCATCGAATCCAGTATAACTTCAGCCAAATCTGTCGAAACATTCTGAAGGTCAGAAGTCTTGATTGTTTTTGTTAATGATTTGTCTATTTTATTCAATTCTCGTAACGATTTATTTTAATTAAGTAATCGCTCAATAAACACCAATTTCTTATATAAAACACCTAAAAAATAGTAGTAGCGAAGTATATGGTATTGGTTTAGTTGTTACTAACAATACATATTTCTCTTACAAAATAACAGGTTATAGTGCTTTTTAGTCCTTTTTTTGCTAAAAATACAATTCCAGATACGTCCAGAACCCCACGGGATACGTCCACCAACATATCTGGATATATAAAAGACCCCAAAAATAGGTGCATTAACGTATCAGGACATATAAAAAAAACCGCCATATAGTTTGCCCATGTATTGGTATGGTTCTATTTATAGGCTATGGTATTAAAGGGGCGGGGTCCAAAAATTTTATTTAATTATCTTATCGATTCATCTATATTTGTTTATAGATTAATTTAGACCAACCATAACCATGCAAAAACTTACTTTTCTTATTGCGGTAGCAATCATAAGTATTTCCTGTTCACCTAAAAAAAATCAACCAAAAACGGTGGACAACCCATTGATAGGTACCTGGAGGTTGATTTCGGGAACTACCATTGAGGGAACGGACACCACGGTAACCGATTATACCAGGGACAGGGAAATGATTAAAATTATCAACAAAACACATTTTGCCTTTTTAAACCATGATTTAAACCATGGAAAGGACAGTACAGCGGCTTTTGTGGCTGGCGGGGGCACCTATTCTGTAAAAGACAGTTTGTATACCGAACATTTAGCGTATTGCAACTTTAGGGAGTGGGAGGGCAATAGCTTTTCGTTTGTGTATACCGTTCATGGCGACACGCTTGTTACAAAGGGGGTTGAAAAAATAGAAGATATCGGGGTAAACCGTATCAATATCGAGAAACTGGTGCGGGAAAAGTAAAAAATTAACTGCTGGTAAGCTCTACGAACAAACTTTCCAGGTTTTTGTTTTTTTGATTGAGTTGAAGCGTTTTGAGTCCGTTGTCATGGGCAAAGTCAAAAACGGTGGCGCGCATATCGGTGTCGGTTTCAAAGGTAATTTCATATACAAAACCAATACTGTTTTTTACCTGTTTGGCCTTTGGCAGTTGTTCCAACAATACTTCTTCCACACGGTAATCAAACTCCACTTCGATAATCTGCTCTTGTGCTTTTCTAAGTTCGGTAAGCTTTTTGTCGGCCACGATCTCACCTTTATTAATAATGATTACCCGGTCGCAAATAGCCTCGACTTCCTGCATGATATGGGTGGAGAGCAGTACGGTTTTTTCTTTCCCAACCCTTTTTATAAGTTTTCTAATCTCGATTAACTGGTTGGGGTCAAGCCCAGTAGTGGGCTCATCGAGAATCAAGACATCGGGGTTGCCAATCAGCGCAGCAGCCAGCCCGACCCTTTGGCGGTATCCTTTAGAAAGGGCGCCTATTTTTTTATTGGTTTCCGGGGTCAACCCGCATTGGACGATTGTTTCTTCAACAACATTTTTTTTAACCTTGTATAAACTGGCGGTATAATTTAAATATTCGCGCACGTACATATCCAAGTGCAACGGGTTGTGCTCCGGCAAATACCCAATGCTTTGTTTTACATCCATTTTTTGGGCATCAATGGTAAAACCGTTTACTTTGGCAGTTCCTTCGGAAGGGCTTAAATAGGTGGTAAGGATTTTCATCAGGGTTGATTTCCCGGCACCATTGGGCCCTAAAAAACCAACGATTTCTCCTTTTTTAAGGGTGAAGGATATATTTTTAAGCGCTTGTTGCGCTCCGTAATTTTTACTTATGTTGAAGACTTCTATGGACATACACCAAATGTAGTTTTAATGTGTTAAAGTTAAAAGTTGAAAGTTAAAAAGTTTTAAAGTTCGTTGAGAGTTGGTAGTTGGGATTTTGGAATGGTTATTAGGGAAGAGGGAAAAGTGATTAGGGGGTTAGTTAATTGTTATTTGTTATTAGGGACATACGGCTCTCAACTCAAAAACCCCTTTCCTCGTTAACTTATTTGATCATTATGCTATGCGACTTCTCTCCTGATGCTATTGGTCGGGATCGAAGTGACCATAACTTTGCACCTCTGTATCTTTGCACCTTTACACCTCTGCACCTTTGAAACCATACACCTTGCCCGGTTAAGCAATCCTGAGTAATTCTTTGGCCAAGGCAATCATTTTTTTATCGCCGGTGTGCTTGCCGGGCTCGTCCGATAGTTTTACGGTAGGCAGCCATTCGTTATCGCTGGTGAGTACGTCGGTAAGTTTAATTACAATATTCATGGGTTTTAGGCCAACATCGTTGGTTAAATTAGTGCCTATACCAAAGGAGAGGCCTATTTTTCCTTTACAGGCTCTGGTTATGGACGCTACTTTCTCTGGGTTGAGGCCATCAGAAAATATAATGTATTTGTACAAGGGGTTAATGCCATGGTTTTTATAATGCTCAATGGTTTTTTCGGCAAATTCAATCGGGTCGCCGCTATCGTGCCGGACGCCGTCGAAAAGTTTGGCAAATTTGGTGTCGAACTGTTTAAAGAATACTTCCGTGGTGTACGTATCAGACAGTGCAACACCCAAATCGCCACGGTACACGTCTACCCAATGTTCGAGCGACATGGCATTGGCCATTTTAAACCCATACTCGGCCGCATGAAACATAAACCATTCGTGCGCATGTGTACCAATGGGCTTTACATTGTACAGCATTGCCATATGCACGTTGCTGGAACCTATAAAACTTTGCCCTTTATACGATGATAGCGTATGCATAACCTCGCGGTGCGTGCGGTACGAATGCCTTCGCCGGGTACCAAACTCGGCAAAGGTTACGCCCAGTTCGTTGTATAATTTAATTTTTTCAAGTGTATTGGCCGTTATTTTTTCATCGCTCCAGCGTTTTTGTCCGGTAAGTTTGTAAAACAGCTCGCTAATAAGGGCCAAAATAGGGACTTCCCATAAAATGGTCCTGTACCAATAGCCAGAAATATAAACTTCCAGATTTTCCCCGGTTTGTGATATGGTCACTTCAGAGGGGTCGTAACGGTAACCTTCCAGAAAGTCTACATAAGCCGGGTTGAGGTATTGGCAGTTTTCTTTAAGGAACTGTTTTTCGCTTTTGGTTAGTTGCAATTGTGCCATTTGGTCTACAGCGGTTCTAAGTACTTGGCCAAACCCTTCAGGGAACTTGTGTGTTCCCCGGTTAATAAATTTATATCTTGCTTTTACGCGTGGAAACAATTTTACCACGGCGCATTGCATGGTAAATTTATAAAAGTCGTTATCAAGGATAGAATTAAAAATTGAAAAGTCGGGATCCTTCAGCATGCCTGTTACAGTTTATTTAGAAAGGTACTACATATTTTTTAATAGCGGCTATTGGCGAGCGTAAATATAGGGCAAAGGGCAAAAAGTGGTTATGGGATTTTTAAAAAAGCGTGATTTTTGAAATTAATTATTTAAAAAAAGTTATGAAATACTCTTTTTTTCAAAAAAAACGGGGCAAAGGGTTTTATTTTTCAAATTAATAATTACATTAGCACCACAAAACAGTATAAAATTCATGTTGGCAAACGCTTATATCTGGAACTTTTACTTTTTCTTCTTTTATTTTTTTAATGAAAGAACGGGACGGTTATAGGTTATTGCTAAAGTAAAATATATAAGGTCCCGGAATTTTTTCGGGACTTTTTTTTATGCAAAATTTAAATGAACAATAAAGTTGCAATACAAGGAATATTAGGTTCTTTTCACCATCAGGTGGCAAAAGAATATTTTGGCGATGATGTAGGCGTAGACGAATGTCTTTCGTTTGATGCCTTGGTAGATAGCCTGTTAAGTAAAACAAGCAGTGTAGGTGTAATGGCCATAGAAAATTCCATTGCAGGGTCCATTATCCCCAATTATGCCCTTATAGACATGAACGGCCTGCACATTATCGGCGAGCATTACATTAACGTACAGCATAATTTATTGGTATTGAAAGGGCAAAGCATCGAGGATATTACCGAAGTATACTCGCACCCAATGGCCTTATTGCAATGCAAGGTGTTCTTTAAGCAATATCCACATATAAAATTGATAGAAGATGCCGATACCGCCGAAGTGGCCCGGAGAATACATCAAGGACAATTAAAAGGTATGGGGGCCATTGCAAGCAAGGTTGCAGCCAATATTTTCGATTTGGATATCCTGGCGGAAGGCATACAGACCATGAAAAACAATGCCACACGTTTTGTAATTGTACAAACAAAAAATTCGGTCATACCAAAAGAAGCCATCAACAAGGCATCGGTAATGTTCGAGCTCGGTACCAAAAGAGGGAGCTTGGCAACCGTATTGAACGTAATGAGCGATTGCAAGTTAAACCTGACCAAGATACAGTCGTTGCCAAAAATAGAAACCCCATGGCGTTATTCCTTTTTTGTCGACGTGACTTTTGAACAGTATGAAGATTTTGAAAAGGCAAAGGCATTGCTTAAAATAATGGCATCGCACTTTAAGGTACATGGCGAATATAAAAATGCAAAAAAATGATACAAGTTGCAGACCGTTTACAAACCGTTGAAGAATACTATTTTTCTAAAAAATTAAGAGAAGTAAGAGGATTAATGGCCGAAGGGAAACCCATTATCAACATGGGCATAGGAAGCCCCGATATGGCTCCGTCCAAAGAAGTTTTAGAAGCACTTGTCACTTCGTTGGGAGACGATAAGGCCCACCAGTACCAAAGCTATCAAGGGCTCCCGGAATTGAGGAATGCCGCTGCCAACTTTTATAAAAAGCATTTTCAAGTTGAAGTTGACAGCAATACAGAGTTATTACCGTTAATGGGCTCCAAAGAAGGGATTATGCACATTAGTATGGCTTTTTTGAACGAAGGCGATGAGGTGCTCATTCCAAACCCGGGATATCCAACATACACATCGGTAACAAAGTTGGTGGGCGCAGTACCTAAATATTATGGTTTAACCCAAAGCGGTAGTTGGTTGCCCGATTTGGAAGTTTTGGAGAAAACAGACCTTTCCAAAGTAAAGCTAATGTGGTTAAGCTATCCGCATATGCCAACCGGTGCCAACGCCAATAAAGAGATATTTGAAGGACTGGTAAAATTTGCCAAACGCAACAACATACTGTTGGTAAACGATAACCCTTATAGTTTTGTGCTGAACGAAGAAAGATTGAGCATTTTGGCGGTACCTGGTGCCAAAGAAGTGGCATTAGAGTTAAATTCATTAAGCAAAACATTCAATATGGCCGGTTGGCGCGTAGGGTTTGTTTTAGGGAACGCACGGTTTATTGATGCGGTGCTTAAAGTAAAGAGCAATATGGATAGCGGTATGTTTTACGGCTTGCAAAAAGGAGCGGTAAAGGCATTGGAGCTATCGTCAAAGTGGTATTCAGCGTTGAACAAAGTGTACCAAAAACGAAGGGCCTTGATTTTTCAGCTTGCCGATACATTAGGCTGTACGTACAATACAGATGCTTCGGGAATGTTTGTTTGGGCCAAATTGCCTTCAGAAATGCCATCGGCGGAAGCGTTTATAGACAAAATATTGTACGATAAAAGCATCTTTATTACCCCGGGCACCATTTTTGGGAGCAATGGAGAAGGGTACATCCGCTTTTCGTTGTGCGTAAAAGAAGAACAGATTAAGGAAGCGATAAATAGGTTTTAAAATGGAACATAAACAAATTTGTATATCAAAAACCATAAACCATAGATAGTAATGAATGTATTTGTAATAGGGTTAGGGCTCATAGGCGGTTCAATGGCATTAGACATTAAAACCTCCAACAAAGAAGCCAACATTGTAGGGTTTGATGCCAACGAAGCACACATGGAAGAAGCCGTATCTATTGGGTTTATAGATAGAAAAGGGACCCTGGAAGATGCTAAGGAGGCCGATGTGGTAATTGTATCCATTCCCGTAAATGTTTCCTTGGAAGTGATTCCCAAGGTTTTGGACATCGTAAAAGACGATACTTTGGTTTTTGACGTTGGCTCAACAAAAGCGAATATTTGCACTGCTATAGAAAATCACCCAAAGCGCAGGAACTTTTTGGCAGCACACCCCATTGCCGGAACCGAGTTTTCTGGGCCAAAAGCAGCAATAAGAGGATTGTATACAGGGAAAACAAATATAGTTTGCGAGGTAGAAAAAACAGCCTTTAAATTACAGGAACGGGGCTTTAAAATATTTAACGATCTGGGGATGCGCATTCGTTACATGGATCCAAAGGCGCACGACAAGCACATTGCCTATGTGTCACATTTATCGCATATCAGTTCGTTTATGTTGGGAAAAACGGTTATCGAAAAAGAAAAAAACGAGCGCGATATTTTTGATATGGCAGGCAGTGGATTTGAAAGTACCGTAAGGCTGGCAAAAAGTTCGCCGGCCATGTGGAGCCCCATTTTCGAACAGAACAAAGAAAACGTAATAGAAACGCTTGAAGAATATATAGCAAACCTTCAAAAGTTTAAAGAATTAATGCAACAAGACGATTATAACGCTATCTATAAAGAGATGGCCGATACAAATAGAATAAAGGAAATATTAAAAGGAATTTCAATCAAAACTTCATAAGTAAATTTAAAATGGAAAATTCAGCAGGATTAAGAACATGGTTAGACGGGATGAACTTAGATCATCCGTTAGTAATTGCAGGCCCATGTAGTGCAGAAACAGAAGAGCAGGTATTAAAAATTGCTCACGACCTAAAAGATAGCGATGTAAATTACTTCCGTGCAGGAATATGGAAGCCAAGAACAAGACCTGGAAATTTTGAAGGCGTAGGCTCTATTGGGTTAAAATGGCTAAAAAAAGTTAAAGAAGAAACCGGTTTAAAAACTGCAACCGAAGTAGCCAATAAAGCACACGTAGAACTGGCCTTGGAAAACGATGTGGATTTATTGTGGATTGGCGCACGTTCTACCGTTAGCCCGTTCATTATTCAAGAAATTGCCGATGCCCTGGAAGGAACCGATAAAATTGTATTGGTAAAAAACCCGGTAAACCCAGATTTGGCCCTTTGGTTAGGCGGTATTGAGCGTCTGTACAGCAAGAACATCAAGAACCTCGGGGTTATCCATAGAGGATTTTCTACTTATGAAAAAACTAAATACAGAAACAATCCGGAATGGCAACTGGCCATTGAGCTTCAAAATAAATTCCCCGATCTTCCATTGATATTGGACCCTTCGCACATTACTGGAAAAAGGGACATGATTTTTGACGTGTCGCAAATGGCGTTGGATTTAAATTACGACGGGTTGATGATTGAAACACATTGCGATCCAGACAATGCATGGAGCGACGCCGCCCAACAGGTTACTCCGCAAAGTCTGAAGCAGATCATGAGGGATTTGAAAATTAGAAAAGAAACCGATGAGGAAGCCGAATACAACAGCAAATTAACCAATTGCCGTGCGCAGATTGACGTGATTGATAATTCGCTGATAGAAATACTGGGCAAGCGCATGAAGGTTTCTGATGAAATCGGGAAGCTAAAGAAACAACGCAACGTAGCCGTGCTTCAGTCTAAACGATGGAACGAAATTTTAGGAAAAATGGTGCTGGAAGGAGAGCAGAATGGCTTGAGCGAAGAATTTATCTTACGGATCTTCAAGGCAATTCACCAAGAATCCATCAATCACCAAGAAAAAATCGTTAAATAATAACAAGAGGTTAAGAAGTCAAAAGGAACTAACATTATAGTTGTGATTTGCTGCTGCGAAAACTGAAATTTATATCAGAAAAATATATAAATTTCAGTTTTACTACAGGTAAATGCATAAAATTATTTCATTGGATCGGTATTAATTTTCAACGAAATAATTTTGTGTACTTTTGACTTCTAACTTTTCAATATGACAGGATTAGTCTACAAATCAACCGGGAGTTGGTATAATGTAAAGGCCGAAGATGGAACTTTTATTAATTGCAGGATAAAGGGAAAGTTTAGGATTCAAGGAATAAAAAGTACCAATCCCATTGCTGTTGGTGATGTTGTGGACTTTAATCTGGAAACCATCGGCGATGAAAAAATTGGTGTAATCGCTAACATTCACGACCGCAAAAACTATATAATACGCAAGTCTGTAAACCTTTCCAAGCGAACGCACATAATTGCAGCCAACATAGACATAGCTTTTCTATTGGTAACCCTTAAAGATCCGGTAACCTTTACAGATTTTATAGACCGTTTTTTGGTTACTTCAGAGGCATATGATGTTACCCCGGTGTTGCTGTTCAATAAAATAGACACCTATACAGAAGAAGAATTGATAGATGTAGAATATCTGGCCGATGTATATAAAAAAATTGGTTATCAGTGCTTTAAAGTGTCGGCAAAGACAAATACAAACATAGCGGCAGTCCAAAATATAATGGAAGGGAATACCAGCATATTTTCTGGACATTCGGGAGTTGGAAAATCTACGCTTATAAATTGCATTCAGCCCGATTTGAATTTAAAAACGGCCGAAATTTCCGAACAACACAAGCAAGGCCAACATACCACAACTTTTGCCGAAATGTACGACTTGAGCTTTGACGCCCGGATTATCGATACGCCCGGAATTAAAGGCTTTGGAATTGTAAATATGGACAAATATGAAGTAGGTGATTATTTCCCGGAGTTTTTCGAGCTGAAAAGCCAATGCAGGTTTAACAACTGTTTACACATAGACGAACCCAAATGCGCGGTAAAAAAAGCATTGGAAAACAACGAAATAGCATGGAGCAGGTATAAAAGCTATTTGCAAATACTTGAAGGCGAAGAAGAAAACTACCGAACCGATATTTATGGAGATTAGCTTTTTTGAGTTCAGAGTTTCAAAGGTGCAAAGCTTTAGTCACTTCGACGAAGGAAAAGTCATACTAATGTAAGGAGCTAATAAGTTAATAAGGAAAGGGGTTTTGTTCAAGGTTGTCCTTTTATATCAACTATCAACCATCAACCCAACAAACAATAAAAAATGCGTGTAGTTATTCAAAGAGTAAGTGAAGCAAGTGTTACCATAGAAGGAGAAATAAAATCAGCAATAAAACATGGGCTGCTTATACTTTTAGGGATAGAAGAAGCAGATACAAAAGAAGACATCGATTGGTTGTGCAGAAAAATAACCGGCCTCCGTATTTTTAATGACGATAATAATGTAATGAACCTTTCCATAAAAGAAATAAATGGCGATGTAATTGTGGTAAGCCAGTTTACCCTGCATGCTGCTACAAAAAAAGGAAACAGGCCTTCTTATATAAAAGCAGCCAAGCCCAATATTGCCATTCCGCTTTATGAGGCCTTTGTAGCCCAACTGGAAAACGAGCTCGGTAAAAAAGTAGGAACCGGTGAATTTGGTGCCGACATGAAGGTCTCGTTGCTCAATGATGGTCCGGTTACCATTTTAATAGATTCCAAAAATCGATAATAGCGAAAAAAAACACTAAAAAAATAAATACCCTCACTTAAATTTGAGATTTTTTATATATTTAGCGTCTAAACAAACCTAACTATTAATGCAAATTAAATCCTATTTAGGAGTATTCTTCGTGCTCTTTAATGTAATGACCGCTGTTTCCCAAGAAGCATTTCAACTTCAATCGATTGTACTAAATACAGCATTGACAAAAGATGCCAATGCCATAATGCGTAATGACAGCATTTCTATAAATATCCCATCGTTTGACAAGATGAGGGTATACAAAGAAGAAGTAGTTACCATATTGAACAAGGCAGGCGATAAATATGCATCAGCTTATGAATATTATAGCGATGACGTAAAAATCAAATCGGTTGAAGCTGTTATTTACGACCAAATGGGTAATGAAATAAAGACATTTAAAAAGAGGGATTTTAAAGACCGAAGTGCTGTTCCCAGAGGCACGCTCTATTCCGATCATAGGATTTTGTACCTAGATTACACGCCAACTTCGTATCCTTATACAATTAAATTTATTTCTGAAATAGAGACCCCGAACACGGTTTCCATACCTATATGGTATTTTGTTTCTGGTTACAATGTGAGCGTAGAAAAAAGTACATTTCATATTAATTACGGAACAGATGTTACACTTCGTATAAAAGAAGACAACCTTGAAGGTTTCAATATTCAAAAAACTCAAAATGACAATGACATCACCTATTCTGCAGGGTCAATTCCAGCAATTGAATATGAAGATTTAGCACCCAGCCTAATGTACTTTATACCGAAACTCCAAGTAGCGGCCAATCATTTTAACATAAGTGGCATTGAAGGACATGCCTCTAATTGGGAAGAATTGGGAGGATGGATGTACAACAAGATTTTAACAGGTAGAAATATACTTCCCGATCAAACCATTGCCACAGCAAAAGCATTGGTGGCAGGAATAGACGACCCGATATTAAAGGCAAAGAAAATATATGAATACGTGCAGGAACAAACACGATATATAAGCGTTCAAATTGGAATTGGTGGAATTCAGCCTATCATGGCAGAAGAAGTAGACAAGGTGAAATATGGCGATTGCAAAGGGCTTTCAAATTATACAAAAGCCTTGCTGGAAGCCGTTGGGGTAGATGCCTATTACACACATGTGGAAGCAGGAAGCCAGATTGTGGATTTTGATGGGCAGTTTGCTTCATTGACGCAGGGGAACCATGCTATTTTGGCCATACCCAACGGCGAGGATTATTGTTGGATAGATTGTACTTCAAGGGTGCTTCCGTTTAATTATGTCGGGGACTTTACCGATAACAGAAAAGTACTTGTTATGAAGCCCGAAGGCGGGCAAATTACAACAACCGTTGCCTATATTAACAGGGATAATGAGTTGCGTAATATAGGCGAAATAGAACTGCATGCAGATGGAAGTGTAGATGCCAGTGTTTCCATTACCACAAAAGGTGTGCTGTATGACAGCCGTTTTTATCTAGGTGAAAGAAATAACGATGATATTGTAAAATCTTATAAAGATTATTGGCATTATATAAACAATCTCTCCCTAAAACAGCCCCGGTTTAAAAACGATAAAGAGAATGTGGTTTTTATGGAAGATGTAAGTTTATCGGCTACTAAATATGCATCGAATATGGGAGACAGGATGTTGGTGAACATCAATCTCTTCGACCGTAATACATATGTGCCCGCAAGGTACAAAGACCGAAAAATGGCTTTCGAGGTTCCAAGGGGCTTTGTCTATAAAGACAGTATAAAAATTAACCTTCCGGAAGGTTTTGAAATTGAGGCCATGCCAAAAAACGAAACCCTGGAGAGCGAATTTGGCAGTTATGCCCTAAACCTTGAAAAAGATTCAGAAAACAATATTATCTATCAAAAGGAATTCTTTTTGAAAAAAGGGCTGTACCCAAAAGAGAAATATGCCGATTATAGAGATTTTAGAAAGCAAATATCCAAACTAGAAAACGCTAAAATAATGTTGATAAACAAAAACTAAAACTATGTTCAAGACTTTTACCCTACTGTTAATCCTGTTTTTTGGAGCTGAAAGTATATATTGCCAAGATTACGATTTTGGAAAAGTGTCCATAAGTGAACTTGAAGAAAAAATGCACCCCACTGATTCATCAGCGGTAGCTTCAGTTTTATTTGAAAAGAAAAGATCCTATTTTCAATATGTTCAGGACAAAGGTTTTTTGTTGATAACCGAAGTGCAAAAACGAATTAAAATATACAATGAAAAAGGATTTGCCTACGGAACCGAAAAAGTCTACTTGTACAAAGGCGATTCTGATGATGAAAATTTATCCTCGTTAAAAGGATATACCTATAATCTGGTAGCTGGTAAGATTAATGAAACCAAGTTAAATAAAAGTGCAGTATTCAATAATGACGAGTCCCGATACTGGAAAAGCGAGACATTTACTTTTCCCAACCTAAAAGAAGGCAGTATAATTGAATATAAATACAATATTACATCTCCTTTTTTATCCAATATACATGAGGTTCAAGTACAAAGGGAGATCCCGGTAGACCAAGTAGAAGCTTCTTTTGAGTTTCCCGAATATTTTTACTTTAAACCATTGATAAAAGGATATTATCCACTTAACATTGCTACTAGCGCCAAAAGCGGCTCGATTAACTTTGTAAATAAAAACAGGTCGAACAATAATGGACATGTTGTAAAAACAACATACAGCAGCCAAAAGTTGGACTATAAAATAAACATCAACTCCATAAACTTATCCAACATTCCTGCGTTAAAAGACGAGCCTTTTGTAAACAATATAGATAACTACAGGGCGAGCATAGATTATGAACTTTCGTATATTAAATTTCCAAACGCCCCTATAGAATACTATGCCACCACTTGGGAAGACGTTACAAAAAAGATTTATGGCTATAGCGATTTTGGCAATGAATTGCGTAAAACCGGATATTTTGAAAAGGATATAGACCCGCTTATGGCCAATGCTTCGACCAATGAAGAAAAAGTAGGGCTAATATTCAACTATGTAAAAAATAAAATGGCATGGAACCAAAATCATGGGTATACCTGTCACGATGGAGTAAAAGAAGCATACAAAAAGAATAGTGGCAATATTGCAGAAATTAATTTAATGTTAACCTCCATGCTTAATTATGCAGGTGTTGAAGCCTATCCGGTATTGGTAAGTACCCGTTCTCATGGCGTTCCATTGTTCCCTACGCAAGAAGGGTTTAACTATGTGATTACGGCCGCTAAATTGGGAGATGGCTACGTACTTATGGATGCTACAAGTAAATATTCAATCCCGGGAATGTTGCCCACCCGTGCGCTTAATTGGTACGGAAGGATAATAAGAAAAGACGGCAATTCCATGCAAATAGATTTAATGCCCCGGTCTACTTCAAGAGAAGTTGTCAATATGTTGGTAGACATAGATGTCCAAGGTGGGGCAAAAGGAAAAGTTAGAGGGCAGTATTTTGATTATAATGCACTTTCTTATCGGATAAATTACGACCAGAAAGATGAAAACGACATAATTAAAGATAGGTACAATGAAATAGTTATTGATGAATATGAAATAAAGAATAAAAAAGACCTTCAAAAACCAATAATAGAACAGTTTAGTTTCTATGACGAAAGTGCCTACGATTTAATAGCCGATAAAATATACCTATCTCCCTTGTTCTTTTTTGCCATGAAAGAAAACCCTTTTAAATTGGAGAAAAGAGAGTTCCCTATCGACTTTTCGTATCCAAGGGAAGAAAGTTATATGATTAATATCAACGTCCCTGAAGGTTACAAAGTAGAGTCTTTGCCAGACCCCATGAAAATGGTAATCCCGGATGGAATGGGCGAATTTAGTTACATGGTAGTCCAAAACCAACAAATACTTCAACTAAAGGTAGATTTAAAAATTTCTTCAGCAGTGATATCACCACTTTATTATGACGCAATAAAGCAGTACTTTAGCAAAATAATAGAAAAGGAAAAAGAAAAAATTGTAATAAGCCAACTTTAACAATGGATATAAAAAATGCACAAATCGAAGTCGATAAATGGATAAAAGAACACGGGGTACGCTATTTTAACGAGCTTACAAATATGGCCCAACTTACCGAAGAAGTCGGTGAGGTGGCCCGTATTATCGCCCGTCGTTATGGAGAACAAAGCGAAAAGGAAAGCGACAAAAACAAAGATTTGGGCGAAGAACTGGCCGATGTGGTTTTTGTGGTCTTGTGCCTGGCCAATCAAACGGGCATAGATTTGCAGGCATCGTTCGATGAAAAAATGAACCAAAAGGCCAAACGCGATCACGATAGGCATCATAATAACGAAAAACTAAAATAAAAACCAAAAAAATAAGAAACCGCGAGTCTTGAAATTATGAATATATTAGTAGCTGCAACCAAAACCACCCTTCATCAGCATATAAATATTACAGGTTCTAAAAGCGAAAGTAACCGCTCTCTTTTACTGCAAGCTTTATACCAGAACATACAAATAGAAAACATCTCAAACTCAGTCGATGCTCAAGTGATGCAAAAAGGACTTAAAGTACATCACGGAGAAGTGGACATTCACCATGCAGGAACCGCGATGCGCTTCTTAACGGCTTTTTTTGCCACCCAGGAAGGCAGGGATGTGGTGCTAACGGGTTCGCAACGTATGACGGAGCGTCCCATAAAAATATTAGTGGACGCATTACGTCAATTGGGTGCAGAAATTGAATATGTAAAAAACGATGGCTACCCCCCAATTAAAATTAAAGGAAAAACAATAACCAAAAGTAAAGTATCGCTGGCCGCCAATATAAGTAGCCAGTACATCTCTGCTTTATTATTGAATGCGCCCCAGCTTGAAAACGGACTGGAATTAACCCTTGAGGGCAAGATTACTTCGGTGCCCTATATTAAAATGACAGTGGCACTGCTCAACGAAATTGGTGCAAATACCAATTTTGAGGGCAATAGTATTACCGTGCAACCATTGAACACTGCCAATGAGACAACTTTAGTGGTGGAATCCGATTGGAGTTCGGCTTCTTACTTTTACAGCATAGTTGCAATGTGCAAAACCGGAACAGAAATTTCTTTGTCGAGTTATAAGGGAAACAGCTTGCAGGGCGACAGTGTCTTACAGGAAGTCTACAAACAATTTGGGGTAGAAACTACTTTTAATGAAAATATTTTGAAACTTAAAAAAGTAACCGAAATACCCAAAAGCACAAATATCAATATAAATCTGGCCAATGCACCCGATATTGCCCAAACAATTGCTGTTACATGTTTCGGCCTAGGGATAAAATGCGAGCTCTCTGGGCTACATACATTAAAAATTAAGGAAACAGATCGCTTGGAAGCCTTGAAAATAGAGCTCTCTAAATTGGGCGCCCACATAAAGGTAACCGACAAAGAACTTTTTTTAGAGCCCTCTCAAGCCATAAAAGAAAATGTTGAAATAGATACGTATAACGACCATAGGATGGCAATGGCCTTTGCACCACTGGCCTTAAAAGTCCCAATTGTTGTTAACGATGCCGAAGTAGTCTCTAAATCGTACCCGGATTTTTGGAAGGATTTGGAGCAATTGAGCTTTTCCATTACAAAACTGTAAAATTAGGGTCTTTTTTAGGGCTATTTGGTCCCGTTATAAAATGTAATTCTTTGAAAACAAGAAATAATTACCGTTTTCCTTGACAACCCCTGTTTCCATATTGTATATTTGCGGCTCGTAAAAATACGAGTATTGGCAATTTTTGTTGGTTTAATAAAGATTGCCTTTAAATTATAACAGATTTGAACCACAAAAATTAAGTATAAATACTTGCCGATTTTTCAAAATCTATCATTGATTGTTGAATGTCGGTTTTTTATTTGTAATAATTTAGGTTCCTGAAAAAAATGAATAGATGAAATTATCACATTTTAACTTTGAACTTCCAAAGGAGTTATTAGCAGAGTATCCTTCAGAAAATAGAGATGAATCCCGTTTAATGGTTCTTCATCGAAAAGAACAGAAAATAGAGCATAAACTGTTCAAGGATCTAATCGATTATTTTGACGAAGGCGATGTAATGGTGCTTAACAATACAAAGGTGTTCCCTGCGAGATTGTTTGGTAATAAAGAAAAAACAGGCGCCCGCATTGAGGTATTTCTTTTAAGGGAACTTAATGTAGAACAACGTTTATGGGATGTATTGGTAGACCCTGCTAGAAAGATTAGAATTGGTAATAAACTATATTTTGGCGACGACGAAAGCTTGGTGGCCGAGGTAATAGACAATACAACCTCCAGAGGACGTACACTCCGTTTTTTATACGACGGTTCTTATGAAGAATTCAGAAAAAAATTAAACGACCTTGGCGAGACCCCGCTTCCAAAATACATTAAAAGAAACGTAGAGCCCGAAGACGAAGAGCGTTATCAAACCATATATGCCAAGTCCGAAGGGGCTGTTGCGGCACCTACGGCCGGATTGCACTTTTCAAAACATTTGTTAAAGCGTTTAGAGATAAAAGGCATCGATTTTGCCGAGCTTACCCTCCATGTTGGTTTAGGAACATTTAACCCAGTTGAGGTAGAAGATCTTTCTAAACATAAAATGGATAGTGAAGAGCTTTTTATAGATCAAAAAGCAGCGGCCATTGTAAACAATGCAAAAGCCAAGAAAAGAAAAGTTTGTGCCATCGGGACTACCGCGATGCGTGGTTTGGAGAGTTCGGTATCGTCAGATCATATGTTAAATCCATATGAAGGATGGACCAACAAATTTATTTTCCCTCCATACGATTTTAGTATAGCCAATTGTATGGTCACCAATTTTCATACGCCAAAATCGACCTTGTTGATGATGATTTCTGCTTTTGCAGGGCACGATTTTATAATGAAAGCATACAAAGAAGCCGTTAAGGAAGGCTATAAGTTTTATTCTTATGGAGATGCCATGTTAATTTTATAAGGTGTAGTGTTCAATAATAATGAAAAGTCCTGTTGTATGTTACTAACAGGGCTTTTTTACTTTTATGGATTACTCCCGTATGATTTCTTAAAAATTGTTTTAGGTTATTAAAAATACCCCATGGCAGCGTAGTTATGCCTAAATAGCTTAAAAAAGACCTTGCACGATAAAAGCTTTGTGTGGTTTTATATAATTGAAATCCGAAAATCAAAAATGTATCTTTGCACATATGCAGGCAATAAAAAAAGATATCCGGGCATTGACCAAAGAACAATTAAGAACGTTCTTTGAAGCCCATGGCGATAAAGCCTTTCGTGGTAACCAGGTTTATGAATGGTTATGGGGAAAGGCCGCTCACTCTTTTGATGAAATGACGAACATTTCTAAAGAAACACGGCAAATGCTGGAAGATAACTTTGTTATCAACAATATACGCGTGGACCAAATGCAGCGGAGCAATGACGGGACCATAAAAAATGCAGTGCGCCTCCATGACGATTTAATTGTAGAATCGGTATTGATACCAACTCCTACCAGAACTACGGCATGCGTCTCCAGTCAGGTAGGTTGTAGTTTGGACTGCAAGTTCTGTGCCACGGCCAAGTTAAAGCGCATGCGCAACTTAAACCCGGATGAAATATACGACCAAGTGGTGGCCATAGACAACGAAAGCCGCTTGTATTTCGATCGGCCCTTGTCCAATATAGTTTTTATGGGCATGGGGGAGCCGCTCATGAACTACAATAATGTACTGGCGGCCATAGACAAGATAACTTCCCCGGAAGGGTTAGGTATGTCTCCACGGCGTATTACGGTCTCTACATCTGGGGTGCCAAAGATGATAAAAAAAATGGCCGATACCGAAGTAAAGTTCAAGCTGGCCGTATCGTTGCACTCGGCCATAGACGAGGTGCGAACCTCCATTATGCCTTTTAATGCCACTTTTCCGTTGGCCGATTTGCGAGAGGCATTGGAATATTGGTATGGCAAAACCAAAAGCAGGATTACCTACGAGTATGTTGTATGGAAGGGCATAAACGATACACGTAACGACGTGGACGCACTGGTTAAGTTTTGCAAATTTGCCCCGTCCAAGGTAAATTTAATAGAATACAACCCCATTGGCGACGAGGTTTTTAAACAAGCCGACAACCGCGCCATAGAAATGTACCAACAGATATTAGAGCGAAATGGCATTACGGTAACGGTGCGCCGTTCCAGGGGAAAAGATATAGATGCCGCATGTGGCCAGCTCGCCAATAAGTCGTAGTTTAGAATCTTTTTTAATAAGCTTCTCCGTACAATTATTAAGTAGTTGCCTCGTTTCTTTAGCAACTAGTAACGAATTCTGCTATAAATAATGAGAAGGCTTATATTTTTTATTGCCTTATTAATGACACATAGTCATTATGGGCAAAAAAACAATCTTCAAGACACTTTAAATGCAAAAGGCACAACTTTCCTTGAATTTAATTACAAAGCCTTAATTGTTCCTTCAGTAATGATAGGTTATGGGCTCATTGCTACAGAGAGCCACAGTCTAATAAATATCAATAATGGAATAAAAGAAGAAGTTACCGAACACATTGACGAGAAATTCACTGTAGACGACATTTCTCAATACGCTCCCGCAATTGCAGTATATGGGCTTAATATGTTTGGGGTAAAAGGGAAACACAATTTGAAAGATAGAAGCATTGTTTTAGCAACATCTTATTTAATAATGAGCAGTAGTGTACTTGGCTTAAAGACAATTACCCGAGTTGAAAGGCCCGATGGCAGTTCTAGGAATTCTTTCCCCTCTGGGCATACGGCAACCGCTTTTGTAGGGGCCGAATTTTTATGGCAAGAATACAAAGATGTTTCCATTTGGTATGGTATTGCAGGGTATGCAGTGGCCACCGGAACAGGATTTTTTAGAATTTATAACGATAGGCATTGGTTTAGTGATGTTGTTGCCGGAGCCGGGATAGGAATTTTGAGCACAAAGATTGCCTATTGGATTACACCATTTATAGAAAAAAAAGTGTTTAAAAAGCGGTATAAAAAGGATAAATATGATAAAGCTTTTGTGCCATTTTACAACGGGAAAGAAATAGGAGTTGGTATGGTAATTCAATTTTAATGCAAGACAGTATATGTACAATATGCACAGATTCATCAAAATTTCTTAAATTGTACAGGTAGGCCACTCGCATGCAAGTATGTGTGGCTTTTAAAAGAAAATTAAAACCGCCATACATGGCATTTTAATCTCACTTTGTGAGTAAAACTCAAACCCATGCAATTGCAAAATGGAACACTGGAAATAGTAGACGGTGCACTCTATATCAAGGACGGAAAGAAAGCACAGTACCTTTTTTTAAAAATAGCCCTGTTGCTCAGTGCCTGTATCGGGGTTTTTCATATGTACAATTACTTTCGGGGCGATGCCCATTACAGTATATATGTTATTGTTATGGGAATTATAAGTGCCTTCATATTGATATGGCTTTTTCAATATTCCAATAAAGAGGTAATTTCTTTAGGTGAAATAAAAAAAGTAAAGCAAAAAAGTGCGTTGGGGCGAAAGTCGTTTGTAGTTTATTTAAAATCGGGTAGAAAGCGCGAAATCATGTACCCCAAATACCTTTCCGATGTGAATGATTTAAAAGAATTTTTTAAAGAAAAAGGATTTTTGTAAAAATAAGAAAAGCCTTTTATATCGTAGTATTTTAATACTATCTTTACGCTTTCTATGAAAGTAGTAGAACAAATCAAGCAGCCTATACGTAAGGAAATGGAACTTTTTGAGAAAAAGTTCCACGATTCCATGTCTTCCAAGGTGGCCTTGCTCAACCGGATTACTTATTATATTGTAAACAGGAAAGGAAAGCAAATGCGGCCCATGTTTGTTTTTCTAGTAGCCAAAATGGTGTCCAATGGGGAAGTTAACGAGCGCACCTACCGCGGGGCCAGTGTTATAGAGTTAATCCATACGGCTACTTTGGTGCACGACGATGTGGTAGACGATAGCAACCGTCGTCGTGGTTTTTTCTCCATTAATGCCCTGTGGAAAAACAAGATTGCCGTACTTGTTGGCGATTACCTGCTTTCCAAGGGCCTGTTACTTTCTATCGACAACGGAGATTTTGATCTGCTCAAGATTATATCCGTGGCTGTCCGCGAGATGAGCGAAGGGGAGCTTCTACAAATAGAAAAAGCCAGGCGATTGGACATTACCGAAGATGTTTATTATGAGATTATACGCCAAAAAACGGCAACCCTAATAGCGGCCTGTTGCAGTTTGGGCGCATGTTCCATAAAACCAAATTCTAATGAAGTGGAACAAATGCGTAAGTTTGGCGAGCTTATTGGCATGGCCTTCCAGATAAAAGACGATTTATTTGATTATACCGATGGCCCTATAGGTAAACCCACTGGAATAGATATTAAGGAACAAAAAATGACGCTGCCGCTTATCCATGTATTGAACAACGCCGGAAAAGAAGAGAAAAAATGGCTCATTAATTCGGTTAAAAAGCACAACAAAGATAAAAAACGGGTTCAGGAAGTGGTTGCCTTTGTTAAGGAAAAAGGCGGACTTACATACGCCGAAGAAAAAATGATAGCTTTCCAAAAAGAGGCACTTGCGCTTTTGTCCGGTTTTCCACCTTCGCCATATAAAGATTCCTTAGAACTAATGGTAAACTACGTTATAGAGCGTAAAAAGTAGTAGATTTTGCGCATTATTTCCACATGAGAGGCCATAAAATTACCTTCTCAATACCTGTAAGGCTTGGATGTGTGTTTTTTCCAAGTGATTAAATTGTAAAGTAATATTTTAAGCAAGATATTCAACAATATAAGTTTTAAGCAAAGTGCCAAATACTGCCTGCCGAATAAAACAAATCGTCAACGTATATTTAACAGATATTCATTATTTTTGATTCCCTTTTTTTGGAGAATCTTTATTTTTATAAAAAGCCGCTTAGATTTTGATTTCAAAAGAAACCATAGATAAAGTATTTGATGCCGCACGGGTTGAGGAGGTGCTTGGCGACTTTGTGCAATTAAAAAAATCGGGTTCCAACTTTAAGGGACTTAGTCCGTTTTCAGACGAGCGCACGCCTAGTTTTATGGTGTCGCCGGTTAAGCAGATTTGGAAAGATTTTAGTAGTGGCAAAGGCGGGAATGTGGTTGCTTTTTTAATGGAGCATGAGCATTATACATATCCAGAGGCTATTAAATATTTAGCCAAGAAATACAACATAGAAGTTGAGGAAACCGAGCAGACCAATGAAGCCAAGGAAAAAGCAAGCGAACGGGAAAGCATGTACCTGGTCTCGGAGTTTGCCCAAAAAAACTTTCAAAATAATTTAAAAACTACAGAGCCGGGAAAAGCCATTGGCGGGACCTATTTTAAGGAAAGGGGCTTTACCCGGGAAACCATAGATAAATTTAAACTTGGATACTCGCTGGACGAGTGGGATGCCTTTACCAAAGAAGCGCTGGGTAAAGGGTATCAATTGGAGTTCCTGGAAAAAACCGGGCTCACTATTGTTAAGGAAAGAGAGGGGACTGCTGAAAAAAGAATGTTCGACCGTTTTAAGGGGCGTGTAATGTTCCCTATTCATTCAATGAGTGGTCGCGTGCTTGGTTTTGGCGGACGTATTTTGACCAACGATAAAAAGGCCGCCAAATATTTAAATTCCCCTGAAAGCGACATTTACCACAAAAGCAAGGTATTGTACGGTATTTATCATGCCAAACAGGCCATTGCCAAGCAGGACAATTGTTATTTGGTAGAAGGGTATACCGATGTTATCCAGTTTCACCAAAGCGGGATAGAGAATGTTGTGGCATCAAGCGGTACCGCATTGACTTCGGAACAAATACGATTGATAAACAGGCTTACCAAAAACATTACGGTATTATTTGATGGCGATGCTGCTGGATTAAGAGCTTCTTTAAGGGGGATAGATTTGATATTGGAGCAGGGCATGAATGTAAAGGTTTGCACATTTCCCGAAGGGCAGGACCCCGATAGTTTTGCCCGGACGCATACCGATAGTGAGCTAAAGGAGTTTCTCGACCAAAATGCAACCGATTTTATTCGTTTTAAAGCTTCTTTGTTGGTAAAAGATGCCAAGAACGACCCTATTAAAAAGGCAGATACCATTCGGGAGATTGTAAACAGTATCTACAAAATCCCAGACCGTATCCAAAGGGAAGTATACGTGCAGGAATGTTCCCGTATTATGGATATTTCAGAAGATGTGCTTTACAATACGTTGGCTCAGCTAGGAAACAAAGAAGTAGCTGAGGCCAATAAAAAGCATAAGGAGGAGCAAAAAAAGAATACGTTTAACGTAGTTAAGGATGCCGAAAGTACAGCTTCGGGGAAAATAAACCAATTAGATGAACTGGAAAAGGCCATTATTGGGATACTGCTTTTTCATGGAGATAAGACTGAAACTTTTAACGACGTTGTTTTAGAGGAAGATGAAGAAGGCAATATGATCGAAAATGAGGTAAAAGTGGATATGAAGGTTTACGAAAAAATATTTTTGGACCTCCAGACCGATGAAATTGAGTTTGCCAATACCGATTTTAATGAAATATACAACATCCTGATTGAATGTTTTAACGTTGAAGGAGCGCTTAAAATGGATGATTTCCTGCAAAAATTGTCGTTCAAGCAAAATGCAGTCGTGGTAGATATATTGATGAACGAAGAAAAGTATGCACTTTCCAATTGGGAAAGCAAAGATATTTTGGTGAAGGATAAGGATATGTCGGTTCGCTTATTGGTTTTTCAAACCATTTCAATGTTGCGGTTAAAACTTCTTAATATGTTGGTTGATAGTATTCATGAGGCCATTGGTGCTAATAATAATGCTTCGATGGACCAAATGGAAGATATAAAGAACTATTGGAGCTTAAGAAAAATTCTTTCAGATAGGTTTGGTCTGGTTACCAACACTACTTTTTACAATTAAAAAAGGTGCCTTTTCGGGTACCTTTTTTAATTGTAAGGACAAGAAGGTCTTTAGTAAAGTTCCAGGGCTTTTGCCTGTTGCAACATATCGACCATATTGTCTACATTTAATTTTCTCATGAGCCTTGCTTTGTAGGTACTCACGGTTTTCTCATTTAGATTTAGTTCCTCGGCTACTTGTTTATTTCGCTTACCGGCAGACAAAAGTTTTAACACTTCGACTTCACGGGTAGATAATTTTCTAAATAATTTTCGGGGCTTGTTGGTGCTTTCATCAAATGCTAGGCGCTGTGCCAATTCATTGGTAATGAACATACCACCTTCGGCAACCTTTTCAATGGCCCCAGTTAATGTTTCAATAGGAGCAGTTTTGGACACATAACCAGAAGCACCGGCCCGCAAAGTGCTGAGTGCATAAACGTCTTCGGGTTTCCCGCTGTAAATTAGTACTTTAACGTTTCCATAATCTCTTTTTAGTTTTCTCAAGGCGGTAATTCCATTTACTTCGGGAATATCCATTTCCAACAACACCACATCGGGTTGCTTAGATGAGAGTACGCTAAAAAGTTCAGAAGTTGTACTTACATTGCCAATAATCTCGACAATGTCGTTTTTTTTAAGAGCTGTTTCAAGGCCTATCCTTACTATGGGATGGTTATCAGCCACTAGAACTTTAATCATAATTAACCATTTTAAAGTTAGTTTCGAATAAGCCATAACAAAAGAGGATGCTATTTTAGCACCATCATGTTGGCTTGGGGGTATTTTATATTATTTGTAAGTAAATATAGTAAAATAAATCTTACACACCAAATAAAAAAGGGGTTGATTTCGAAAAAAAGTTCTACTCTTTTTTGTCTACCTAAGGCTTGCTGGTATTTCACAAACGGGAATTGGAACCATTTTGTGCTTATTGGCGTTGTGCAATTTGGTATAAATATCGATTATTTGTTTCTCACGCCCTTCAAAATCGGTAGATTTTTTTCCTTCGGATGTCATTTTCATTGCCCATTCCAGTTCGGGGTAAGAAGCACCTATTTGGTCTTCGTCCGTTCGGTCGTCGCCCCATAAACCATCTGTTGGTGCGGCTTTTTGAATGTCTTCGTTAATGCCGAGTTCTTTGGCTATGGAATAGACTTCTGTTTTTAACAAGTCTGCAATCGGGCTAAGGTCTACGCCGCCGTCTCCATACTTGGTATAAAAGCCTACCCCAAAATCTTCTACTTTATTTCCCGTGCCCGCCACCAGATATTTGTTCAATGCGGCAAAATAGTAAAGAGATGTCATGCGCAAACGGGCTCTTGTATTGGCGAGCGACATAAATCTTTCTTCTTCGTTTTGCACCTTTGGGAAAGAAGCTACGAGACTGTCAAAAACAGGGGTAAGGTCTACTTTTGTCATTTTAACGTTGCTATAATTACTTTGTAGCCATTTAATGTGGTTTATGGCACGGCTAACTTGATTATCGGCTTGATGAATGGGCATTTCCAAACATAGTACTTCCAGTCCGGTTTTGGCACAAAGCGTGGAGGTGACCGCCGAGTCGATGCCGCCGGAAACACCAATTACAAATCCGTTCATGTTTGCTTTTTCGGCATAATTTTTTAACCAGCTTACAATGTGGGCAATTACTTTATCGGTTTTCATTTATATAAATTTTTTGTTTGCTGAAAATAAGTAAATCATATATTCGTAAAGGTTTGGAAGGTTCAATTCCTCAATTTTTATCGGGAGGGGAAATCACAAGATAGTCGATTTTTTTTGAACGTAATCCTCGTATTCGTTTTAACTTTGTAAGCAAATGTAACAGATTATTAAATTTATCAAAAGGGAAACCTTTAAAGGATTAAAAAATATGCGTATGAACAAAATTTTGGGTTTGCTTATTGCGATATTGATAATTTCTTGCTCAAAAGAAAATAAATTGGAGCAGGAAATAGCAAAAATAGAAGTGCATGTCCGTATTGATAGGTTTGATGAGGTTTTTAATAATTCGTCTACAAAAGACCTTCCGAAGTTAAAAAATAAATACCCTTATTTGTTTCCAGCGGAATATAACGACAGCATTTGGGCAAACAGGATGAACGATACCTTGCAAAAAGAATTGTATGCCGAGATAGACAAACGTTTTGCCGATTTTGAAAACGATACTGCTCAGTTTAGCTCCCTGTTTCAACATATAAAATATTATTTTACAGATTTTAAACCGCCAAAAATAGTTACCGTAATTTCTGATGTTGATTATAAAAACCGGGTTATTTATGCCGATACCCTGCTTTTGCTGGGCCTGGATAATTATTTGGGTGCCGACCATAAGTTTTATAAAGGTATTCAGCAGTACATCAGAAAAAATTTTGAAGCCTCGCAAATCCCTGTCGATATGGCAAAGACCATTGCCAAAAGCAAAGTGCGGCCGCCAGAAAGCCGCACCTTTATTGCGCAAATGGTTTATTATGGGAAAATATATTACTTGGTACATTTGTTTTTGCCCAACACGGCCAAGGAAGTCCAGCTTGGCTATACCGGTGAAGAATTAAAATGGGCCATTGCCAACGAAGGCTATATTTGGCGCTACTTTGTGGAAAGGGAGCTTCTTTTTTCTACCGATGCCAAACTTCAGGAACGGTTTATCCATCCGGCGCCTTTTTCAAAATTTTATTTGGAGCTCGATAATGAATCTCCCGGTAGATTGGGGCAATATATAGGTTGGCAAATTGTAAATGCATATATGGAAAATAATGAAGTATCTTTGCAGCATATGTTGAATGCTTCGGCCGAAGAAATTTTTAATAACTCAAAATACAAACCCAAAAAATAATGGCAAAATCGCATAGATCGGATATAAACTTACGTATAGAACTCGATGAAAATAAAGTTCCGGAGAAATTGTTTTGGACCGCAAAAGACGGGGGCGTAGAAAATGAAGCCGCTAAGGCTTTATTGCTTTCTGTATGGAACAGCCAGCAACAGGAAACCTTGAAAATTGACCTTTGGACCAAAGATATGCCCGTTGATGAAATGAAAAAATTTATGCACCAGACCTTGGTGTCTTTAAGCGATACTTATTTCAGGGCTACCCAAGACGAGAAAATGACGGCTACCATGCGGGATTTTTGCGATTATTTTGCAGAAAAACTGGAACTAAAAAAGTAAAACATCAAATAGGTGCATGCATTTCCAAAATGGGGCCGCGATGTACTAAAAGTGACTGCCCGAGCTAGTATAGGGAATATTGATTTTAATGTTGGCTGTAACAATATGTGTTGCAATTCGTCGTAAGCATATAACCAATATTTTAATTATGAGAAAAATAGCAATATTAGCAGCAGTTTCGCTTTTGATAGTTTCTTGTGGAGCTTCTACGCCCTACGATTCCTTCAGAAAAGAAAATAAAAAAGACATCGCTTTTTCATTAAGTGCATCCAATTTTTTGGTCAAAATGTTTGTAGACGATGAAGATTTTAGGGAAATCAATAAAGTAGTATCGGGAATTCATAAATACAGAGTGTTGATTAGTGAAGAAGAGAGTTCTCAATATCTTGAAAATGAGTTTGATGATTTTGTTCAGCGAAAAGGCTACGAATCTTTAATGTACGTAAACAGCGACGGTAGCAAAGTGGGGCTTTTTTACTATCAAAAAAGAAACAAAATCAAGGAGGTGCTGTTGAAGGTTAAGGATGATGAAGATTTTGTTGTTTTAAGTGCTGAGGGAAATATAAAAATTAAAGATTTGGACAGATTAGTGAACAATGCCGTTGCAGAAATAAAATAAAAGGTTAATTTTTTGTAATCTGCTGGTTTATCTGTTCAATGTAGCTTAAAACATCTTCTTTTCCGGCTCCAGACGTTGATGAAGTTACAAAATAATTTGGGGCTTCTTCCCAGATGTCATCGGTCATTGCCTGTAAGTAATTGTTTACATTCTGGGGAATTTCCACGGGTTTCAACTTATCGGATTTGGTGAAAATAATAGAAAACGGAATTGCATGCTCGCCCAACCATTGCATAAATTTCATATCTATTTTTTGCGGACTGTGGCGAATGTCAATCAAAACAAATGCAGAGACCAATTGGCTACGCTTTTTAAAATATTCGGTTATAAATTTTTGAAATGTATTTTTGAGCTTTTTAGAAACTTTGGCATAGCCATACCCTGGTAAATCTACCAAAAACCAGTTTTCGTTAATTTTAAAATGATTGATAAGTTGTGTTTTTCCTGGCCTTCCAGATGTCTTTGCCAAGTGCTTGCGGTTGGTAAGCATGTTGATTAACGAGGATTTTCCAACGTTAGACCGTCCAATAAAGGCATATTCGGGTATTGGCTCTTTAGGGCACTTTTCCACATTAGAGTTGCTCATTACAAAAGCAGCCGATTTTATTTGCATCATTTTAGTTTTATAAATCCCTTTCAGTAAGCCATTTGTCGAGAATCCTGTTAAAATCGTTGGGATGTTCCATCATGGGCGCGTGCCCGCATTTGTCTATCCAGAAAATATCAGAGTCTGGCAAAAGCTCATGAAACTCCTTTGCAACGCTAGGCGGCGTAACCGTATCGTTTTCGCCCCAAATAATGCAAGTCGGTGTATGCATGTGCGGAAGGTCTTTGGCCATGTTGTGCCTAATAGCGCTTTTGGCTATGGCCAATGTTTTTATAAGTTTGTTCCGGTCGTTAACCGTTGCAAATACCTCGTCTACAATTTCTTTGGTTGCAACGGCGGGGTCGTAAAAAACATCCTGGCTTTTCTTTTTAATAAATTCGTAATTGCCGCGTTTGGGATATCCGTCCCCCATGGCATTTTCATACAGCCCAGAACTCCCCGTAATTACAAGTGCCTTGACTTTTTGGGGGTAAAGTTTGGTATGTAAAAGGCCAATATGTCCTCCTAAAGAGTTGCCTAAAAGAATTACTTCCTCCAGCTCTTTAAACTCAATGAATTTCTCTAAGTAATTAGCAAAACTTTTTACGTTTGTCTTCAATAAAGACATTTTGTAAATAGGTAATTCGGGGATTAACACCTTGTATCCTCTTGTTGAAAAATAATCAGCTACATCGTCAAAATTGCTCAAACCTCCCATCAATCCATGCAAAACAATCATGGGGGTTCCTTCTCCAACTTCTAAATAAGTAAATTTACCTTCCTTCTTTAAATCGTGTGCCATTAAGGGTTAGTTACATTTCTTCGGGAACAAATATAGGCATTTCGAGCTTATAATAAATCATTTCTGCTCAATGCCGGAATTTGCCCATTTTAAAAATGCAAAATTATGAATTTTCGCCTTCGCCACGGCAATTATATACTTATTAACAATTTTATAACTATTGGATTTACTGTTGGTTGGCGTAAAAAACGGGGAATTTATCAACAAAGTGGTAAAAAGTGACGAAAAGTGGTAAAAAGTGGTAAATAATTCTCTATATTTGAAAAAGTTAACCGCTAAAACGGATTGAGTGATTCAGTTTTCAGAAGAGTATGAGTGTAAGGCAGATAGCAAAGGGCGTATTATGGTGCCATCTTCTTTGCGTGCCAAATTAGCGCCCGTTCTTAAGGACGGTTTGGTGCTAAAGCGCTCTATTTTTCAAAAATGCCTCGAAGTTTATACCATGGCTGCCTGGGAAAAGGAAATGAAGCAGGTTGGTAAGCTAAACCGTTTTGTGAAAAAGAATAACGATTTTATCCGTCAGTTTACGGCAGGAGTGAGAGTGGTGGAGATTGATGCAAATGGAAGACTTTCCCTTCCTAAAAATTTAATGGCGTTTGCGGGGATTGAAAAAGAAGTGGTTCTTTCCGAATCAATCGACAGGATTGAAGTATGGGACAAGCAAAAATATTATAATGTGCTCGACGAAGGCGCCGGGTCTTTTTCTGACCTTGCCGAAGATGTAATGGGCGGGTTTGAGGTAAACAACGATGAGGATGGAGTATCATAACCCGGTATTGTTGAAGGAGGCTGTAGACGGACTTCATGTGAAAGATGATGGGATATATGTAGACGTAACATTTGGCGGCGGCGGGCATTCCAGGGAAATATTGGCTAGGCTCGGTGAAAGGGGGCGGTTGATAGCTTTTGATCAAGATGAAGATGCGGCAGGGAATGCAATCGACGATGAACGATTTTTATTGATAGGAGAAAATTTTAGGTTTATAAAGCGTTTTTTGAAATTTAACGGAATAGTGAAGGTTGATGGGATTTTGGGTGATTTTGGAGTATCCTCACATCAATTTGACATTCCGGAACGTGGCTTTTCAACGCGTTTTGATGCTGAATTGGACATGAGGATGAGCCAACAAAATCCTGTTTCTGCTTTTGAGGTTGTAAACAACTATGAAGAGGCAGCGTTGCGAAACGTGTTGAGTGTGTACGGAG
The DNA here is from genome assembly GCF_037029175.1 of Galbibacter sp. PAP.153. NCBI lineage: Bacteria > Pseudomonadati > Bacteroidota > Flavobacteriia > Flavobacteriales > Flavobacteriaceae > Galbibacter > Galbibacter sp. PAP.153. Next base: position 24,309 of record NZ_JAZEUN010000003.1, on the reverse strand, counting down.
AGCTAAGAAATGCCGGGGCTATTGCAAAAACCATTGTCCAGCAGCGGGCAGAAGCTCCAATAAAAACTACCGAAGGGTTAAAACAGGCCCTGAAGAAGTTTTTGCCCCAACATAAGGAGCATAAAATATTGGCCCAGATATATCAAGCTATCCGTATTGAAGTCAATCAAGAGGTGCAGGTGCTAAAGGAATTTTTAATGCAAACTGCCGAAATTTTAAACACAGGAGGAAGGCTTAGTTTAATAAGCTACCATTCGTTGGAGGACCGTCTGGTGAAAAGATTTATAAGAAGCGGAAAGTTTGAAGGGGAGCCGGAGAAAGATTTTTATGGAAACATCAATGTTCCGTTTAAAAAGGTGGGGGGGTTGATTATGCCTTCCGCAGAAGAAATTAAAGTGAATAATAGGGCGCGAAGCGCTAAACTTAGGATAGCGGAAAAGCTATAGAAAATGAAGTGTTATGAAGAAAGGGATTTTAGATTTATTGAAAGGGAAGTTTCTCATAAGCGATGATTCGGTAAAAAACTGGAGGTTTTTTCTTTTTGTTTCAATATTGGCCGTTATCATGATTTCTAGTGCGCACCATGCCGATAAAAAAGTACATGAACTGGCAAAGTTGAACGATGAGGTAATGGAGCTTAGAAGCGAATTTGTAGATGTCAGGACAAAAGTTCAGCAAGTGAAGCTGGAATCGAACGTAACAGAAAAAGTGGCCGCATCTGGATTGAGGCCTTCTTTAATTCCACCGAAAAAAATAATGGTAGCTCAAAAAAAATAAATTATGCCAACAACCGATAAGAACATATTAAGCCGATTGTATTTTGTGGCCGGATGTATGTTTTTCTTCGCTTTGGCCGTGGTGGTAAAACTTATTACCATTCAAGTAGTAGATGGAGAAAAATACAGGGGGTTGGCAGAACAACGCACTATTAAGAATTTTACAATAGAGCCAAAAAGGGGTAACCTGTATTCAGACGATGGTAGCTTGCTGGCTACTTCCGTTACTAAATATGATATCCGTTTTGATGCAATTACGCCGCAGCACAAAGTTTTTGAGGAAAACTTAAAGCCGTTGTCCGATTCGTTGTCGTTAATACTTGGCAGGCCTGCATCATATTATCAAAATTTACTTCGAAAAGCGCGTGCCAATAAAAACAGGTACTTGCTTATAGCACGCGATCTTGGCTATACAAACTATATCCGTGTTAAAAATTTTCCGCTGTTCAACCTTGGGCCATACAAGGGCGGACTTATCGTTGAACAGGAAACCAAGCGGGAATATCCCTTGGGCGGAATGGCACATAGAAGTGTGGGTTATGAACGCGTAGACGATAAAGGTTATTACACAAGGGTTGGACTGGAAGGTGCTTTTGGCGATTATTTAAGGGGAACGGAAGGACACAGGTTGAAGCAAAAAATAGCAAAAGGACAGTGGAAGCCCATAACCGATTACAATGAGGTCGAGCCAAAAGACGGTTATGATGTGGTTTCGACCATTAATGTAAATATTCAGGATATCGCTCATCATGCTTTGTTGAGCCAATTGGAAAAATACAAGGCCGATCACGGCTCGGTAGTGGTTATGGAGGTGGCTACCGGAGAAATCAAGGCAATCTCAAATCTGGGAAGGACAAAAGGTGGAAAATACTACGAACGGTTAAATTATGCCGTGGGTGAGTCTCACGAACCCGGATCTACCTTTAAGTTGATGTCCATGATTGCTGCTCTGGAAGATCATGCCGTTGATACCACAGATATTATCGATACCGAAAAAGGGGTTATTTCCTTTTACGGAGAGAAGGTAACGGACTCTAAAATTGGAGGCTATGGAAAGATAACGGTAGCTGAAGTTTTGGAGCGTTCGTCAAATGTTGGGATTGTTAAAATTATAGATGGATATTATGGAGACCAGCCCGAAAAATTTGTAAACCGCCTATACAATATGGGACTTAACAAAAAATTGGGCTTGTCCATAAAAGGAGAAGGGGCTCCCATTATCCCACATCCAAACGATAAAGACCGCTGGAGCGGAATAGCATTGCAATGGATGGCCTATGGTTATGGGGTGTCTTTTACGCCATTGCAAACGCTTACTTTTTATAATGCCGTGGCAAACGGCGGCGAAATGGTAAAACCAAGGTTGATTAAGGAAGTCAGGGAGTGGGACAAGGTAATTTATAAGTTTGACAAAGAAGTTATAAATCCATCAATTTGTTCAAAAGAAACCATAAAGGAAGTACAGGCAATGTTGAAAAATGTAGTGGAATATAAGCATGGAACCGGACATGGATTGTACTCTCCAAATTTTTCAATGGCCGGAAAAACAGGTACCTGTCAAAAAGATTATAGGGATAAAAGCAAGTTGAATTACATATCCAGCTTTGCTGGATACTTTCCTGCCGAAAACCCAAAATACTCATGCATTGTTGTTATTCACGAACCCGATAAAAGCGTTGGTTATTTTGGAGCCGATGTTTCCGGGCCGGTTTTTAAAAGCATAGCACAAAAAATTTATACCAATTCTCCGCTTATAGATACCATTGAAGAATTAAACGAAGAAGATGGAGCAGTAGAAAAAGATTATAAAGCATATTACGCCAAAGTAAAAAAACGAAACGAGATTGTGCCCAATGTTGAGGGAATGAGTGGCATGGATGCTATTTCTATTCTAGAAAACCTTGGATTAAAGGTAAAAATAGAAGGAAGCGGTATTGGCGTGGTAAAAAGCCAGTCGCTTAAAAGTGGAGAAAAAATAAAAACAAACCAAACCATTGTATTGCAATTGTCATGATTTTGTTAAAAGACATATTATACAAAGTGAATATCAATGCTGTAGCCGGTAATACGGTTACCTATGTAAACGATGTTCATTTTGATTCCAGAAAAGTTTCCCTGGATGATGTTTTTGTGGCAGTTCCCGGTACTGTTGTAGATGGTCATGATTATATTACCAAGGCAGTCGAAGCAGGCGCCATTGCTGTAGTATGCGAAAGGCTCCCGGAGCAGCTTGTCAATGGGATTACTTATGTTGAAGTAGAAAATGCGCACAAAGCATTGGCGGTAATGGCTGCGAATTTCTACGGAAACCCTTCACAAAACTTAAAATTGATAGGAGTTACCGGAACAAATGGTAAAACAACGGTTACCTCACTTTTGAGCCAGTTATTTACAAAAGCAGGATACAAAACAGGTTTGTTGTCTACAGTTAAGGTAATGGTAGGGAGTAAAGAATATCCGGCAACACATACAACCCCGGATTCCATGACCATTAATAGGTATTTAAAAATGATGAACGACGCCGGGGTAGAGTACTGTTTTATGGAGGTAAGTTCGCATGGCATTCATCAGGAACGCACTATGGGCCTGAACTTTGCAGGCGGTGTTTTTACCAATTTAAGCCATGATCATTTAGATTACCATAAAACATTCGCCGAATACCGAGACACTAAAAAACGCTTTTTTGACGAACTCCCCAAAAATGCTTTTGCCCTCGTTAATGTGGATGATAAAAACGGGGTGGTCATGCTACAAAACACAAAAGCCAGAAAAGTTACCTATGCCTTAAAAACATATGCCGATTATAAAGCCCAAATATTAGAAAATCAATTTACCGGATTGCTTTTAAAAGTAAACGATAACGGAGTCTGGTCGCGTTTAATAGGGAGTTTTAATGCATACAACTTATTGGCCGTTTATGCGGTAGCCGACCTTTTTGAGCTTGATAAACTAGAAATATTAAAATATATAAGCGAACTGGAGAGTGTGGGTGGCCGTTTTCAGTATTTTATTTCAGATGATAAGATTACGGCCATAGTAGATTATGCACATACACCCGACGCTTTAAAAAATGTCCTGGAAACCATTAATGCCATTCGCACAGGTAACGAAACGTTGATAACGGTTGTAGGCTGTGGGGGCGACAGGGACAAAACAAAACGGCCAATAATGGCAAATATAGCGTCGACCTTGAGCACCAAGGCAATTTTTACTTCTGATAACCCCCGGACCGAAGACCCAAACAAAATTATAGAAGAAATGGAAAGTGGAGTCGAGCCCCAAAATTTTAATAAAACACTTTCTATTGAAGACAGAAAGCAGGCCATAAAAACAGCTTGCCAATTTGCACAGGCAAACGATATCATTCTTATTGCGGGGAAGGGGCATGAAACCTATCAGGAAATAAATGGCGTCCGCAGTGATTTTGACGATATGAAAGTGGTGAAAAAATTATTAACGCACATAAAAAAATAACGCAGCGGTTCCTTTTAGAATAGGGCCAAACAAAAATTTATATGTTATACTATTTATTCGAATTTTTAGAGAAAAACTATCAATTGCCTGGAGCGGGATTATACCAGTTTATCACCTTCAGGGCTGCTGCTGCTGTTATTTTATCATTATTGTTTTCTACCATTTACGGTAAAAGGATTATCAATTATTTACGCGCACAACAAATAGGAGAAAGTGTAAGGGAATTAGGTCTGGAAGGGCAGTCACAAAAAGCGGGAACCCCGACCATGGGAGGTATTATTATTATCCTGGCTACCATAATTCCCGTATTGCTGTTTGCAAAACTGGAAAATATCTACATAATCGTATTGTTGGTAACTACTATTTGGATGGGGGCCATTGGTTTTGTAGACGACTATATTAAGATTTTCAAAAAAGACAAAGAAGGGCTAAAAGGAAGGTTTAAAATCCTTGGCCAAATAGGAATAGGGATTATAGTTGGCGCAACGCTATATTTTCATCCAGAAGTAACCGTAAAAGAAGAATTAAAGGCCCCCAATAATATCGAGGTGGTATCAAATGGAGATGTAACGCAGGAATACGGAGAAGAAGAAAAGTCAACCAAAACCACCATCCCGTTTGTAAAGAACAATGAGTTTGATTACGCAATGCTGATTTCTTGGTTGGGCGATAACTATAAAAGCTACGCATGGCTCATTTTTATCCCTATAGTGATTTTTATTATTACGGCTGTTTCAAATGGGGCAAACCTTACCGATGGAATCGATGGTCTTGCCGCTGGTACATCGGCAATTATAGTGCTGACGCTGGGAATTTTCGCATGGATTTCGGGTAACATCATTTTTTCAGACTATTTAAACATAATGTACATTCCACGTGCCGGGGAAATAACCATATTTATTGCCGCTTTTGCGGGTGGCCTGGTAGGCTTTTTATGGTACAATGCATTCCCTGCCCAAATATTTATGGGAGATACGGGAAGCTTGACCATTGGTGGTATTATAGCTGTTATTGCAATAGCCATTAGAAAGGAGTGGCTTATACCCATTCTCTGCGGAATCTTTTTAGCCGAAAACTTATCGGTGGTAATGCAAGTGAGCTACTTTAAATATACCAAGAAAAAATTTGGCGAAGGGAAACGTATTTTTTTAATGTCGCCCTTGCATCATCATTATCAAAAGAAAGGATATCATGAAAGTAAAATAGTAACCCGTTTTTGGATTATCGGGATTCTTTTGGCAATCGTTACCATTGTAACACTTAAACTGAGGTAATGCAAAGACTGGTTGTGCTAGGCGGGGGAGAAAGCGGAGTTGGGACTGCCGTTTTAGGAAAGCAAAAGGGTTTTGATGTTTTTGTTTCTGATAAAGGAAGAATAAAGGAAAAATATAAAAACGTTCTTATAAATTCTAAAATTGATTGGGAAGAAGAAAAGCATTCAGAAGAAAAAATATTGAATGCAGATCTGGTAATGAAGAGTCCGGGAATACCCGATAAAGCTCCTCTGGTTAGCGAGCTTTTGAAAAAAGGTATCAAAGTGATTTCAGAAATTGAATTTGCATCGCTTTACACCAGAGCCACAATTATTGGGATTACCGGAAGCAATGGTAAAACCACCACCACCATGCTTACGCACCACATACTTAAAAATGGGGGGCTAAACGTGGGAATGGCAGGAAATATAGGTGATAGCTTTGCCCAAATGGTAGCCAAAAATGATAAAGATATGTATGTACTGGAAATCAGTAGTTTTCAGTTGGATGGCATAGAAACATTTAAGCCTCATATTGCAATAATTACCAATATAACACCCGATCATTTAGATCGATACGATTATAGGTTCGAAAATTATATCGCATCCAAATTTAGGATCGCCATGAACCAGACCGAAGACGATTACCTTATTTACGATGCCGATGATCCCGTTGTTCGGGATTGGCTGGATAAGCATCCCGTACAATCAAGGTTATTGCCGTTTTCCATTGAAAAAACAGTAGAAAATGGAGCGTATTTAAAAGATGAAAGCATAATAATTAATATAGATAAACAGCATATAGAAATGTCTACAGATACTTTAGTACTAGAAGGAAAACATAATTTGAAGAACGCTATGGCAGCTTCAACAGTAGCGAAATTGGTAAAAATAAGGAAAGCGACCATCAGGGAAAGTTTAGAAAACTTTCAGGGCGCTTCGCACCGCTTGGAAAAAGTATTGAAAATTCAAAACGTGCAATACATAAACGATTCAAAAGCTACCAATGTAAATGCTACGTTCTATGCTTTGGATAGTATGAATACGCCAACGGTTTGGATTGTCGGCGGACAGGACAAGGGAAATGACTATCTGTCTTTAATGCCATTGGTGCGGGAAAAGGTAAAGGCAATTGTTTGCCTTGGGCTGGACAACGGTAAGATTATTGAAACTTTTGGGAGCGTTGTAGACTTTATTGTAGAGACAACTTCTATGCAGGATGCTGTTAAAATTAGTAAAGAAGTAGCCGAGAGGGGCGATGCAGTGCTGTTGTCTCCGGCATGTGCTTCATTCGATTTGTTTAAGAATTACGAAGATCGAGGAGATCAGTTTAAGCAAGCCGTTAAAAATTTATAAAAACTAAATATACGTGCAGGAATTATTTAAAAATATAAAAGGTGATAAGGCAATATGGGCTGTAGTGGCACTGTTGGCATTGTTTTCTTTTTTACCTGTGTATAGCGCAAGTACCAATTTGGTATACGTGGTAGGCAGCGGTACCACCTTTGGCTATTTGCTCAAGCATGGTATATTGCTGGCATTGGGCGTGGCCATAATTTATGGGGTGCACAAAATACCCTACCGATATTTTAAGGGATTGTCTATTATAGCCATGCCAATAACCATATTACTTCTAATATATACTTTGGCACAGGGGACAACCATTGGTGGGGCAAATGCAAGTAGGTGGATTCAGGTACCGTTTGTGGGTATTACTTTTCAAACGTCAACATTGGCCTCTATTGTCTTGTTGATTCATGTTGCAAGGTATTTGGCAAAAATAAAAAAAGAAAAAATAACCTTTAAAGAGAGCATAGTGCCACTTTGGTTGCCAGTGTTCTTGGTTTTGATATTGATTCTCCCTGCCAATTTTTCTACCACGGCCATTATCTTTTTAATGGTTTTGGTATTATGCTTTTTGGGGGGGTATCCATGGAAATATTTAGCAGCAATTGTAGGAGCCGGATTGTTGGGCTTAACCATGTTTGTTTTAACGGCCAAAGCTTTTCCGGGGCTATTCCCAAATAGGGTAGACACATGGATAAGTAGGGTTGAAAATTTTGCCGATGAAGGAGATAGCGAGGCCGATTATCAAATAGAAAGAGCAAAAATAGCCATTGCAACCGGCGGAATTGTAGGCGTGGGTGCCGGAAAAAGTGTAATGAAGAATTTCTTGCCCCAAAGCTCATCAGATTTTATATATGCCATTATTATTGAAGAATATGGTTTAATAGGCGGACTTACAATGGTTTTTATTTATTTGCTGCTCCTTTTCAGGATAGTAATAGTAGCACATAAGTCGGAATCCACCTTTGGAAAACTCTTGGTCATTGCCGCCGGATTGCCCATAGTCTTTCAGGCATTTATAAATATGGCGGTTGCCGTAGAACTATTCCCGGTTACCGGGCAAACATTACCACTTGTAAGTAGCGGCGGTACTTCTATCTGGATGACGTGCCTTTCCATAGGAATTATTTTAAGCGTAAGCGCCAAACGCCAAGAAGATTTGGAACAAATTGAAGAAGAAGCCGATAATCAAAATCCATTAGATATTTTAAGTGAGCAGTTATAGATTCATATTATCAGGAGGAGGCACAGGAGGCCATATATATCCAGCCATTGCCATAGCCAACGAGCTAAAGCAACGGTACCCGGACGCTTTATTCCTGTTTGTAGGTGCTCAAGACAGGATGGAAATGGAAAAAGTGCCGCAGGCAGGCTACGAAATTAAAGGTTTATGGATTTCAGGCATTCAGCGAAAGCTAACGCTTAAAAATTTAATGTTCCCGTTTAAATTAATAAGCAGCATATGGAAAGCAAAAAAAATAGTAAAATCGTTTAAGCCCGATATTGCCGTTGGAACAGGCGGGTATGCAAGCGGACCATTATTAAAGGCTGCTTCGGGAAAAAGGATTCCATGTGTATTGCAGGAACAAAACTCTTTCCCTGGAATAACAAACAAGTGGTTGGCAAAAAATGTAGAAAAGATATTTGTGGCATACAATGGCCTGGATCGTTTTTTTCCTGCTGATAAAATAATAAAAACCGGAAACCCGGTCCGTCAAGATTTATTAAAGATTGATGATAAAAAAGAAGAAGGTCTTAAATTTTTTCAATTGACCAAGAACCGTAAAACCCTGTTTGTCATGGGCGGAAGTTTAGGAGCGAGGAGAATTAACCAGTTAATAGAAAAAGAGCTAAACTTTTTTAAGGAAAATAACGTACAACTTATATGGCAATGCGGAAAGTTGTACTTCGATGAATATAAAAAGCACCAAGGCGACACCGTAAAAGTGCACGCATTTATTAACGATATGAAACTGGCATATGCCGCTGCCGATATTATTATTTCCCGTGCAGGGGCCATCTCTGTTTCAGAATTGGCCATAGTGGGGAAACCTGTGTTTTTTATCCCATCGCCAAATGTTGCAGAAGACCATCAAACTAAAAATGCTTCAGCAGTTGTAAAAAACAATGCGGCTGTTTTAATCAGGGAAAATGACTTGGACACAACTTTTGAAGAAACATTTTTATCGGTATTTAATTCAGAAGAAAAACAAAAAGAGCTGGGCATCAACATTAAAGCCATGGCGTTGCCAAATGCCACTAGCGATATTGTTGACGAAATAGAAAAATTAATAAAAAAAGTTGCATAAGCATAAAATGGACTTAAATAAAATACATAACGTTTACTTTTTGGGCATAGGCGGCATTGGCATGTCTAGTCTGGCACGTTATTTTAAGTTCATTGGGAAAAATGTAGCGGGTTACGATAAAGTTTCAACAGAAATTACAGACGGACTTGCAGATTTGGGAATCGATCTTCATTTTGAAGAAGATGTGGATAAAATTCCGCGTGGTTTCAAGGATAAAGAAGCAACATTGGTGGTATATACGCCTGCGGTGCCCAAAATGCATCAGGAGTATGTTTATTTTTCGGCAAATGGCTTTGAAATACAAAAACGCGCTGCCGTACTGGGCATCATAACAAAAGATACGTATTGCTTTGCCGTGGCTGGAACTCATGGAAAAACCACTACAAGTGCCATATTGGCCCATATTTTAAAAGAAACGGGAACGCCCATTACAGCCTTTTTGGGTGGGGTTTCAGAAAATTTCAACAGTAATTTTTTAATTGAAGGCAACGAGTATACCGTTGTGGAAGCCGATGAATTCGACAGGTCCTTTTTGCACCTTTCGCCAATGGTAGCTTGTATTACTTCCATAGATGCCGACCACTTGGACATATATGGAAATGAAAACGAAATGAAAAAAACATTCATTGAATTTTCTAAAAAAGTAAAGCCACAAGGAAAGCTTTTTGTTAAAAACGGATTGCCAATTCAGGGGACTACCTTTGGGATAGAAGACAATTCGGACTTTTCAATCAGAAATATAACAATTACAAACTCAACCTACCTATTCGACCTAGTAACCCCGACAGAAACCATAAATGGGGTTATGTTTAGCAAACCAGGAAAACACAATTTGTTAAACGCATTGGCAGCATTGGCAATGGCGACAACTTTAGGCACCCCCCTAAGTCGCCTTGCCAGGGCGCTTGCCAGTTTTAAAGGCATAAAACGCCGCTTTTCATACCAAATCAATGAAAAGGATTTAATTTATATAGACGATTATGCGCATCATCCTACAGAAATAGATGCCGTGTATGAAGCTGTTACGAGTACACACCCAAACAAAAGGATTACGGTGGTATTTCAACCACATTTGTTTTCAAGAACAAAAGATTTCGCCCTAGATTTTTCAAAGAGCTTAGCCCGTTTTGATGAGATTATTTTACTGGACATTTACCCTGCAAGAGAAGAACCCATTGAAGGAATAACAGCTAATTGGTTGCTGGACATGATAGACCATGGCCACAAACAAAAAGTTGTAAAGCAAGACCTTCCCGAGATTTTGAGAGCAAGCCGTTCTCAAGTCTTTTTAACGCTCGGTGCAGGCGATATCGGACAAGAAGTTAATAGCATAAAAAAAGCGTTAAGTGAAAAAGTATGTTAGTTTTATAAAATTAGTAATAGTGCTCCTTGCATTGGTTTTTATGTATTCTTTTTCAAACAAAAGAAACAATAGCCGTATGTTGAGCAACAATTCCCGTATTGAGTTCCTAAACGATAATGCACATTTTATCACAAGGAACACAGTTAATAAATTGTTGATACAAAATCGGGACACTGCTTCGGGCGTACCCAAAGAAAAATTAGCTTTGAATATTATGGAGAAATCCCTCAACGCCAATAAAATGGTTCAAGAGGCCGATGTCTATGTATCTATAACTGGGGAAGTTGGGGCAAAAATACGTCAGCGTACACCAATTGCAAGAGTGGCGGCTAGTAAACCTTTTTATATTGATGTAAAAGGAAAAACGATGCCGTTATCGCCTGTTTATTCAGCTAGGGTACCTTTAGTAACAGGGAATAGTATAAAAAATAAATTGCCGGAGTTATATACACTGGCCAAATTTATATATGATGATGATTTTTTAAAGATGAACGTAATTGGCATCCAGCAAAAAGAAGATCATTACGAATTAAAATTGAGAACCGAAGATTTTGTCTTGTACCTGAATAAAATAGAAGAACTGGAATCTAAGTTTAATAATTTTAAGGCTTTTTATCAAAAAGGGTTGCACGATAAAACCTTGGATAAATATAAGGTTGTAAACCTAAGCTTTGACAATCAGGTAGTGTGTACCAAAAAATAGATTATGGAAAATACTAAATACGCAGTAGGGTTAGACATAGGGACCACAAAAATAGTGGCCATGATCGGTCGAGAGAACGATTATGGAAAGATTGAAATATTAGGTATTGGTAAGTCCAAAAGTTTGGGGGTGCACAGGGGCGTGGTAAACAATATTACCCAAACAATTCAATCAATTCAACAAGCAGTACAGGAGTCCGAGAGCGCATCGGGCCTTAAAATAAACGATTGCGTGGTAGGGATAGCCGGACAGCATATAAGAAGTTTGCAACACAGCGATTATATAACCAGACCCGATTCGGAAGAAGTAATCAGCGAAGACGATCTGGACAAACTTTGCAATCAAGTGTATAAGCTGGTAATGCTTCCCGGGGAAGAAATCATCCATGTATTGCCACAAGAATACAAAGTAGACGGCCAGGCCGAAATAAAAGAGCCCATCGGGATGTATGGCGGCCGTTTGGAGGCCAATTTCCATGTGGTCGTGGGGCAGGTATCATCCATTAGAAATATTGGTAGGTGCGTAAAAAGCTCAGGTCTCGATTTGGCCGGTATTACCCTCGAACCTTTGGCGGCGGCCAATGCTGTGTTGAGCCAGGAAGAAAAAGAAGCTGGCGTTGCGTTAATCGATATCGGGGGCGGCACCACCGACCTTGCCATTTTTAAAGACGGAATTATCCGTCATACCGCGGTAATCCCTTTTGGTGGGAATGTAGTTACCGAAGATATAAAAGAAGGCTGTTCCATTATCGAGAAACAGGCCGAATTGTTAAAAATTAAGTTTGGATCGGCATGGCCCGGCGAAAACAAAGACAACGAAATAGTCTCCATACCCGGTTTAAGGGGAAGGGAACCAAAGGAAATTACATTAAAAAACCTCTCTAAAATTATCCATGCACGCGTTGTGGAGATTATTGAGCAGGTATACATGGAAATTAAAAATTACGGTCACGAAGATCAAAAGAAAAAGCTGATTGCCGGAATTGTATTAACGGGCGGCGGAAGCCAGTTAAAGCACCTAAAGCAATTGGTGGAATACATAACGGGCATGGATACCAGAATTGGCTATCCAAACGAGCACTTGGCAGGCGATTCGGATACAGAAATAGCCAGCCCGGTATATGCCACGGCAGTCGGTTTGGTAATGAATGCCATTCAGCAACAACAAAAGAATGCGCCAAGACAGCCTGGAAACCAATCGAAAAAAGAAGCACAAGAAACCAAACAAGAAGAACAACCAAACGATTATAATCAAACAGAGCCCCAATCAACTGAGTCAAAAAGAGAAAGGAAATCCTTTCTTGAAAAATGGTCAGAGAAATTAAAAGATTTTTTAGACAATGCAGAATAGTCAACCAACACTAGAAGCAAGCGTTTAAAAAATATTAGTAAGTAGTAATAGGAAAAAATAGGGTAAAAAAAATTATTATGAGTAGCAACACAGATTTAGGGAACATCTCATTCGACTTACCAAAAAATCAAAGCAATGTAATTAAGGTTATTGGCGTTGGCGGCGGAGGTAGTAATGCAATTAATTACATGTTTCAACAAGGCATAAACGGCGTGGATTTTGTAGTTTGTAATACAGATTCGCAGGCATTGCAAAACACTGGAGTGCCAAATAAAGTACAACTGGGGGTATCTTTAACAGAAGGCCTCGGTGCGGGGGCAAATCCCGAGGTAGGCGAAAAAGCGGCCATAGAAAGCTTGGAAGAATTGCAGTCCATGCTGGACACCAACACCAAAATGGTTTTTATCACTGCCGGTATGGGTGGCGGAACAGGCACCGGAGCGGCACCGGTAATAGCCAAGCTGGCCAAGGATATGGATATCCTAACGGTTGGAATTGTAACCATTCCTTTTCAGTTTGAAGGGAAAATGCGTAACGAACAGGCACAACGCGGCGTGGAAAAATTGCGTTCCCATGTCGATTCTCTTATTATGATTAATAACAACAAACTTCGCGAAGTATATGGAAACCTTGGTTTTAAAGCAGGCTTTTCCAAAGCGGACGAAGTATTGGCAACCGCGGCAAGGGGGATTGCAGAAGTTATTACGCACCACTACACGCAAAACATTGACTTAAGAGATGCCAAGACGGTGCTTTCTAACAGCGGAACCGCCATTATGGGGTCTGCAACGGCAACCGGTGCAAACCGAGCGCCCGAAGCCATTATGAAAGCATTGGATTCTCCATTATTGAACGACAACAAGATTACCGGCGCACAAAACGTACTGCTACTTATAGTTTCAGGTGCCGAAGAAATTACCCTAGATGAAATTGGAGAAATCAACGATCATATTCAAAACGAAGCCGGCCACAATGCCAATATTATCATGGGTGTTGGTGAAGACGAAGGTTTGGGCGATTCTATAGCCGTAACCGTAATTGCAACGGGATTTAACCCTGAGCAACAACATGAGATTGTAAATACAGAAGCCAAAAAGATTATCCACACACTGGAAGACGAACAAAAAGCGGTTCACGACCTTACCCCAAAGGCTTCACAAAAGAAATTTACAGCATCATCATCTATTGATGAAGAAAAGTCCGAAGAAAAAAAGGTAGTGAAGCATGTTTTGGTGGACGATTCAGAAGAAAAGATAGTTGAAGACCAACAAATGGAATTGATTCCAACTTCAGAAATTATAAAAAACATCAATGTTATTTATGATGAAGTGACATTGGAAAACGACGATGATTTTATTATAATAGATACCACTGCCAAAATTAAGGACATAGATGTTGTGGACCCGGAAATATTAAAACCAGAGGCCAAAAAGCAGACAATGCTTTCTTTTGACATGCCCTTGCAGGAAGAAGACCGCGAAGAGGAGGAAAACGTAATTACATTCGACCTTTCTGAAGATGTAAGTGATTATGAGGTGAACGACCATGTAGAAATAGTGCCGGTTACCGAAGTTTCGCATGATGGTACGAAGCGTTACAGCTTGGATGATTATATGGAAATGGAAGATCAGCTAAACAATGCAAGGCCAAAAGATAAAAAGGCCGAAAAAGTTGAAAAAGAACTGGATTTTGAAAAAAAGGTAGTCGAAGAAAAGCCGTCCCAAAACCAATCTTCAGACGAAATAGACCCCATGAACAGTTCCATTGAAGACAGTTTAAGGAGCAGGGCCGAAGAACGCAGGCGCAAGCTAAAAGATTTCAACTATAAATTTCATAATAATGCATCAAAAATAGAAGAAATAGAAAAGCAGCCCGCATACAAGAGGATGGGGATAGACCTTGAAAGTCAACAAGAAGAAAATCAATCTTCAAGAACGAGTGTAGGCTCAGATAGCAATGAAGAAATTCAGCTAAGAAGTAATAACTCCTTTTTGCATGATAATGTAGATTAGGGAAAATTGATAATAGCCATAAAACCCGAAATCTTTTTAAGAAGTTTTCGGGTTATTTTTTTATCTTCGCACTGCGAAAAAAGTTTTATAAAACAATAAGACCATGAGTTTACAAGATAAAGTGATGACCGAAATGAAAACTGCCATGAAGGCCAAGGATTCAAAGGCACTGGAAGCCCTTAGGGCGGTTAAGTCTGAACTTTTATTGGCAAAGACAAACGCAGCGTCCAAAGATGGCCTAAGCGAAGAAGAAGAGGTAAAGCTTTTGCAAAAACTTGTAAAACAAAGAAAAGATAGTGCAGCTATATACAAAGAGCAGGGGCGGGCAGATTTGGCAGAACCCGAACTGGCACAAGCTGCTATTATAGAGAAATTTTTGCCCGAACAATTGAGTGAAGAGGAAATTACAGAAGTGGTTTCTGGAATTATCTCCAAGATAGGTGCAGAAGGGATGAAGGATATGGGAAAAGTAATGGGGATGACATCGAAAGAACTGGCTGGAAGAGCAGATGGAAAAACCATTTCTACAATTGTTAAGGCTAAATTGAGTTAAATATATAAAGTAAAAATTCCGGCATAAGCAGGAGTATGGCCCCGTGGCGCAACTGAATAGCGCATCAGATTTCGGCTCTGAGGGTTGCAGGTTTGAATCCTGCCGGGGTCACAAAAAGGGATACTAATTTAGTGTCCCTTTTTTACTTAATTATCGATTTTATTGAGAAATCCTTAATTTTTACTTTAAAAAATCATTAATAATATTTCTTAAATAAACAATTAGATTTTTTTAGAGAGTTAGGCTAAATGGATTCGAACCAAGCTGAGACAAAATTAAAATTAGCACTCTTGAATAAAACATATTAATTAAAACTTGTACGGAATTCCTGTGGGGTTTGATTGGTTTTTGATTTAAATAATTTGCTAAATGATTGGGAATGTTCAAACCCCAATTCAAAAGCAATTTCACTAACGGAAAGCTGGGTAGTGGAAAAGCGTTCCTTAGCTCTTTCGATGAGTTTGAAAGTTCATTTTGCTTTGATTTTTTCTATATGATTTTTCCCCCATTTTTCCATCGGGTTTACAACTTTCCCAATACTAAAACAATAGTCAGTTACGTGATATTCGATTCGAACGGGATATTCATCAATTACAGCCCTGGTAATCAATAAATTTTCTTCCAAATGCTTTAGCTCTTTGGACAATACCCGATTGGTTATTTTGGGAATGGAATTGGAAATTTCGTTAAACCTTTTGTTCCCGTCGTGAATAGAGAGGATAATCGGTAGTTTCCATTTTCCCCCCAGTACAAACATCGTGTCCTGTATCGCCTTTACTTTTTCTTTAAACCGTTGTTTATCCTTTTCTTTCATTTTAGGTATCCTCTAGTATACAAGTATCAAATGTATACTTTCACGCCTTAACTTTGTAGAATTAATGAATTAAAAATTAAATAAAAATGAAAACAATTTTTATAACAGGCGCTTCATCGGGTATAGGAAAAGCAAGTGCTAAATTTTTTCGGGCAAAAGGCTGGAATGTTATTGCCACGATGCGAAGCCCCGAAAAAGAGACGGAACTCACCCAACTTGAAAACATAACAATTTTACCTCTGGACATTACTGATGCTGAACAAATACTATCTACGGTTAAAAAAGCCACTTCGTTACACGATATAGACGTAGTGCTTAACAATGCGGGATATGGATTATTTGGCGCAATGGAAGCATTGAGCAATGAGCAAATTACGCAACAGGTAAACACGAACCTAATTGGGACAATGCAGGTTACCCAAGCGTTTATCCCTTATTTTAGGGAAAAGCAGAAGGGCTCGTTTATTACCGTAACCTCGATAGCTGGACTTATGGCATATCCTTTCGGGAGTGTGTACCACGCCACAAAATGGGCATTGGAAGGTTGGAGCGAAAGCCTGTCCATTGAACTATCGATGTTCAACATCGGGGTTAAAACTGTTTCACCAAGTGGAACCAATACAAACTTTTCCGGCAGTTCATTGGATTTAGGCTCTCATCCGATATATAACGAAACCATAGAAAAAACAATGGGAGGCTTTAGTTCGCCTTCTACTCCGGAAGAAATTGCAGAGATTATCTACGAAGCAGCTACCGATAATAAAGATCAGCTACGTTATCTTGCAGGACAAAATGCAAATCAACGTTATGCAAGACGATTGGAAATAGGTCCGGAAGCTTTTAGAAAAGAAATACTCCAATGGTTTACAGATATAAGAAACTCCTAATTAATACTATTTTTATAATACTTTTCGTGCTAACTCTAAGTGGTTAGTTTTCAATTTCTTGAGAAAAACGTTCTTTATGACAATCCGTACATTTATAAAACCAGTACTAAGATACAACTTGTAGGATAGTCACCCAGAATTCAAGAGATAGGTACTACATGTACAGTATTAAGGTGAAAACTTAATGATTAAAAGCCAATGGGGCAATAAAGGGGCAATAAAGATGCAATTACTCCAAAACGACCTGTTTAACCATGGAAAATGAGGGATTTGAATTTCTTTAAGCAGCCACTATATCAGCTAAAAGCTTTAAATCTTCTATTAATTGGTTCGAATTCTGTACCATATCGTTCACCATAGGGGAAAAGTCAATTTTATTTGATTTTTCCCCTTTTTTATGTTCTTGTAAGTGCTTGTTAATCATGGTAGTTAGAGCTAAAGCTTCGTTGATTTTAGGTGTTCGAATTTTTCCAGAAATAATTGTCAATTTTTGAGGGAAAAGAGACGAAATTAACTTTCTTTTAACAATAATATCACTTTTTAAATAGAGTATATCTAACATTGAAAGACAATTATAAGCTTTTTCCAAAAGACTACTGAGGTTGATGTTATCTTCTTGAAAAACAGAAAGTTCACTCTCTATTTTAAAGATTTCATCTGCACATTCAGATTTTATCACTCTAAAGTCATTGGCGTCAATGGTATCAGTCAATAACAGCTCTCGAGCCTTTCTCATTTTATCATTAGCTATTTTTAGTAAACTCTTCAAATGATCAATTTTTTGAGTTCTTCTTATGTTTTTAATTTTTTGGGAGGAGGTCACAACCTTGTAAATCTCCTTTTAAAGCTTCGGGTTTTCCGATACCTTCAAAAGGTATTCGCATACAACTTTTAATTAGTTCGTTAATTCGTTTTACTATTTTCTTATCGACTTTCTGCCAATACAAATAATCTTCCCAAGAAGAAAAAACTATGGAACATAAATTGTATCTTTACAATAAGAAAAGAGGAATAATTATGGCAACTTTAGATTTAAGACAAAGTGTTTTAGAATATATAAAAAACAAGGCAGACGGTAAATTTTTACGTTTGGTTGACGCAATGGCAAAAACCTACCAAGAAGAAGAGATCCCGGAACGCATCAGTATTGAGCAGTACAATAAAGAAATCGACGAATCCATAGCACAGATAAACCGCGGGGAATTCTATACCCAGGAAGAAATGGAAAAAATGGCAAAAGAATGGTGAAACCCAAAGTCATCTGGAGTAAAAACGGTTCCCTTCAGTTAAAGGAATCCTTGGAGGATTTAAGGGAGAAGTCACCAAAGGCAGCATCAAAAGTTAAAAACGAAATACTCAAGGCATCAAGGGAGCTATCCGATAAACCAGAAATCTATAGTCCGGATAGGTTCAAGAAAAAAAACGACGGAAGCTTTAGGGCTTTTGAAAAATACAGTTACAGGTAACCTACCAAGTGGAAAAGACTCAAATAACGATATTACGGGTCCGTCACACAAGCAGGGAACCTTTGGAACATTAAATAATCCCCATAAAACAAAACCCAGATTGTTGCCGGAAAAGGCAAAAATCCCCTGTCTTTTGTTTTATTCCGCTCGCCACTGGACTTGCAACAAAAGACTAGACAATGAGAAAAGATATAATATTGTTAATTTTTAATTTCAATCTCATTGTAGAATTACTATTCTATTTAGATATAAAATTATCTTCATTTTCTACAGCTGCCAAAAGTTCTAAATCTTTAATAAAATTTTCAGAAATTTGTATTTCTTGCGTCACCATCGAGGACAAATTGATATTTTTCGATTTGTCCTCTTTTTTTTTATTTTTAAGTTACTGTTAATCAATAGTATTATAGCTATTTCTTCATTAATTTTAGTGGTTCAAACTTTTCCAGATATTATCGTTAGTTTTTCAGGAAAAATTTTAAAAAGATTATAATTGGCAATTAAATGGATACGCGGAGCATGTTGACCCCTCTACCGGAAGCTCTTTAATGCACTGTCATTACGGCGGATGCTGACCCCTCTATAAAAAAACACAGTCATCAAGGTGATATCATATTCCGGAGCATGTTGACCCCTTTATTGGGGAAATGATTAAAATTCCGGGTATATTGACCCCTCTAGTGATTGTTTTATTTGATTTTGGTTTTTTTGGTGGGAACCACCAAAAGATATGTAATGACAGGAAAACCAAAACGAATGAGTCAAGTAAAACAAATACTCCGTATGCATATACAGGGCAAAGGCATTAAGACCATTGCCCGAGAATTATCCATTAGCAAGAATACAGTAAAGAGCTATATCAAAAAAGTAACCCAGGGCGAACTCTCTATTGCTGAACTTTTACATGAAGAAGATCCTGCCTTGGAAGCTAAACTCTGGTCTGGAAATCCTTCTTATAAAGATGATCGTTATGAATACTTAAAACAGCGCCTTGATTACTATAACAAGGAACTTAAACGGGTAGGTGTAAACCGCCAACTTATATGGGAAGAATATTGCCAAGGTACTACAAGGCCCTATAGTTATACTCAATTTTGTTATCATTTGCAGCAATTTAGGCATAGCAGCAGCCCTACGATGGTACTGGAACATCAGCGGTGGAACTACAGGAATTAAACGGAGAGAGCGGTATTACTAAAAATACGAAAGCCCAAATAATGTATAGTGTCTTTAATTTTGCATTCAATAGTTGAAAAAGTGAAACTCTTCCATTTTGAAGGAAAAATCTTAATCTCTCGGTATCCATTTGCTGTTATGTCAATGCTTTGCAATATACATATTGGTGTTGCAATATCTTTTCAACTTCGCTTTCGGAAATCCCACAAGATACCACCCTTAAAACCTTGTCAACATCTTCCAGGTCGAAATTGGCTTGTTTGACTCCTGGGTGCGTTAAAAGTTTTTCCAATATAATATTCATTTGATCGGTAGAAAAAATATTAGTGGCAAAGACCAATATTTCTAAAGAGGCTGTTTTATTCATCGTTGTTGGTTTTATGGTTTTTATGTCTTTCTTTTATACTGTGCTCCCAGAGCTTGCCACCGGATTTTTCCCTTCCTGCCTTTAAATCTGCCGCGATAGCCTCCCCATCCACTGCTTAAAAACAATAGCTAGTACAGCAACAAAATATCAAGGGTTTGACAGAAGGTAAGGCTCGGATTTACTTGTGCGGAAGATTATTTAAGTAAAAAAATCCTATTAATACACTATGTATTTTGTTTGTTTTCATTAATGAATTTATCTTTTCCATCGTTTATGTGTCCATAACCAACCGTATGGTTCTCCTTTTATATTTTCTTCAAGTAAATTGACATACTTTTGGGTTATCTCCCTTTCATTTGTAGATACTGCCTCTGAACATAGTGGGATACACGATATCCTGTAATTTCCTTTCGATAGTTGTGTTATGTGTAGGTAGATGACTGCCGCCCCACTTGTATGTGCCAGTTTTTCCATACTTGAAAAGATATAGGTTTGCTGGTTTAGAAATTCGAATTTGTACTTGTCTTCTCTTGTACTGGGACATTGGTCAGCTAGAAAAAGATAAAGGGCGGGCGATGATTTTTGGGTCAGGATATGCCGCATTACCATTTTATCAGGGATCAATTTTAAACCGAAACGAGACCGGATTTTAATCATCAGCCTGTTCATTACTTCTGACCGTAAAGGTTTATATACAGCATAAACTTCGTGATTAAGCTTATTTGGCATAAAATTTAGCATTTCCCAGTTACCACAATGTCCCAGGCATGCGATAACATTTCGACGGGCGGACATATGCCTGTCTATGAGTTCCAGGTTCTCAAAGATGATCTTTTTGTCAAGCACTTCGACCGGAGCAGAGATGTTTTTTATGATTTCAGCAAAATAGTTGGTAAAGCATACGTAGAATTTTTTTATAATACCATAGATTTCGCCATATCGTTTATCGGGAAACGAACGTGCCATGTTCTGGATTACTATTGGTTTCCTGTATCCGATAATGTAATACACTATAAAAAACGCAAGAGAAGCCACGGCATAAAGAAATGCCATAGGTGTCAAACTCAGGACATAAACAATACCATAGAGACTCATATATACCAAGGTTTGTAGAGCTTGTTTCATTTTTCAGGACTTAAAACTTCATCTTTAATCCCAAAGATACATACGGGGAAACAGCAAAATAATAATCATTATCAGAAGCAAAAATTCCTTTGAGAGTTCTATCCGTATATGACGCAGGACGGTATAGGTTTAACCCGGCCATACCTGTCATAGACAACCCGCTTTTACCAAACTTTATTTCGGGACGAAATCCTGTAACGATGTATTGGTGGGAGAATATCTTATCTTCACCGTCCTTCTCCAACAAGGCTACTTGGCCATTTATTTGAAATGCATACGACAGTTTGAACCTATCATTAAAATCATACCCTACTGAAGCATCCAAACCTTCGATCAACTCAACGTTTATATCAAATTTCCTTTCATTTTTCCAATTAAAATAGAAGGCTGGAAATACCATTGGGTAGCCTAAGGTACTATTTATAGCTAAACCTCCACCAATATCTAAATTTGGGGTCAAGTGACGGATAAAAACAACGCCTCCGCTTCCGAGCACATTTTTGAAACTGATTTTGGAAAAATCGGTTGAAGGAGTAAATATACCCACGCCCAAGCTTGCCCTCATTGACCACTTCTCGCTCAAAGGCCGAAGGTGGTAAAGCCCTATTTGAAGATTCATTATTTCGGAGACCATATCGTCCGTGAAATGTTTATTATCTAACGAAACATATGTCCCGCCAGCTCCAACACCCCAAACAATTGGACGGTTGTTTTTATCCGTTTTTACGGATAATGGCATATTTAACGCCCCCTGATAAACTATAGCATAACCTTCGGCATTGCCGATTCTTTCTTTTGGGCCTTCACCGGGAGGCAAATAATAATAGCCTGAGTTTCCAATGTACTCCGTTTTGAATGATATTTCCTGCGCTTTTCCTTTCATGCATAGCAACGTTACCAACGTTACAAAGAATACTGATTTTAGCTTCATGATTTTAAATTGATTTGCTTTTGTTATATATATTTTGGACAAAAGAATGATGGATAGAGCAGAACAGAAAGCACTAGCCTATAGGCTTTAGAATTGGATAAATGAAATACAGAATTAGAGGAACGGATTTTTTAAGCCCGATATCAAAGAAGAGAAATTATGGGAGTAATAAATGGAAAAACTTGCGAAGACCTAATTATTCTACAATACCGTCCATCCATTTAAGGAAGTCGGGGACACGTACTCGACTTACTAAAACTTCATGTGGGCATTCGGGAACAAAGGAAAGTTTCAACCGGCTATTGAAATGCTTCGCTACATTTTCAATGGCCTTTACATTCCCGATGCAATTACGGGATACACGAAAAAACAAACGTTTATCAAGTTGCTGTTCCAACCGATCCAAGGTGTAATTAATAATATACCGTTTGTTTTGAAAAGTATGTAGAAATACAACCCCATCTTCACTATAAAAATGAGCAATGTCCACCGTCTCAATGTAATGGTAGTTTTCTCCTTTTGATATAAGGAAACGGTTTTTGGTTTTAGTCAAGAGTAATTGTTCAAAGTTTTCGGAATCAGCTCTGTAAGAATGCTTTTGGAAGAGTTTCTCGAATTTAATTAATGCCACTTCCAGCTCATTCTCATTAAATGGTTTTAGCAGATAATCAATACTGTTTAATTTAAACGCTTTAATCGCATGCTCATCATAAGCAGTTGTAAAGATTACCGGTGTGGTCACCTTTATGTGATTGAATATCTCGAAACAGTTACCGTCTGCAAGACGTATGTCCATAAGAATTAAATCTACGTCAGAAACTTTCAAAAATTCGATGGTATCTACCACTGTTTTTGTTTGTTTCTCCAACAAATATTCAGGACGTAATTTCGTTATCATACGTTTTACTTCTTCGTATGCAAACCGTTCATCTTCAACTATCAGGTACTTCATGGTTGGATATAGGGGATTTTAACGATAAACAAATCGTCTGTATGCACTATAAGGACCTCTTTAGCATATACTTTATATTGCTTGGCAATATATTTCAACCCGATTCCGCCTTTATCTACACTGCTAGATGGCTGGATGTTGTTCTCAACCGTGACATAATCGCTATCAATGGTGATTTTTATATTCAACAATGATTCTTCGATCGCGATGTTGTGCTTGAATGCATTCTCTATAAGTAATTGCAGGGTAAGGGGAATGATCTTGTTCTGTTCGTAGCTAGTTGTTTTAGCCACTGTGAAAGTAAAAGAGTTTTCAAATCTTGTCCGCATCAGGAAGATATATGAATCCAGGGCATCCAGTTCATCTGCTACAGAAACCATTGGCTGCTGGCTAAGGGAAAGCACATATCGGTAGGTCTTCGATAGGGCTTTTGTAAATTTATTGGCACTTTCTTGGTTGATGTAGATCAGTGAGGACAATACATTCAATGAATTAAATAGGAAATGTGGATTAATCTGTGACCGCAATGTTTCGTGTTGAAACAACAGTACCTTACGTTTGGCTTTTTCAGAATCGGCTATGGCCTTTTGTTCGGACTGGAAGTAATGGATTAACTCGAAAACCAACAATATGGGAACATTGGTTGTCATTGCAAATGCAAATTTGACAATGAAAGGAGGCAATCCTTCCTCGGGAACAAGGAACACATTATATATTAAAAAATTAAATATCCATAATAATATCAGGCAAATAGCTATGATCCCTATAATGTCTGCCATAATACGTAAAAAGATATTTTTGGAATATGGTAAATGCTTATTTAGAAGTAATAGTAATCCGCAGTCTGCCATACACATGGCAAGTATGACGACATAATGCACTGAAAGCTGTAAGTGAAAGTTCTTCCATAAATCTTCTTTCATCACAATAATGCTAAAAAGCATTTGGCACAGAGCATAGACCAGTGATGAGAAGAAAAAGATAAGTAGTCTTTTAATATTTATCTTTTTTTGAGCCATTATTCAAAAGTAAAATTTCTCTTCAAAACTCATGGATAAGTCTCCCTGTTTTATGATGAACTTCATTATTTGGAGGATGAATTTAACAGCTCAATATCCTTCTCTGTAAATACCGATGTTTTAAACACATTAATCATAACGCTATTGCTCTATAATTTGCAAAATTCGGATATACTATTAATTTTAGAACAAACTGATCCACTTGTGCCGGATTAAACTGAGCATAGCTTGCCGGCTAAGATATATAAAGAACAGTCGGATAATGGTGATAATTATGTGATTAGACTTAAGTTTTTAAAATCTGATTTGTTTTGGGTCAAGGATTTTAAACTTAATAGGTTATAGTTGTTCGTGTTAATTTGTTACTGATACAAAATAGTAGTTTATTTCAAGATATTTTTCCAGATAATAATCAACAAAGTAATTACTTTAA